>JAHFUG010000299.1:0-7346 GCA_023265195.1 Blastocatellia bacterium | reverse complement strand
CCTTTGGAACTCACGGATGAGACTGATGACGCAGAGGTGAGTGACGGCGACGCCTTTGGGCTTGCCGGTAGAGCCGGACGTGTAGATGACATACGCTGGATTCGTAGGTCTCAACGGCCGCATTCGATCGCCGTCGTCGGGATTAGCTAAGGAGTATGCCCGACCCAGTTCTCCGGAGTTTAGGCGATCGAGCAACAGCCTGCGCGGTCTATTCGGCAAGTGTTCCTCCGCCTCGCCGGTCGTGATCACGCAAACCGCTTCGGCGTCCTCCAGCATCAGTGCGATCCGTTTCGCGGGATACTCCAGATCGATCGGCAGGTAAGCTGCTCCGGCCTTCAGTATCCCAAGCAACGCCACGATCATCTCCGGTGATCGCCGCAGCGCCACCGCCACTACGTCTTCCGGCCCGATCCCCTCAGCGATGAGCACGTGCGCTAGTCGGTTCGCTCTTTCATTCAACTCGGCATAGGTGATTTCTCGTCCTTCCGAGACCACCGCCACCGCCGCGGGCGTTCTTCGAACCTGTTCCTCAAACAAATCCGGCAGGGTCGCCCTCGGTATCTCCCGCTCAGTTCGATTCCACTCCTCCAGAATTCGCCTCTGCTCCTCCTCTCCCATCAGGTTGATGTTTCGAATCCGCTCATCCGGATTGCTCGCCGCCGCCTCCAGCACTCGCAGGTAGTGCCCCGCCATCCGCTCCATTCTCCACCGGTCGAACAGATCGCGGTTGTAAATCCAACATATCTCGATCTCGCCATCGCGTTCCTGAGCGTGCACCTCGAGGTCGAACCGTACACGCATCTCATCTCCCGATATCGGCTCGACCGTCAGATTCTTCAACCGCTCCGGTATCGACGATACATTCTCGAAGCCGAACACCACCTGGAACAACGGCGTTGTGTTCCGGCTCCGCCGCGGCGATAGCTCCTCCACCAGCTTCTCGAACGGCGCTTCCTGATGCTGATAAGCCTCAAGCGCCGTCTTCCTCACCTCAACCAACAACTCGCCGAAGCTCATCTCCGGCTTCACTCTCATTCTCAAAATCAGCGCGTTCACGAAGAAGCCGATCAGCTCCTCCAACCGAGCCTCTTGCCGGTTCGCGATCGGCGATCCCACCACGATGTCGTCCTGCCCGCTGTACCTCGACAACAGCACTCCGAACGCCGCCAGCATCGTCATATACAACGTCGCCTGATGGCTCTGGCTTACGCGTTTCAACCTCGCCGTTTCCTCCGCGCTTAGTTTCACTTCAATGAATTCCGCCTCATACGTTTGAACCGAAGGCCGCGCCCTGTAGGTTGGCAACTCCAGCCGTTCGGGGATTCCAGTCAACTGCCGTCTCCAGTACGCCAACTCTCCCGCGAGCCATTCCTCTTGCAGCCACTGCCGCTGCCACATTGTGAAATCCGCATACTGCACCGTCAGCGCAGGAAGCGGATTCTCACCGCCTTCGCTGAATGCTTCATACAACACACCCATCTCTCGGTTGAACACGCCCTCGGACCAACCGTCCGAAACGATGTGATGCATGGTCTTGACTAGAACATGATCTCTTTCCCCCAACTTCAGCAGCCTCGTTCGCACCAGCGCTCCGCGCGCCAACTCGAACGGATGACTCCATTCCTCTCTCAGCGAAGCCATCACTCGTTTCCACTGAGCCCTCTCATCCAACGCGCTTAGATCTTCCACGGGCAATTCGATCCTTAGCTCCGGCTCGATGACCTGCACAGGTTCTCCGCTCATCTCGATAAAATGCGTCCGCAGGCTCTCGTGCCGCGAGACGATTGTATTGATGGTCTTCTCCAGGGCCGTCTTATCCAGTTCTCCCCTCAATCGCAGCGCCAGCGGCATGTTGTATTCGCTGCTCGATCCTCCAAGCCGGTCCAAGAACCAGAGCCGTTGCTGCGCGTAAGACAGCGGCAGCCGTTCTGGTCGTTGCCGACTCATCAACGGCTCTGACGATTTGCCGGTCTTCCTCAACCTCGGACTGAGTTCGGCGACGGTCGGCCACTCGAACAAGGCGATTTGTTTTAGCTCCACTCCCAGCGCCGCGCGTATCCGGCTGACCAACCGAGTCACCAGCAGCGAGTGGCCGCCGATCTCGAAGAAGTTGTCGTCGATTCCAACCCGCTCAACCGCAAGCACCTCGGCGAACAGCGCGCAGAGAATCTCTTCTTCAGGCGTTCGCGGAGCCTCCCACGCGACCGTCGAGATCAGCTCGGGCGTCGGCAGCGCCTTGCGATCGAGCTTGCCGTTTTCCGTCAGCGGCAGCGCCTCCAATTCAACGATGGCCGCCGGCGCCATATAGCTGGGCAGCCGCTGCGCCACCTGCCGGCGAATCGCGGTCGTATCGATGCTCGCGCCAGGCGCCGTCACGACGTAGCCCACCAGCCGCTTCTCGCCAGGCGCGTCCTCTCGCGCGATGACAACCGCCTGCGCGACTTCCGGACACTCTTGCAGCGCCGCCTCGATCTCGCCCGGCTCGATTCGAAAGCCCCGAATCTTGACCTGCTGATCGGCTCGCCCCAGGAACTCAAGGTTGTGGTCCACGCGCCAGCGCGCCAGGTCTCCAGTCCTGTACATCCGCGTTCCGGGCTTGCCGTATGGATCGGCAACAAAGCGTTCAGCCGTCAATGCGGACCGCTTCAGATAGCCTCGCGCCAGGCCGGCGCCGGTGATGTAGAGTTCCCCAGCCACTCCCATCGGAACTGGCTCCAACGCCCCATCAAGCACGTAAAGCTTGTAGTTCGGCAGCGCCTTTCCGATCGGCACTGAACCCGGCGGCCGCGTTTCAGCAATCTCATGGGCCGACGCGTCGATGCAGGTTTCCGTGGGGCCATAAAAGTTGAAGACTCGGCGCGCCATGCGAGTCAAGCGAAGCTCGCTTGCAAGGTTCGCGGGAAAGACATCGTTACCGACGATAAGCGCGTCGAGACGCGCGGTCCAACTGGTATCCCGTATCAGACGCTCGACCACACCGGGCGTGAGGTCGAGCATTGTTAGCCGATGCTCGACCGCAAATGCGTTGAAGCCGTCAGCGTCGTCACGGACGCTGTCGGGTACGATCACTGACGTTCCGCCTGAGCACAGTGCACAGAATATCTGTTCCAGCAGGGGGTCGAAGCTGATTGAAGTTGTCGCGGCGAAGCGGGTTTCTTGGGTGACGCCAAGATAGTCGATCAGTGTGTAGATCTTATTGAGAAGCGCCGAGTGTGGGACTACTACACCCTTAGGAACGCCCGTCGAGCCGGAAGTGTAGATGACATAGGCCGGACTTTTTGGGGTCAGTAGCTTTGAACGATCCCGGTCTATCGGGTTGTCATCAGGGAACCGAGCGAGCGCGTCAATCACTTCCTGATGATCAAGGATGAGGCGCCGCCGATTGCCGTTCAACCGTGAGGTAAGCTCAGACATCGTAAGCGTGCAAGCCGGCTGAGAATCCTCCAGCATAAAGGACAGCCGCCTCGCGGGAAGATTCACATCCAGCGGCAGAAACGCCGCCCCGGCCTTCAATATCCCGAGCAATGAAACGATCATCTCCGGCGACCGGGGCATCGCCAACGCCACAACGTCTTCAGGTCCGATCCCCTCGGCTATCAAGAGCCGCGCCAAGCGATTGGCTTGCTTATTCAGCTCGTCATAGCTGAGCCTCACCGCCTCGCCGATCACCGCTTCAGAGCCAGGTGTTCTTCCGGCCTGTTCCTCGAACAACTCGATCAGCGTCGCCTTCGGTGTCTCGCGTTCGGTGTCGTTCCATTCCTCCAGAATCTGCCGCAGTTCATTCTCATCGAGTAACTGAATGCGCCGAATCTCCTGGTCTGGATTGGCCGCCACAGCTATCAGCACCCGAATATAGAGCCGCACCATCTGCTCCATCCGCCATCGGTCGAACAGATCGCGGTTGTAGACCCAGAACACCTCAATCTCATCACCCTGTTCGACCGCATACGCCTCCAGGTCGACGATCACCCGAGGGTAGTCTCCTCGGATTACTTCCACCTCCAGACCCTTCACCCGATACGGTTCCCGCGGCGCATTCTGCATTGAGAACATCACCTGAAAGATGGGCGGCGTATTCAATCTCCGCCGAGGCGATAACTCCTCCACCAACCGCTCAAACGGAGCGTCCTGGTATTGATATGCCTCCAACGCCGTTCGATGCGTCTCGCCGAGCAACTCGCGAAAACTCTTCTCGCCTCGCACCCTCATCCGCATCACCAGCGTGTTCACGAAGAATCCGATCAACTCCTCCAACTTGGCGTCCTGCCGATTCGCAATGGGAGACCCAACCACGACGTCGTCCTGACCGCTGTACCGCGACAGCAGCGCTCCGAAGGCCGCAAGCATCGTCATATAAAGCGTCGCGTGATGGCTCCGACTCATTCGCTTCAATGCCGACGCTTGCTCGGCGCTCAACTTCACCCGGCAGAGTTCCGCCTCGAACGTCTGAATCGCCGGCCGCGGTCTGTCGGTCGGCAACTCCAGCAGATCCGGTATTCCCGCCAAATGCCGCTTCCAATAAGACATCTCTTCCGTTAGCCATTCATCCTGTAGCCATTGCCGCTGCCACAAAGTGAAATCCGCGTACTGCACCGTCAATGGCCTGAGCGGATTCTCCCGGCCCTCTCGATAGGCTTCATAAAGCTCCCATAGCTCTCCGTTGAAGACGTCTTCAGACCACCCGTCCGACGTTATGTGATGCATGGTGCGCAATAACACATGGTCGCGTTCACCTAACTTCAGGAGCTTGATCCGCAAGAGCGGACCTCGTGACAAATCAAACGGGTTGATGCCTTCCTGCCTCAGCGTCTCCATTACTTGCTCAGACTGCGTCTGTTCATCGAATCCGCTCAAGTCTTCGACAGGCATTGTGATCAGCGCTTGCGGATCGATGACCTGAGCCGGCTCGCCGTCGGTTTCCTCGAAATGTGTCCGCAGACTCTCGTGCCGCTCGACTATCGTGTTGAGCGCCCGCTCGAGCGCCGCATAATCCAACTCTCCGCGGAGCCTCGATCTAATCGGCACCGTGTATTCGGTGCTGGCCCCTCTCAGGTTATCGATGAACCACAGCCTCTGCTGGGCGTAGGATAACGGCAATGGTTCCGGGCGCACTCGACGTGTCAACGCGGGCCGGCCGCTGGTGGTCTCATGCAGGCGCGCGCTCAACTGCTCGACCGTTGGCGCTTCGAACACCGTCCGGATCGCAACCTCAATGTCGAGCTGCGAGCGAATTCGGCTCACCAGCCGGGTTGCAAGCAGCGAATGCCCACCGAGATCGAAGAAGTTGTCGGCGATGCCTACTCGGGGCGCGGCGAGCACCTCTTCGAACAAAGCGCAGAGTATCTCTTCGTGAGGAGTGCGTGGAGCGCGATAGGTGTCGGCGGATACGTACTCGGGAGGCGGCAGCGCGCGCCTGTCGATCTTGCCATTCGGGTTCAACGGCCACGCCGGCAACACGACCACCGCGGCCGGCGCAAGGTAGTCGGGCAAACTAGCGCGCAACGCGTCCCGGAGCCGGATAGCGAACGGCGTTGCGCCGAGACCTTGGGCACCCTCGTTCACATACCGCTGATACGACGCGAGCGGCAGCACCGTCTCGGTTGCGGCAGTCTGGGCAACGCATTCCGGCCGAAATACGACGTCGTGGACGCCTCCCGCTCCGGCCCCTCTCCAGTCGAGCGCTACGTGCAAGTCGCGAGCGAGTGTCCAAATGGCATTAGGGTCCTCGCCCACCGCCTGGGAGCATCGAGCCCTCAGAACGTCGACAGTCCGGGTAGCGTCTTCGCTCGCCGTGATCGCTCGCGCCGCGGCTATGGCGGGCGCCACTCGGCCATCGCGCATGCCTCGCAAGCCAATGGCGCCCGGCGCCGTCGCCAGCGCCGTTCGAACCGTCTCGCGCCACGCGCCGGCCGAATCCCACGACACCCAGCGGTCCGGCGTAGCTGCCTGTTCCTTCATTCCAATCCGAAGCGTCACGTCATATCGAAACCGGCTCAGTTCGTTGTCGTAGGCTCCCGCTTTCGGCGCGATCGCGACACGCCCAATAGCGCTCCAAGCGCGGCCAATAGTTTCAAACAACGCCGGATCAATTACGAGTTCCTCTTCCTGTTGACAGGCCTGCCGCACGCGAATGCGCAACTCACTCATCGGCGCCGCGTCATCCGAGGCCGCTAGCACAACTGACGAGTGATACGCTTCTAGCAGCGGCAAGCTGCGCACGTCACCCACGAACACATGCCCTCCGCGCGCGGTGACGCGAATCGCTTCGCGCAGCACGGTCAGCAGATAATCGATGTCCGGGAAGTACTGCGCCACGGAATTCAGGATCACTAGATCCATACCGCCGTCGGTGAATTCATCGAGGTCGTGCGCGAACCCTTCCCGCAACTCCACATGTCCAAGATCAGGCCGCGCGCAAAGATACCGGCCCACTTGCTCCAGTACTCGCCCCGAGGAGTCGAGGCCGACGTACCGCTCGCAGGCCGCCGCCAGCCGCGTCAGCAACAGCCCCGTCCCGCATCCGATTTCCAGAACTCGTTTCGGCGCGAGCGCCCCAATGGAAGCGACCGTCTCCTCCACCCATATCCGCATTTCCTCGGTCGGGATCGGCGCGCCGGTGTAGCTGCTCACCCAACTGGTCAGATTGAAGTCACCCGCCGCCTCGGCGCCGTCGGCGTACATCTGATCGTAAAGCTCTCGCCATTCCCGGACATGCCGATCCGCCTCTGATGAGCGAAGGGGCAGTGAACGCGCCGCGGCTAATGATCCCGTCTGTCGGCGGTTCGGCCGCCATGCATAGACGTTGTAGACGCCGAGACCGCTCAGTGTCTCCTCGGTATCGATCGCAACCTCGTACTCATGCTTTCGAAGCAGAGAGATCACTTCCTGAAGCCGGCCTTGCTCATCTTCAACCTCCAACACGATCTGATCGATGCGGCTCCAATCGGGATCATCGATGCCGCGCAATACATCGAGTTCGGCGCCTTCCACGTCAACCTTCAACAAGTCCACTCGAACGATCCCTTGCTCGCGCAGCACGTCCGACAGCCGGCGAATCCGCGCCGTAATGCCGCGGGCCGCGAACCGGGCGTCGAGAATCCCTTCGATGTCGCTTAGCAGTTCCGACGCGTCGCCGCGCCCGAGGGCCGCTTGATTGCGCAGCCGCTGCGTGATGAGCGCCTCGCCGTGGCCAGGCCGGTAGTAATCGCGGTTTCTCGACATCGCCGTGAAGTGCTCGTAAGAGGCGAACTCGGCTTGCGACTCGGCCCGCCCGAGCCCGAACGGCAGCGGTTTAACGGCGGTCCCGAAACGCTCAACGTTGCGGCGCAGAAATTCATACGTCTCGG
>JAHFUG010000645.1 GCA_023265195.1 Blastocatellia bacterium | reverse complement strand
CAGGGATACACGGACGGCGTATTCTGGGAGAGAAACAGCCTCGCGCAAAAAGAGCGTCCATCGTATGATGAGCTCACCGCGGGGCCGAATCAGCGGAGAACATGACCAACACAAACAACAAACCACTTCGCGACGTCGTCAGGCCGACGACGATCGTCGAATCGGGGCGGCTAAGCGCCCGCCTTGGAGTTAACCTGACGATCGCTACCGAGACGTTCCAGCACACGGGCAGCTTTAAGCTTCGCGCGGCTTACAATCTTGCGTCGCAGGTTCCTCAACGAAAAATCATTACCGCGTCGTCCGGGAATTTCGGACAAGCGATGGCTTACGCCTGCAAGCTTCTCGGCAAGTGGTGCACGATCGTGATGCCCGATAATTCCGCTCAAGTGAAAGTCGCGGCGGTGCGCGAGTACGGCGGCAACGTCGATCTCGTGAACACGCTGGCGAAGAGCCGCGCTCAGCGCGTGAACGAGATTGCCGCCGATCATCCCGACGCTTACGTCTCCAGCGCCTATGACGATCCGCTGGTGATAAGAGGCAACGCGAGTCTCGGAGAAGAATTGTGTGAAATGGCGCGGACCTTCGACTACATCATCGCGCCAATCGGCGGCGGCGGGCTCACGGCGGGAATCGTGACCGCTGTTCGCGAGTCCGGCAAGAGCGTCAAGGTCGTCGCCGCGGAGCCGCTCCTCGCCAATGACGCCGCAAGGTCGCTTCGCGAGGGCCGCATTGTCTACAACGAGACCGAGCCTCAAACGATAGCCGACGGAGCGCGCACGGTTAGCGTTGGCAACCACAATTGGGCCGTCTTGCGGGATGGGTTGTTTTCCATAGTTGAAGTTCCCGAGGAAAAGATCGAGGAAGGAGTGCGGCTGCTATTCTCGCTGGCGAATCTGAAATCGGAGCCAACTGGCGCGCTCGGCGTCGGCGCCGTCCTGACCCAGCCAGAAGTATTTCAAGGCCGGTCAGTGTGCTGCGTGGTAAGCGGGGGGAATGTTGACGCTGAGGTGTACCGCGAAATATTGGGTAATTGACCGATTCAAAAATACCGGGCCCGCGGAAAAGATTCTCGAGCGCCGCCTTCCCCTTGCGCGGCGAGCTTGCAGGAACTAGCATCTTCCGCGGTTTCAACCGGCGGGCCGCGGAGCCGGATTTCTAAAATAAGGAGATGCCCCAATGGTGTCAGTTACGTCGCTTTGGTTGCCCATCCTTGTGTCGGCGGTGGTCGTTTTTCTGGCGAGCTCCGTCATACACATGCTTCTCACCTACCACCGAAACGATTTTCGGAAGCTACCGAAGGAAGACGAGGTCATGGAGGCCCTTCGCCCATTCAACATCCCGCCCGGCGATTACGCGATACCTTGCGCGGGCTCGATGGAAGGCATGAAGTCGCAAGCGTTTATCGACAAGATGACGGCCGGCCCAGTTGCGTTCGCGACGTTCACGCCCGCCGGCCCGCCATCGATTGGAAAGAGCCTGCTGCTATGGTTCCTTTACTCGATCCTGATCAGCATCATTGCCGGTTATGTCGCCGGCAGCGCTCTGCAGCGTGGCGCGCCCTACTTGTCCGTGTTCAGGTTCGCCGGCTGTGTGGCTTTCACCGGTTACTCAATAGGTCTCCTGCAAAATTCCATCTGGTACAAACGGAATTGGGGCGCGACCTTGAGGACGATGTTCGACGGCCTCGTGTATGCTTTGCTGACGGCAGGAGTGTTCGGCTGGCTCTGGCCGCACTAGGGACCGTCTTCCGCCTCTTGCTAACATCGGCTCGGCTATAATTCCGGACTATTGATCGAGGTCGCTTGTGTCAAGGCGGCCTTCTCGGTGGAGTTCGGCGAACCGGCTAATCGTGTCGCGTACTCCGGGTTTTAATGGCGTTCTCGGCAGCGGCCCCAACGCAGCCCGAATCGCCCCATCATCCATCTCGGGTGGTATCGACAAAGGTTCACTGGCAACCGTAATAGTTCCCCTCGATTCCGGAAGAACGCTCTCGATCTCCGTTACGACGTCGGCTACGCGAGCCGTCTCGCCGTGCAAGTTGAACACGTTCGCGCCGGTTAGATCAGACATGGCCGCTCTGATGAAGATGTCGGCCACATCCGCCACGTACAGAAAATCGGTACGGCCCCCGAATCGAATATGAAACGGCCGCCCGGCTACCGCCGCTTTCATTGCCTTGGTCGGGTCCGAGGTCAGGCCGAAGTCGCGCCCGACGCCGTACACGGTCAGCGGCCTCAAGCCAATGCTGCTCAAGCCGCTATCGAGGTAGTAGACCCGGGCATTCGCCTCGTTGCAGCGTTTGAAGGCGCCGTAGTGCGTAGAAGGCCGCGGCGGGTCGCGCTCCGTCAACGGACGATCCTCATCGGTAGCTCCATAGACGGCGGCGGAACTCGCATAAACAATTTTGCTTATTCCACAGGTCAGCGCCGCTTCGAAAACGTTGATCGTACCGAGGACATTCACCAAGGCGCCAAGCCGCGGATTGTTTTTGCAGGTTGGCACTTGCAAACCGGCCAGATGAATGATGTGCGTAACGCCGAACTCCTCGATCACCGGAGCCAGAGCGCCCGCTTCCGTGACGTCGCCCTTGACTGCCCGCGCAAAAGCGATCTCCGAGTCCTCCATTATCAAACGCAATCGGCGGGCGTCCGCTCCGGCGTCGAAGATCACCACGCGGGCGCCTGCCGCGACAAGCCGCTTGACGATCCAGGCGCCGATGAACCCATGAGCGCCGGTGATAAGAAATGTCGTTTTCGCCAGAGCGACCGGATATTGCGGTGCGTCAATAGCCTGGGCGCTCACTTGATCATCAGATTCTTCGATTCTTTGATTGGTCATGATCCATGCACGATCTCTTTCACGCGTTCCCTCATGATCCGCGGCGCGGCGTCTATTGTCAGATGACCTAAAAAAACCTGCTGCACGGTTCGCCACAGCGCTTCCTCGACTTCGGGATACCGTGCGAATTTTGGCGGGATCAGCATGTGCTTGTCTATCACCGTCTCGAGCATCGCCAGGCGTTCGCGGTTTGACGGGTCCGCTTCGGTTTGCATCTGACGCATCACGCTTTTACGGACCGGAACGCAGCCGTTTCGAGCTTCCAGCAATTG
>JAHFUG010000298.1 GCA_023265195.1 Blastocatellia bacterium | reverse complement strand
ATGTTCGTCAGCCTTGCTCAGCTCAACAGGTCTAGGGTAAAAGGAAAGGCGGCAATAGACGAAGCTCGATAAACAAAGCTTGCTCATTAACGGAAAGTCGCGCGACGTTGCCGCCGAGCATCGCCTACAGCCACGGTCTCGCATAAAGAGTTTTTCATCTCGAGCGCAATGGCTCATTGCCGGCACATGAATGGCCCAGATATTCATCAGCTACGCACGCGAAGACTTAAAGCACGCAAAAGAGCTTTACCAGCGGCTGAAGGATTCCGGCTTCAACCCCTGGATGGATAAAGTCGATCTGCTGCCCGGTAAGAAGTGGCGGCCGGCGATCAAAAAAGCCATTCAGAATGCTGATTTCTTCATCCTCTGTCTGTCGACTCGTTCGGTAAAGAAGCGGGGGTTCGTCCAGCGTGAGATTCGGACCGCTCTCGATCTCTGGCAAGAAAAGCTGGAAGACGACATCTATTTGATCCCCGCTCTGATCGAGCCCATTGAACATAGCGAAATGCCCGAAGAAGTAGGCGAGTTTCAATGGGTCGAGTTGTACGAAGAAGACGGCTGGCGGCAATTGAGCAAAGCGCTGGAGTTCGAAGCGGCCCGGCGTGGCATTCCTCTCAAGGCGGCGGTTCATGATGACAGGAAAGAAGCGAAGCCCGATGCTGAACCGGCGCCTCTCCAAGAGAGACCGCTCTCGGCGTCGGCTCACGCCCCGCCCAAAGTCACTTTTGACTTTCATACAGTAAAACTCGATGTCTCCGGCAAGGAGATCGAGAGGACCAGAAAGCAGGCGCGTTGTTTCTCTGAAGACCTCGGCGATGGAGTGAACCTGATAATGGTCGAGATTCCAGGGGGAACATTCACGATGGGTTCGCCGGAAAGCGAGGCCGGCCACTCCAAAAGCGAGGGTCGACAACATCAAGTCACCGTACCGTCTTTTTTCATGGGGAAGCACCAGGTAACCCAAGCTCAATGGCGCGCCGTTATGAAGGACGATAACCCCTCGCCATCGTATTTCAAAGGCGACAATCTGCCTGTAGAACAGGTGTCCTGGAACGACGCGCGGGAATTCTGCTCGCGATTGGAGAAGACAACTGGCAGAACCTATCGTCTTCCAAGCGAGGCCCAATGGGAATACGCCTGCCGCGCCGGCCTAACAAACACGAATCCGTTTTCGTTTGGAGCGACCATCACACCCAGAGTAGTGAATTACGACGGCAACCATCCTTATGCGTCCGCGAAGAAAGGTGAGTACAGAGAACAAACCGTGCCGGTCGGCAGCCTGGGTGTAGCAAACGCTTTCGGGCTATTCGACATGCATGGAAACGTATGGGAATGGTGCGAAGACGTATGGCACGATGACTACACGGGCGCGCCGGACGATGGCGACGTATGGACGAGCGGTGGAAACCGGTCTTGGCGCGTGCTGCGGGGCGGTTCGTGGAACTACTTCGGTTCCGACTGCCGGTCCGCGTATCGCTTCTTCAATGAGCCGGGCAACCGCAGCTACTCCTTCGGGTTTCGAGTTGTAGTTGTTTCGAGGACTCCGTAGCCCTTTGCTCTTTTGCCCTCTTGCCCTTTGCCCTTCCGGTCTTTTGCGCTCTCTTCTCTTATCTCGCGCGTAGCGCGGAAAAAATTTTTTTTGCCGATGGTGGCCGTGCGACGACGCCGTTCCATTTCAACTCTGAGTGCGAGTTCCGTTCCATGTCCTCGGCGGAAATAAATTACCAGCCACAAGAATCCACAAAGACCACAAGAGAGAACCCCGGGAACTTCCCAAGGCGCGAGGGTGCGAGCGAACCGGAATGCGCCGTCTATCTTCCGGTCTCTGTGACTTCTGCGCCTTTTTGTGGCTATGACACTTCCGCCACGCACCCGCGATGAAATGTTTCACCGGGTTTTCACTTGTGTGTAGTGAGGATACAGGCGAGAGAAACTTAAAGATAAGGATGGTAAATTAATGTTCCAGGCATATCACGGCGTGACAGGCGCCCAGCATCAAGCGAACTTCAATAACTTCAGCGCGCAAGGCTACCGAATGATCTCGCTGAGCGTGTACGGTGATCCAGGTGACGCGCACTATGCGGCGGTATGGGTAAAGCGCCAGGGCCCGGCATGGGTCGCGGTTCATGGAGTGGATAGCGCCGGCTATCAATCATTCTTCAATACCCAGACGGCCAAGGGCTTCGTTCCGGTCCTCGTTTCGGCTACGGGTACTAGCGGCAACGCCATTTTCGCGGCGGTATTCGAGCAGGGCGTATCAGGTCCCTGGTTCGCGCGCCACGGCATGACCTCCGGCCCCGAGACAAATCCAGGCACGTTTCAGAGCTTCAACAAGACCGCCCGAGATCAAAAGATGATCGTTGGCTCCGTTGCTATTTATGGGACCGCGAGCGACCGGCGATACGCGGCGGTTTGGCGTTCCAATCCGGGATTCGTAAAATGGCACGTGCATCCGTCGGACACCCCAACAAGCTATCAGACCGTCTTCAACGCGGAGACACAGTTGCCAGGCTATCAATTGGCCGCTTATCGCCCCTCGTATGTGACGCTTTCAAGCGATGATATCTACTGTTCCGTGTTCAAGGACGACGTAGTAGGTCCATGGGTCGCGCGGCATGGACTGACGCCGGATCAATACCAGGCTGAGTTCAACACTCAAACCAGCGCTGGATTCTACCCGATATGCGTACAAGGCGGAGGATCCGGGAGCGACACAAGGTATGCGGCGCTGTTCGCCAAACAGGATATTCCTCTTAGCCGGCAATGGACCGTGACCGGCGCGGCCGTTCCAGCCTTGGCCGGATTCGACCAGTTGATGCATTCCTTCATGCAGGCCAATGGTGTTCGCGCGGCGCAGTTGGCGATCGCCAAGAACGGCGTTTCGAAACTTTCTCGAGCGTACACGTGGGCTGAAGCCGGCTATCGCGTCACCCAGCCGTCGGATCGCTTCCTGCTCGCAAGCTGCAGCAAAATGTTTCTGGAAGCCGCGGTTCAGTCGCTCTACGACACCAAGCCGGCCAAGCTGACTCCGCTTACAAAAGTCTATCCGCTCCTTGGCTTTTCGAAGCCCGCCGATCCCCGCAGCGACACGATCACGATTCAGCAATTACTGGATCACATGGGTGGTTATGACGACACGGGAACGGGCTCGGGTTTCGATCCAACGTATAACATGCGCAAGATCGCCCTGGATATGAACCTGGGACATCCAGTGACGAAGCTGGACGTGGCGCGTTATATGTACGCCCGGCCGCTCGATTTCACGCCCGGTACTAACAACAAGTACTCGAACTTCGGCTACTTGCTCGCGGGAGCGGTCGTCGAGCACGTGTCGGGAATGAAGTATTTCGATTACGTCAAGAAGACGCTGCTTCAGCCGGCCGGCATCACTGAAGTCAAGGTCATTTCGACGCGGGCCTCAGGCCGCACCAACGACGAGGCGATCGCCGAAGATGAAGGACTTGGCTTGAGTCCTTTGGACCTGGCTTCGCAGCTCAGGATTCCAGCGGTCTACGGAGGAGACGGAGAAATCAACGAAGTTGGCGACCCGAACGACGGAACGGGAGCGTCCGCGCACGCGCTGACGCAGTTCATTCATCTCCACGCCGTCTGGGGGAATGGTCCAAGAGCGAGTGGCGCCGCGCGTTCAGGCAGCACGCCGGGCGCGTCGTCGCTGGCGGTGTCCCGGCCGGATGGCGTCGACTGGGCTTGCGTTATTAACACCCGCGATTGGCCGCCTAACACTTCACCGTCGCTGAACGACCTGTTCGATCTCACGCCTCCGATCAGTACGAATTCGATCACGCATCTTCTCGATACGACGCCGATTCCTTGAGGTCGTAAACCAGCGTTCGATGCTCTGCAAGGGTGGCGAGTCACCGCGAGTGGTGGCTCGCCACCCATCTGCCTTCCTAATCGCCATTGCCAGGAAACCACCTGGTGGCGCTCGGTGGAAATAACTGGACAGTGGCGTCCACAAAGGCGCGGCCGAATCCGGAGCCCGCAACCGGTTCAACGGTTTACTTCTGGATCGAGCAACTGTTGAAACAGTTTTGAAGAGCCCGGCCACCTCGATGAATCGAGGTGTCAATGAGAACGCGACAATCAGGCCCGATACGATTCTGGCGGATAACGGCAAATACGGTTAAGCACCCGCCGTGACAGCAGCCGATTGCTGAGGCAGGACCAACGCGGTATGATGAGAAAGTTAAGTTCTTAAGCGTTGAGACAAACCATGGAGATCACCCTCAAACCAGAAGATGAGCAAATCATTCAGAGACGCCTCGAGAGCGGCGTCTTTTCCGATGTCAACGAAGTCATCCACAAAGCATTACAATCGCTCGACGCCGAAGAGGCTTGGCTCCTGGCGAATAACGGGGCCATCCACGAGAAGATCGGGCGCGGTGTATCACAGCTTGATCGTGGCGAAGGTCTGTCGCCTGAAGAGTCACGCGCTCGGCTTCAAGAAAGGAAAGCTACCTGGCTAGAGCGTCGTTGAATGAGTCGTTACATTGTTTCACCGCAAGCGGTTGACGATCTCATTGAGATATGGCGCTACCTTGCCGAGCACGCGGGCGTGGATATCGCGAACCTTATTGAAGATGAAATCCATACTGTTTCGAATCTGCGGCCCGCATGCCCGGGCAAGGCCATAGACGACCCGATCTGACTTCCCATCCAGTGCTTTTCTCGGCGGTGTATTCATACTTGATTGCTTACAGACGTGATGAGTCCCTCGAGATCGTCGCCGTCTTACACACGAAACGAGACCTCGAAGAGACATTGAAGCGGCGATAATCCCGAGAATGCCGGAAGCTCCAGTCGTGGAGCAACAGCCAAACGGGTTAAGGAGTCAACAGTGGCCTTGGCTGCCGCCGGCCGCAGCCTCGTTATCTCAATCTTAGGTGGTGGGGTAATTGTGTGTTGCCGAGACGCGAACGAAGAGTTTCTCGCAAAGGCGCAAAGATCGGCGCAAAGGCAGCGAAGCAGCCTTGCAAGAAAAAGGAGTAAGCCGGATACGATGAACCTCTTAAAGGCGCATAGACCGCGGCGCGGCCGCGGCAACAAGCCCGCCGACGAAGAAAAACCGAAGAATCTCATTTTTCTCGGACGGCTTCTTTGCGCCCTTTGCGCCGATCTTTGCGTCTTTGCGAGAGACTCTCTCTTCCCGATTTGGCCGAGAACGGAGCTTGTCCGAAGAACAACACTCTATGACCCCACTACCCAATCTTAGACTGATGGCGCTACTCAGTCCTTCAACACGTTGACTCTCAAACTCGACTTGAACCGGGCCGAGTGATACACCCGTTCCGCCGCCTTTTGAAAATCGGATTCGTTAGCCGTGTAGATGTTCACGAACCTCTGTGGATTCCGGTCGATCAGAGGGAACCAACTGCTCTGAATCTGGATCATGATCCGGTGACCCTTTTGAAAAGTGTGATCGACGTCCGGCAAGTCGAACGCCACCTCGGTCACTTGTCCGGGCTGCATCGCTTGCGGGTTGTCGAAGCCCTTTCGATACCTGGCGCGCATGGGTTCGCCTCGCACCATCATTTCATAACCGCCCGCGCGGAACCCCGCGGGATTCGGCCTCGGATCCGTCGCGTTGTTCGGATAGACGTCGATGAGCTTCAAGATGAAATCTGAGTCCGTTCCGCTGGTCGAGACAAATAGATTCGCACGCAACGGTCCGGCGAACGTCACATCGCCGGTCAACACGTCGCTCTCGTAGACCAAAACGTCGGGTCTGGTTGCGGCGAATCGCTGGTCGTCGGTCATGTACTCGCGCGTCATCCCCGTCGAGATGTTGTTGATAAACGGCACGGGTTTGGCCGGATCGCTGATGTACTCGTCGAACGCCTTGTCTGAAACATCAGTCGGAGCTTCGAAAGAAAGCTTGCCGTTGGCTTGCAGGTAGAGACTCTGTTCCGAGACGCCCGTGGGAGGCCAGTGGTCGTATTCGCGCCATTGATTCACGCCGGTGTTGAAGGCGTACGCCTCGGGGAGGCGCGGTTGACCCTTGTCCTTGAGATAGTAGTTGAAAAAGGGCAGCTCGATGTTCTCGCGGTAGAACACGCTGGTCTTCGCGCCGAACTGAGCGTTGCCGAGCGATTCACCGTCCGTGCGCTCCCAGCAGCCGTGACACCACGGCCCCATCACAAGCGTATTGGCCGCCTTCGGATTGTTCTTCTCGATCGCTTGATAGATATGGAGCGCTCCATAAAGGTCCTCGGCGTCGAACCATCCGCCTACGGTCATCACCGCCGGCGTTACGTGAGTGAGGTGCTGAGGCACGTTTTGAGCTTTCCAATACGAATCGTAGTCGCCATGCTCCATCCACTCGTTCCACAGCTTGATCTCGCCTTTCAGGTATTTCTTATTCGCGTTCGCCAGCGGCCCCATCTCCAGAAAGAACTTGTAGCCGTCCGGCGTTCCATGGCTGAACCCGAAGCCCGGCATTCGAGTCGGCCCGGTGCGCGGCTTCCCAAACCCTGAAATGAAGTTGAACGCGTGCGGAAGGAAGAACGCTCCGTTGTGGTGCATGTCGTCGCCGAGCCAGTTGTCCGCCATCGGCGCCTGGGGCGACGCGGCTTTCAGCGCCGGATGCGCGGCTATGATTCCCTGTGCGGTGTAGAAACCTGGAAAGGATATGCCCCACATTCCGGCTCTGCCGTTGTTGTTCGGGATCAACTTGAGCAGTTGTTCGATCGTGTCGTATGTGTCCGTGGTTTCGTCGACGTCGGCAGGCCCGCTCTTCTTCGGCTTATATGGCGTCATCCACTTGAAATCGCCTTCGGACATCATCCGTCCCCGGACGTCCTGATAGACGAAGATGAAACCCTCTTTCGCAAATAGCGGTGAGGGCCCGAGCGAAGCCGGATAGTACTCGTCGCCATAGGGTTGGACGCCATACGGCGTGCGGCAAAGCAGAATCGGATACTTTTCCGACGCGTCCTTTGGAGCGTAGACGGATGTGAAGAGCCTTATTCCATCACGCATCTGAAGCTGATATTCATGCTTGATGTAGTGGTCTTTTATGATGAACGAACCCTGATTCTGCGCGCGCATGGAGTGAAGGGCGCCGGTTGTCACCAGGAATAACGCTATCAAGAAACAACAGAGGGATATCTTCTTCACGGGTCCTCCTCGAGGGCGGAGCAAGCAAAAAAGTGGGGCAGTCCGGCCGGGTGTTCGCAACGCCTTGATATACTCGATGGCGCCGCGCCAGTCAACTTGAACCGGAGTACCGCGGGCTTCAGCCTGTCTGCTTCAGCAACGCTCAACACCGAAGGGTTCAAGAGAGAAACAGCACAGCCAAGCCGGAACCAGGAGAAAAAGAGTTTGTCGCAAAGACGCAAAGATCGGCGCAGAGCGCGCAAAGAAACCTTGCGAGAAGGTTTTTCGGCGTTGCTTCACCCAGGGGCCGGGGAAGTCCGCCGCGCGCCGCGTTGATGCGGCCTTTAAGCGCTTCATCGCATCCGATCATTCTCTTCTGAGAGTTTCTTGCAAAAATATTCTCTGCGAATCTCCGCGTCCTCCGCGGTTGAGCCTTCCCTTAAATAAGTGATCACCGCGGAGGACGCGGAGGTTTGCAGAGGGTGTTTCAACAGGAAATTAGTCTCGAGACCGCTGAGTTTTGCAAGAGGCTCTGAGTATCTTCGTGTTGCCGATGTTCAAAGGCCGCCAACTCGCGCCGCCGTCTTCCGTTCGCATTCGAGCAGTGTTGTCCAATAGAACGATCGCGATCGAGTCTGATGGCGTCGCTATCTGAAAAACGCTCGCCGTCTTTTCATCCTGATAACCTTCAGACTTCCCGCGGTATTGGCCGGCCGGTTATCGGGCAATGCACGCCCCCCGGAAAGCTGTGTGGGATTATTAGCAGTATCTTTAGCGGGGCTGTTTGAAGTCTTTGCTCCCGGCTCCATACAGGTGTAGTAGTTTCATCAACAACCACACAATTCTAAGACACTCCCCGTCCCGCACTGATTTGACTTCCTACGCGTCATCGGCGTTCAATACCGGGACGATGAGCACTCTTGTGTTGGTTAGGCACGGACAGGCGTCGTTTCTCGGAGCGGACTATGACAGGCTCTCTCCTACGGGCGAAGAGCAGGCGAGACGGCTGGGGCTATTCTGGAGCGCAAGAAGAATTCGCTTCGATCAAGTGATAACAGGTCCTCGAAAGCGGCAAATCGACACCGCGCGCGTTGCCGCCGAGAGTTTCACGGCTGCCGGCGCGCCAATGCCCGAGCCCGTCGTCGTGGAGGAATTCGATGAATACGACGGCGACGGCATACTCAAACACATCCTGCCCGAGGCGCGCCTTCGAGATTCCCGGCTGCAAGAACTAACGGAAGCGTACTCTAACAGCGCCGATGACGCGGAGCGGCGTAGGAGCTTTCAGAAGATGTTCGAGGCGGCTACGCTCGCGTGGATAGCAGGTGAGATCGAGTCGCCTCAAGTCGAATCCTGGCCCAGCTTTCACGATCGCGTTCGCCGCGCGATAGGGCGCATAACGTCGAACGAGAGGCGTGGACTGGCCGTAGCGGTCTTCACGTCAGGGGGCCCGATCTCCGCGGCGGTTCAAATGGCCGCCGGCGCGCCCGAGCGAACGGCCATAGAGTTGAACTGGCGGCTCAAGAATTGCTCGATCACCGAGATTGCGTTCAGCAAGGGCAGGCTCACTCTCGATTCATTCAATACGGTTCCGCATCTGGATGACCCCTTGCTGCTGACATACAGGTAAGGGCCGTCAAAGAATGAGCCCCGGCGCCACAAGCTCCAACGGATTCGCGACAACGAACAAACTAAGATCGTAGAAGAGTCGCGCTCTTTTCATTCCGCGCATCAACCGCCGTTCTCTTCGATCCGAGCCTTTACGAGCTTCCGCACCAGAGCGGCCGGCAGGGGATCGTCCGGTTGAAAGCGGATCGTACCCTTGCTGGTGTCATAGTCTTTCAACTCGTCCTTGTGGGCCTCGACCGTGGAAGAACTCATGAGGTAGAAAGCGCAGTGGTTCGAGGCCGCCCCGAAACCCACAAGCATTCCGTTTTGACGGAAAGCGGGAAGCTGGTAGCTGATGCACTCTTCAGCCTTAGGCGCCGCGGCCCTGATGTTCTTTCGAAGTCTCTCGAGCGCGGCTCGCTTGTCATCGCTCAACGCGGAGAGGTACTCATCAATGGTTTTGGCGTTGGTCTTGCCTCTTGCCGCCATGTCTTATGCTCCGTTGTTAGCGACCGGCCCGCGCGCTACCATTGAGGCGGCGATTTGACCCCGCAGTCGCATTCGATACCCACTAAGAACAGTTTGCCGTTGATTTTGACGTATTGCTTTGCGCGGACCTTCCCCGTATGGCCGCCATACACAGTTTCCGCGATAGAGCTATTCATCGCTGGAAACGCGACCGCGTTCTCGATCTCGCGCGGGCCAACCGCAACGCCGACTATGATCGAGTCGCTTCCTTCCGCCGAAGCCATTGACTCATCGGTGTAATAGACACTGGCCGTAATGACCTGCGTTGAGCCGGGAAGTCGAAAGTGCTTCGTGGTAAGCTCTTCCTCCTTTGGCGTAAGGACAAACTCCGGGAA
>JAHFUG010000044.1:25095-26284 GCA_023265195.1 Blastocatellia bacterium | reverse complement strand
TCACAAACACGCGTTCCAGATCGACCGCCAGCGGCTTTTCGGATGTCACGGAGTAAAGAGTCAGCTTCGAGAAGCGGTCGATGATGTGCTGACGGTATTGCCGTAGCGCCTGCGACATCGAGCCGTCGTCTTCCTCCACGCGGAACTCGCCCGCCCGCCATTGCATGAAAGCCGGGGCGCCCGCCGCAAGCCGCTTGAATGACTCGCTGTCGAGCCAGAATACGAGTGGAGCTTTCGCTATCGCCGGAATGCGCTCTCGCCCAAAGCTCAAGGCCGTTAACGTCCTATCGGCTCCTTCGGGAGTGGACAGGCCATGTTCGAGTCCGTGAATGAAGTGGGCGCGAGCGTCCGGCTGTTCCTCGATGGCCTTGAGCATTTCGCCGACCGGCTGAGGCGAAGAGGGTTCAAGAGTGACACAATTAACCCGAAATCCGGACCCGTTCAGAGAGCCGGCCAGATTAGAGGCAAGCCGGCCGCGCAAACGCGGTGAATCAACGATCACGAACAGCAGCCTCGGCCCGCGCTCGAGTTGCAAGCCCTTGACGAGCCGCGACCAGGCGTCTTCGGAAGGCGGCGTCAGCTTGATGTCTTCCGGCAGCGCCGCGCTGACGATGATCGAGTCATTGTCGCTTCGCTCGATCGTTTCCACTTTTGGTTCCTGTTGTTGGCGTTCCGGCCGCGCGCACTACTTCGCCGGACCGGTAAGCCGCGGTCCCCGAAGCACGCAAGGATGCACCGCGCACCAGGGTTCGTCATTCTGATACGGCAGCACGAGCAGCTTGTTTATCAATTGCCCATCGAACTTTCCACGCTGCAGCATTCGGTTTTGATGAACGAACTGAAGCGCCTCAAGGTATTCGGCGTCATATAGATTGTCATAGTAAGCGATCATATCTTTGATGGCCGCGCCGGCGTGTTGAACCGTTATTCGATCGCCGAACCGATTGGCGGCGCCACGAGCCAGCCGGATAAAGTCACGCACGTGCCCGCCGCTCGCCAACGCCAGCATGCGTCCAGCGTCAGGATCGACGATTCGCGGATCGACTCGCTTGTGCAACAGGTCGATCATTAAATTCAATCCTTCGTCGTCCGGCGCGCCTGTTTTATCAATGACGTGAACGACCGGCATGATTACGGGATCGTCCGGAAATACCTGCCCAACAGGCGTGTCGTTGAGAAGAGTCAACGG
>JAHFUG010000044.1:20364-24995 GCA_023265195.1 Blastocatellia bacterium | reverse complement strand
CACGTCGAAGTAAACAACCGTAAATCCGTCTTTTTCGAGGAGCTCGCGCAGCCGGAACAACTCAGTAGTCTTGCCGCAGCCCTGATGGCCGGTCATCAATAGCCGCGCGAACCTTAAGTCACCCAGACTCCCTCCATCCGCGTTACGAGGGATTAAGGAGTCCTGGCTTTTGACGCGCTTATGCAGGGATTCGGCCACGTTGACGTGTCCACGCACTTGATCTAATGGAACATAACGACGATCGCCTATAGGCAGGGCTTCCGTGGGGTCCAGCTTTGCGTAGGCTTCGGCGGTTGTTTTTGCAAGCTCATATTCCGGCCGATCAGAGTTTGCGCTCATGGGGCCATCATAGCGGCAAGATAACAATGCAACAAGCAATACGTGGATTCGGTAGAGTCCGCGGTCTCGTTGGTAGATCGGCGACAAGTGGAATCAAGAAAGACGGCTGGCCCTTCGATCAACAACCGAGGCAATCACTCGCAGCGGAGCACGATTGCCGGGTCGAACGTCGTCACTCGGCGCGCGGGAAAGTAAGCGGCGGCCAGCGCAACCAACATCAGCAAAGCGGACCCACCAAAGAACGTCTGAAGATTCCTCGGCTTAACCACATACAGTAGGCTGGTGGAGGCATTGTTGTTGCTCGTGTGCTGTCGGGCCTCATTACCAGTCTTCCGAAACATCGGGTAGTGTCCTAATCTGTGTTGCCTGCTTCCAAATGGAACTGCGGTCGGCTCAGGTTTCGCTTGTACCGCATCTCCGTAGGAGAGACCTGTCTGTAGAAACGAGCGATGACCACCGCCGCCGCTTCCGTTAGGTGGTGGTAGCTCCGTTAGGAGCGACCCATCCTCTGCCGCAAGGGTTGCCTCTAAAGTGTCACCACGCACCTTACGCCCAGTCCGAGACACGCATCAGGAATCTTGATCTTCTTTACCGAGGTGGACGCTATTTCGTGGGTGACCACGGTATGCCCGTGAGCAAGCGCTTGAGCCACCAGGTAATAATCCGCGGCCTGCAGGAAAGTATTCACTGCCGCGGGTTCGTATCGTTGACTAGTGGCCCAACCGCTGACGGTTCGGAGCGCGGGCAAGAGATTGGCGTCCGGTAAGAGGAAGAACTCCGGCCCGCGATGAGCCGCCCAAGTCGATAGCTCGTCCGCGATCGCCATAACCTCATCACCAACCTTTTCGATGCTGAATACTCGCTTCGCCGTGTTGCCCGCGATCAGCCATTCCCAGAATGCCGGACAAAAAGTCGAGGCCGTAGTGGAGATTCTTCACGGTATCACTCCTGCCGCCGCTGACATATGTAGACCGTGTCCAACAGCTCGGGGCTTGGATGCGCAATGTGTTCGTTACGGACGGTGCGAAAAATCAGGAATTGGAATGTGCTCGACCGGCGGCTCTTGAAGAAACAAGAAACCAATCGGGGTGCGCGTAGCCTTTGCGAAGCTTTCAATTTGCTTCAGCGTCGGATGGGTTGCGCCTTGCTCCCACTCGGCGTTCTTTGGGAAGCGATGAGCGAGTGCATCGGGTGCGTACCCGGCACCCTTACGCGCCCAACTCAGCATTTGTGGTTTAACCTCAACTCGCATCAGTGTGCAGTCCCAATGGTCTGGTTTTTCAATCACACTCTCGCTTCGGGACAGCATCGCCGGCGTGAAGATCCTCCAAGATCAGTCTCGCTTCGGAAGAGCGGCGATGATCGGGGGCCGCTCTCTTGTCCGGCATTGCCGCGCCTCATTGTTCCGGTCCCATCCCTAGATCTATCTGTCAGGAGGTGCGTTTCAATAAGTCGTCTCAATGGCAGGTTCAACCCTTACGTGGATTTCATTTCGTCATGGTCTCTTCAACCGTTTACGCAGCCAATAGACTACCACCTGACAATACGGTTCAAGTGCGCCATTCCTCAAATCTCCACTCCACTCCGTAAGCCATTTCTCAAGCAATCTCTTGTCCCAGTTGCCAGCCTTGGCTCCCGCATCAAGGAATGCAGTGAGGACGGCCTTGCGGTTCGTCTTGAGCCATGGCGCTCGGTTTAGATTGAGCACATCATTGATTTCATTATCAAACGCCGGGTCTGTCGAACGAATGGCGCCGTCTAAGTCATACTTAATGATGCGTTCGACATCGTGGGCGGGATTAGCAGGGTTCTTTTGATAAATCCAGTTCGCCCTTTCGAGTGTCACAGTGTTGGAGTCTGCGCGGCTTGCCCTCACCTCCCAAGCAAGCGCCGAGCAAATTGGAGTAGTCAAGCTGGCGCTCCGAAAACCTTTCTTGACTCTGCCAGTGTTCAGTTTTCATCTTGTCGAAATCAGCAACGATGCGCGCCATGCAGTAACAGCAAATCCCAAGCTGCTCTGCGACAAGAGACTCTCGGAGGCCTTGCATGTCCCTGTAGTTAGCGTAGTCAGCGTGGGAGGAGCGGCGATGAGCTTCGAGGGTTCTTGGCTCCGTCCCCTTGACAATGTTTCTCACGACTTCTGCTCCATGAAATCCATCAGCGTTAGCGCCCTTATGACTTCCGGGTCATCGCGGCCAAGCTTTGCTTCCGCCTCTTGGATCGTGACGCGAGCGCCATTAAAGTCATCGTCGCCGATCTGTCTCGCTAGCTGAGTAAGCAGGTTATGAATGGACTCCGTCCTTGGCTTAGTGGCCATGATATTCTCAAGGATGCGGCTTGAGTCCACTCCAAACGAATGCTCAGGAGAATAGACAAATCCACCTTCTAGAACCGAGATTTGCTCCGTCGGAAGTTCACCGACTACTTGCGGTGAATGTGTAGTTGCGACGAATTGTATCTTAGGAAAGGTTTCCTTCAAATCGGCAGCGACACGGCGTTGCCAGCTTGGATGGAGATGCACGTCAAGTTCATCAATCAGCACCATCCCAGGTGTCTTCTGAAGAAGACGGGGCAGAGGTTCATCTTCCGGGCCAAGCTCTTCTGCCGGGAGCAGAAAAGCGTTCTGCGTAACCGCCTTGATGGCGATATCAGCCACTAGCGCAAGCATTACCCGCTGTCCGGCGCTCAGGTTGTCGAGCGGTTGTGCCTGGCCTTCGATCGAAAGGACGACCTGTTCCTGATCCGGGTCGAACCAGAGTGCGTCTGCCTTTGGTACGCACCTTAACACTGCTCGCTTAACCACCTCGAAGCCGGGCCGCATTCGTCCGCCACGATTCCCGGCGGCGGTCGTCTCGCGGTGAAACCATTTGCGCAATTCGTCGAAGCGAATGCGCTCGTTGAAACAGTCGTAAAACGCGGCCCAGCGCCGGGCCGGGCCACCATTGGACTTTTCCTTCTTGCGTTTGCTCGAGGGCAACCAAGCCCGTCCGGCTCCGTAATAAGCGAGTACCGGACATAGCATGTGTTGGCCTTTAGCCACACGCGCATAAATGTCCGCGATCACGGATAGAGCCCTTTGGGCCTCGGAGTTATTGGTGATCTTGCCTTTGGTGGTAATCTGGCGCGTCCAGGTCAAATGGTCCTGTTTGCCAATCTCTCCGGTAGCTGTCACTGCCACCGGGCGTTGTTGCAAGAACTGAACGCGATCTCCAGCGGGAATGCCTTGGAGCCGAATCTCTTTCTCAAGGATGTTGCGGCGGCTGTTGTGCAGTAAGGTGGTGTCCGGCGGTTTTACCAACCAGATGCCCGCCGCCACAGCCAGCGCGTCGAGGACGCTGGTTTTGCCAGATCCGTTTTCACCGGCCAGCAAGGTGAACTGCGGATGCAGTGCGAAAGTCTGTTCAGCAAATTTCTTGAAATTCTGTACTCTGAGCCGGTCAATTCTCATGGTTGCCTCCCCGGCCATTGTCAGCCGCGCTGTCGTCGATGGCAATCTGTCTTGTCACCGCCGGCACAATCCACACCGCCCGCCTTTCGAGGTGTAGAGCGATGGTGCTTCCTGTCGCCGCCTGCAGGGCGGTCAGTTTCATCAGCACGTCGGAGGCAGCCGTTGCGAACGCGCGCTTGTTGTAATCCTGGGTGAAGACATAGAGTCTTGCGGCTGAATGATGCTCCCGGAGATAGTTCTGCGCTTCAGCGAGCATGCCCCCGGTTCCACAGGGCGGGTCGAGCAGCTTGCGAACAGTTCCGGGCGTGGCCAACAGGCGATCGTCATTGATGAACAGAGTGTTGACCATCAGCCGGATGACTTCGCGGGGAGTGAAATGGTCGCCGGCAGTCTCGTTAGCCAGTTCGTTGAAGCGGCGAATGAGGTTCTCAAACATCAACCCCATCCGCGCGTTGGGAACCACGTCCGGATGCAGATCCACATCGCAGAACTTGGAGACGACGAGGCAGAGGATGTTTCCCTCGCGCATCCTTTCGATTTCAGTCTCGAATTCGAAGAAGTCAAAGATGGTGCGTACGTTGCTCGAGAAACCCTTAATGTAGCTGACAAGGTGTTTCTCGATGTTGTCGGGGCCGCCCTTCAGCTTGTCGAAGGTTAGCGGTGAGTGGTTGTGAAACCGCTGCCCGGCGGCTTTGTTCAGTACCTTATCGAGAGCCTCATCCTTGTACCTGGCCCTCATTTGTTCGTGCTTGCGGAGTACCGCGGCCTTGGCCGGCTTTAGCACGCAATCAAAGCGGCGCAATACAGTCATCGGCAGCATGACGCGCTCGTACTGCGGTGGCCG
>JAHFUG010000044.1:13288-20264 GCA_023265195.1 Blastocatellia bacterium | reverse complement strand
TCTCCTTTGATAGGGTGACCTTCGCTGGTTGCTGTCAACGTTGCTGTCAAGACGCCTTCACCCGCTCAAGTACTTGCCGAGACCGTCAGCGCCGCCGGATCTTGTCTTCGCGCGTAACGCCGCCACATGTTCAATTCGCCTCGTTTTCGCGGCGACTATCGATATTTGTGATCTGATCACTTGACCTTGACCCTGAGCGAGCTGAGGAGTATCCTCCCCGCCGGTCGCCGCATTTTGGGGGTAAGGCAACAAGACCGTTCCAGCGTGAAGCGCGCCAATACCAGCCAAGTACCTCAGTGCTCTTTAATCGGATTGCCCATACTGAAAAAAGGAAGGACGCGATGATAAGCGAACGAAGGTCTGAATGCTGCCGTTTAGGAAGAGTGGTTTCACCGTCGCTTTTCATAAGAGTCTTGATCGTCCTCGGCCTGTGGGGATGGATGGCCGCGCCGTTTGGTTCGCACAGCTTCGCTGCGCTCAAGGACGCCATCAAATTGACGGCATCATTCAAAGAGGCGCAAGCCTGCACAATGAATCCAGTCGTGATCAATAGTGCCGATAGCGGCCTCGGGTCACTGCGGGAAGCAATCCTGAACGCCTGTGATGGGAGCACGATCAGTTTTGCGAACACCGTTGTTAGTCCGATCACTCTAACAGGGGGCCAACTGACAATTGACAAGAACCTGGCGATAGCTGGACCCGGCGCGGGTGCGCTTTCCATCAGCGGCAACAACGCCAGTCGCGTATTCGACATAGCGAGCGGCTCGTTCAATGTGACGATCTCCGGCTTGACCGTCTCCAACGGAAACCAAAGCGGCAACTTCGGCGGTGGAATTCGTGATGCCAGTACGGGCACGCTTTCGTTACTCAACTCGACCTTGAGTAATGGCGCCGCGATTAACGGAGGGGGCATTTTCAGTGAGAGTTCGGGCACTATCGTTGTCACCAACTCTACGCTATCCAATAACACAGCAACGTTCGGTAGCGGTGGTGGAGGGATCACTCTCGCGGAGGGCCAGCTCATAATAACAAATTCGTTGTTCACGAATAATACTTCCCAGGACGGAGGAGCAATTCTGAATTTGGGATCGGCGCCGATGACCATCATCAATAGCACGTTCACCAATAATCATGCCGACGCCAATTTCGGGGGCGCCATTTATGATTTGGACGCCCCACTCGTGATCACGAACAGTACGCTCGCGAACAACTCGGCCCGAATAGGCGGCGGTATTTTTACTTTTTCCGCCAGACCGGTGACGTTAAAAAACACGATCGTCGCAAATAACATGGCCTCCTCCAGCCCGGATATCTCGGGAATCGTGGATTCGCGGGACCATAACCTGATCAAGGACATCGTTGGAGTGGCGATTACCGGCGTAACGACAAACAATATCTACAGTCAAGATCCCAGGCTCGGCGCGCTCCAGAACAATGGAGGCTCCACGATGACGAGGGCGCTGCTTCCGGGCAGTCCGGCCATTGATGCGGGCGATGACTCCGTGCTGGGCGGCCCACTGTTTCTGACCACCGACCAACGCGGGTTGGGTTTTCCTCGCAGATTGGGCCTTCACGTTGACATCGGCGCCTTCGAGTCCCAACTCTTCGACACCTGTCTGAAGGACAACAGCACTGGCAATCTCCTTCAATGGAATAGCACAACAGGCGCCTACACATTCACTCGTTGCTCGGACGGCTTCACCTTGTCCGGAGTTGGCGCGATCGCACTGGTAAACGGTTATCGGGTGATCTCCGACCTCAAGAACAATCGCAGAATCAACGCCGGTTTCAACACGGGCCAGCTGACTGGAACGGCGACGATTTACCTGCAGGTGGCACAGGGAGTCTGGCAGGTTTTCCGGATCGTGAGTACAAACCCCTTCGCGGCCTGCAGGTGCTAAAGCTACCGGCTGATTTTAGGGGATCAGAATGATCCCTCAGCACCTGTGGCTCGCCTCGTTCGCCCCAAATCAATCATCTAAAAACACGTATGACTAAAAACACGTATGACCACTTTTCCGGTGTCCCTAATCGATTTGGTGGAGCTGACGGGACTCGAACCCGTGGCCTCCTGAATGCGAGCCAGGCGCTCTGCCAACTGAGCTACAGCCCCACACGAGTAAGCTCCAAATGTACGGAAGGCAGCGTGGCCTGTCAAGCAAGGCCGCTCGCGAGTAGTGGTTCAGCTTGATAACTGCAAAGCCCTCATGGGTCTGAATCCGTATTAATCGCAGATCGCCGCTGCCTTCGGGTCGCTGATCCGCGCGGATCAGCGTTACGGAGTCCGCGCAAATCAGCGGTTCATCTCGTTGGCGACTCCTTTCCGCTCAAAGTGAATTATTACCCGCCCCCCGGTTCACATTCGGGACTGAGTGACCGGTCACTTTTCCGAGGCTACCACGCCGACGTTGGCAATGGTCTCGCCCTTCGTCAGCGACGGCACCGCGCGAATGAACAAGACCACGCCCGCTGCTGGCGCTCGAGCTTCCAGAATCACTTTGCCGGCATAATCCGTCACGTAACCGACCTTCATGTCCTTCTCCACGAAGGTTCCTCTGTGAACTAGCGGATAGAAGATCCCGTTCTGATCGCTTGTGATTGAAAGAACCTTTTCAATCCAAACCGGGTGCTCTACCGAAGCCGGCGCGCCCTTCAGCATCTTCAGGTAGCGCATCACGTTCAAGCAGCCGTTCACCAACGCGTTCAGATCGTCGGTTTCGACAGTACCGGCGTGACCCGCTTCAACGGTGATCGAAGGCTTGCCTCTTGTTGTAGCCGTGTTTTCCAGATAACGCGACGCCGCGGGATCTTTCGGTCTTTCAGTCGAGATTATTATGTGGTCAAGACCGAACGACAGAACCATCTCGCGAGAGATGCGATCCTGTTCGGCATTATCGGTCTTGGTCCAATAGCTATACGCTCTCAGGCTCTCGTCCAGGTCGCCGCCATGAAGATCGATCAGATGATCGCATTGCTCCACTACTTGCTTGGTTATCAGAAACGACGCGCGATCAGTCTGAGTGCCGTCCATCTTACCCGGATAGAAGCGATTCATGCTTTTGCCGTCAACGGGATTCACGTGAGCGATCTTCTGCTCGAACGACGGTACGTTGACCAGCGGAACGATGATGACGGTTCCGGCAATCTCGGCGGGATCGAGCATGCCTATTAATTTTTCAAGCGCGATTATTGACGTGTATTCGGTTCCGTGCGCTCCCGCGACCAAGGCCAGAACCGGTCCCGGCTTGGCTCCGTGGACGACCGCAACGGCGATGTTCGCGCCCGCGTCACTGCCCGCGGGAACTTGAATAACGCCGGTGACCTTCTGCCCGCGCACGGCTTTGGCGGTTCCGACCGTGAAGGAATTCTTGTCCTGGCCCAGCGCCGCGGGGAAGATCAGGAACAAGAGCGGACAGCAAAGAATCAAGCGTTTCATCATGAGTCTCCTCGACAAAGAGTTGCGCCACTGACGCGCGGAAGACGGGCAAGTATATGCGGTTGAATACGCCCGCGCAAACGCCAAGTTGCATCCCGCCCTGCCGCCGAATTTGTCAATCGATTAAGTCTGTTTGCAACGATTTTCTTTCGAAAGAAGAGGAGACGTGTAGGTTGATTCAACAAGAATCAATGGAATTTGCTTTGCAACCCGAATTGGGTGCAAAATCGCTTTGCAACCAAAACAGGTTGCAAGGCAAAATCGCGTCTTCAGGCCCGCGATGGAAGAGCGGCGAGTCACTTCGAAGTGATAGCGGCGCGTTGGCCGGCGTCCTTCAATGGCTCGCAACTGGAGGCTCCAACGCGAGGGTGCGTTTCCAGGCTGCGATAGAGGCGGGAGTAATCAAGCTAATGTCCGTTGGAAGAGGAACGAGGCGAGGAAGAGAACGGGTCGCGGTGCTAACGGCTGATATTATTCATTCAAGTCAATACACCGGATCGGACAGACGGCGTGTCGATCGTGTCTTGCGCGAATCTTTCGAGGAGATGGAGCGTAGCTTCCCCGGTTCTATTCATACGCCGATGGCGTTTCGAGTCACCGCCGGCGATGAGTTTCAATGCGTCATTAAACAGGTGCGGAACGCTTTTCGGATGCTTACATATTTTCGGGCGATGGCGGCGATCAGCGGATTGAGGCCGATGCTTCGGTTCAGGGCGTCGTTAGGCGTGGGTGAGATAGTTCTGGTCAAGAAGAAGAATCCATACGAAGAGGATGGCAGCGCATTCATTCGCGCGCGCGAGGGTCTCGATCAAACCGGCAGCTCCGCCAGGTGGACGAAGCTGATAACCGGCAGCGCCGAACTCGATAGGCCTATCGACGTTGTACTATCGCTGCTCGATTCCATGCAGCAACGCTGGACATTGCCCCAGTGGGAAGCGATTCGCTGGGCATTGCTGGGGCTAAAACGAGAGGACATCGCGAAGCGGCTCCGAGTAAGCGTCGAGGGCAAGCGCAGGAGGAAGCCCCCAACGCATCAAAGCGTAACCAAACGCCTGTCCGCGGCCGGATGGCAGAGATTCGAGCAGGCAGCCGAATATCTTTCGGATTGTTTAGAGCAGTCGCTCGACCGCTGAACGGCGTGAAGACGCTTGCCGCCGATAACCCGGCGCAGGACTTTCATGAAGAGAGTTGGGCTGAGCAGCGCTAATGAGGCTTGCACCCAAAATAGGGTGCAAAACCACTTTGCAACCTATTTTGGGTGCAAAGCAATTTAGTCTCTTTTCGGTAAGCAAAGCCCTGTCTCTTTGGGAACGTATAGGGAAAACCAGTGGTATTATTCTTTAAGCTCTACCTTGCCCACTTGATTTCGGACTTCTTGCTGCAACCGGACTCGATAGCGAAGAACAAGGACAAACCTCGCGCGTTGGTGAAGCACGCGGCCATTCACGTGGGCGCCGCATCAGTTATAGTCAACGCCGATTTCACCTGGTTGATTCTGGCTGCGATTCTGCTGATCAGCGCCACGCACTCTCTGTTTGATTACATAAAAGCAAAGCTCACAAGCGACGGGTGGGCCGCTTTCACCGTTGATCAGCTTGCTCATCTGATCGTAGTGCTGGCCGCGGCGATGCTTCTGGCCGGAGATGATTGGAAAGGGCCTATCGAGTCGCTCCGGAAAGCGGCTCATTCAAAGGAGCTTTTCCTCTACCTGTGTTCGTATGTAGGAGTCATCTTCGGCGGTGGCCACCTTGTGCAGAAGGTGACGGCGTACTTCATGAAACAGATTCCCGAGGAGGCCGCTGGGGCGAAACCCGGACTTCGAAACGCCGGCAAGTACATAGGCTGGCTCGAGCGAGCGCTGATAATGACCTTCCTGGTTGCTGGATTTCATCAGGCTATCGGCTTCTTGCTCGCGGCGAAAGCGGTAGTCAGATACCCGGAGATCAAGAAGGATGAGGAGAATGCCAGTTCTCATTTCGCCGAATACTTTCTCGTGGGCACGATGACCAGCATGGTCCTGGCCGTATGCGGAGCGCTGTTCATCATAGGGATGAAGACATACTTCGCCACGCAATGACAGCGCCGCGGCGGTAACGGTCACGGCGAGTGAAAGAGAGAGATGCATGCATACTCGGATTCCCGACGTCTGACGAATCAACTCGACGGAAGAAACGCCACGCAGTCTCCGTCTAATCGGGCGATTGATTGGAAAGGAGACTCTAGATAATGAGGGTTAGATTAAGAAGGCTTCTCAGATTCGCGCTAAGCGGGTTGATAGTGGGCGCCGTTGCGCTACAGTTCGTAAGACCCGCAAAGACCAATCCGGTCACCCAACCTGACAGATCGATTCAAGCTCACACGCAAATGCCGGCCGACGTCACCGGCATTCTAAAGCGCGCGTGCGCCGACTGCCATTCGAATGAAACAACATGGCCGTGGTACAGCAACGTTGCTCCGGTTTCGTGGTTTGTAATAGACCACGTCAATCATGGCCGCAAGCACCTGAACCTCTCGGAATGGACGCCCGAGAATCAGTCTTCAGTAATGACTCAAGATCATCATCTCGCCGAGATATACGAAGAGGTAAAATCCAACCGGATGCCGCTAAGCTCTTACACTCTGATGCACCCCGAGGCGCGTCTTGGCACCGAGGAAAAAGAACGGCTCTGCAAGTGGGTTATAGACGAACGCCGTCGCATTACGGAAGAGCAGCTTCACGCCGGGGACTCTCACTAAATCCGGCTTTCCAACCGGCGCGCCGGCTCGCGCAACAAGGTCGCGCAACAAAAAGGTAGTGATTTAATTTGAGCGGAGCGAAAGGTCGATGGAAGAAATCATTGCTTTCAGCGGATTCTGTAACTCTGATCCGTGCGGATCCGCGATCCGAAGGGCAGCGTTGATCCGCGGTTATTCCAACAAGCCGCTCGCCCGGAAATGAATGACGCAGGCCGCCTGACCGGCGTCATATGTTTTGGCGGAAGGAACATTCTGACTGATCGAAATCAGAAGCAAAATCGGTAAAAATCGCGTTGGGTTGACACTGCTCGAAATCGTCTGATAAGTTTCAGCGGTCCATTTGTAGGCGCGTAGCTCAGGGGTAGAGCACTACCTTGACACGGTAGGGGTCTGGGGTTCAAATCCCCACGCGCCTACCATTTCTTTTTTGTTGGAAAAGGTTTTAGTCTGGAGTTTCACGGCTTGTACCGTCGCGGGGCTGGTGGGAATCTCACGGGCATTAGAGCGTGGCGATTCATTTTTCGCGTCGAACGACTGCCCGACAAGCCGCCAGATTGTCGAAGTCTTGCAGCACCTCGAGTGGTTAAGCTGACGGTCTCGACAACTGCTCGGCAGAAATAGTTTATCAGCCACAAAGATGCACAAAATCACAAGAGAGAACTGTCGGCTCTGGGCTCTGTCTCCTCATCTCTGCGACTTCTGAGCCCTTTTGTGGCTATGAAACTTCCGCCAAGCGCCACTAGGCGCGCGTCGGGCAACTCGATGGGCTTAGCCAGTCTAGATAGATTCTCGACAAGCTGCCAG
>JAHFUG010000044.1:0-13188 GCA_023265195.1 Blastocatellia bacterium | reverse complement strand
AGATTCTCGACAAGCTGCCAGCTTGTCGGACAAAGTAGAGACCTGCCTTTGGAGCGGCATCGCTATTGGCCTCTTGCTATTAATCCTGCATTCATCTTCTCTGGATATACCCCGCTGGGGCTGGCTGGTGTTTGGCCATTTTTAGGTTGCGCTCTTGGCGGGAAGAAATCAGTTTTCTCGCCAAACATCAAAAAATCACAGGTGGGGAAGAGGGATTTATCCCCGCTCCTCCGGTTACGATTCACTCATACTGGCGTCAAGGAGAGGAGCGGGATTAATCCCTCTTCCCCCCACCTGTGATTTTTTGATGTCTGGTGAACTGCGCCAATTTTCGGACCGTTTTTTCGGACCGCGCAACGAAGGCGACCCAATTTGCCAAACTCCAAAGCCAACAATTCTGTTGAGGCTGGCGGCGCACATCGTCCCTTTGCCAAGGTAGCCGCGTACAGCAACGCTCGCTGAACGACACAGCCCCTTCGAGGGAAAATAGCGAAACCCTAGACCGTAGCGAACGACCTCATACCGCCGAGTTCCGGTCCGAAAAAACTTGACTCATTCGTGAACTTCTTGGCGGCCTAGGCTTCCCTAGACCAATGCCTGCGTTAGGCAGGACCCGGCGTTGCCAATTTGGGTTATTGATCTATAATCCGAAAGGCGCGCCGGACAGGGCGGGTCTCGAGGCAGGAATAAGCTTCCGGACCAGAGCCTGTAAAGGGTTACTCTCGGGTTTGAGAGCGCCTTCGAAGAATCAATGGAAGAGCCGCTCTCCGTAGCGGCCCTCTTGAGGAAGCTTTTTTCGCTGAGTATGGCGTGACTCAAACAGGGGCGAACGCGGAGGCCCGCCCCTACAGTGATTTCAAAACATTTGGTTAAGAGAACGGGAGGTTGCTTTTTCAAGGCTCCCTAACGTCCCAACGAGCAGCCACAATGAAAAGAAACTGGGAGCTAACCGGAGAGGCATTCGACAAGTTCCTCTCGTGGCTCCATCCAGACCGCGAGGAAGCCGGCAAGAAGTACGAGGATATCCGCCGCCACCTTATTATTATCCTCAACTGCCGGGGTTGTGACGCGGCGGAGGAACTGGCTGACGAAACAATCAACCGGGTCATCCGGAGAGCCCAGCAAATGGCGGACACCTACCGCGGGGAGCCGGCTCCATATTTCATTACGGTCGCGAATAATCTCTTCCTCGAGTACCGGACAAAGCTGCAAATCACGTCGGAGCTGCCGGCCGACTTCCCGGAACCCGACCCGGACCCGGACGACGACCGCGAGTATGACTGCCTCGATCAATGCATGGAGGAGTTGAGACCGGCCAATCGCGATCTGGTGCTGCGATATTACAGCGAAGACAAGCAGGCCAAGATCGATCATCGAAAACAACTGGCCGATGAAATGGGCATTGGCGTGAACGCGCTCAGAATCCGCGCCCATCGCATTCGGCTTACCCTGCAAGAATGCCTGGATAAATGTCTGGCGAGCGGCCCGGTTATGTAATGGAATGGGGCCGCTACCCTTATAAGAGTGGGACTGCTGGGAAGGGAGACTGATATGACGGGAGCAAGCAGCGAAGAATCGCGCCTGCGAGCCTATCTGCTTGGCGAACTGCCCCCGGAAGAACGAGTACCGGTTGAAGAGCGGCTCTTGATGGACCGCGATTTTGTAGAACTCCTGCTGATACTGGAAGAAGAACTCACGGACGGCTATTTGCGCGGCGCGCTGTCCGAGCAAGAGCGCAATGAGTTCGAGAACTATTTCTTGACCACGCCGGCACGGCGGAGAAAGCTGAAGATGGCAAGAGTGTTGAAAAGATACGTCGCCAATAAGCGACCGGAACTGGCGCCGGGGACGCGGACCGATCGGCCGTCGGGCGCGTTCCGTCGGCGGCTTGTGTTCGCGCCGATCTGGGGAACGGCGTTGGCGGCGATGCTCGTGGCGGCGGTGGGAATCGGGATATGGCGGACGGTTATCTACGAGTCCACGGTCGATAAGGGACTCGCGGCGCTTCGTGCATATCGTCGCGAATCGCCCGTCGAAGGCCGGGTCTCGGGTTTTGACTGGGGTCCGCGAAATGAAACGCTCGGCGACGGAAGCAACGATATTCCGGACAGGACGAAGCTTGACGTAGCCGGGCGCTACTTGTCAGACGCGGTCAATACGCGAGGGGACGCCGACTCTCATCACGCGCTCGGCAAGTATTATCTCGTGAAAGGGGACCTCGACGCCGCCATCGCGCAATTTTACACGGCGCTGGAGAGCGCTCCAAAGAACGCCAAACTTCATAGCGATCTCGGAGTAGCGTTGTTGGAGAGGGGAAGGCTCTCTCGAGAAGGAAGCTCGGACAGCTTGCCGGACTTCGCGGAGAGCCTCGTTCACCTTGATGAGGCTCTCAAGCTGGACCCCGCTCTGCTGGAAGCGTTGTTCAACCGCGCTCTGTGTCACGAGCATATGAACGCGCGATCGCAGGCCGCGGATGACTGGAAGGCGTATCTGGAGCGGGATGGCGGCTCTCTCTGGAGGGAGAAGGCGCGGCGGCATCTATTGGATATGGAGGACGATAAGAAGAAGACCTCACAAGACAAGGAGTTCAAAGAGTCCTCACCGCCTACGAAGCCAGGGATGGAAGCGCGGCGCTGAAGCGCTAAAGCTGGGCGCCAATCAAAGGTGGCTCACGTCGTGGCAACTCCTTTTTACCACGCCCGCACGGCGGGGAAAGCCAAGGATGGCAAAAGTGTTGAGAAGATACGTCAACAATAGGCAACCGGCGCCGGCTAGATCTACCGATCAGCCGTCGAGAACCGCCTGGCGGCGGCTTGTATTCGCGCCGGTCTGGCAAAAGGTCCTGGCGGCGATGTTGGTGGCGGCGGTGGGATTGGGGATATGGCGGGCCTTTGCCTATGAGTCAACAACCGACAAAGGACTCGCCGCGCTTCGTGCGTCACGTCGCGAATCGCCCATCAAGGGCCGAGTTTCGGGTTTCGACTGGGAACCGCAAATTGAAACGCTCGGCGGCGGAAGCAACTATATTCCGGACACGACGAAGCTTCACGCAGCCGAGAGCTACTTGTTAGACGCGGTCTATACGCGAGGGGACGCCGACTCTCATCACGCGCTCGGCAAGTATTATCTGGCGAAAGGGGAGCTCGACGACGCCATCAAGCAATTTAACGAGGCGCTGTATAGCGCTCCAAAGAACGCCAGGCTTCTCAGCGATCTCGGAGCGGCGTTGTTGGAGAGGGGAAGGCTCTCTCGAGAAGGAAGCTCGGACAGCTTGCCGGACTTCGCGCTGAGCCTCGAGCACATCGATCAAGCTCTCAAACTCGATCACTCTCTGCTGGAGGCTCTGTTCAACCGTGCTCTGTGTCACACGCATATGGGGCTGCCGTCTCAGGCGAAGGATGACTGGATGGCGTATCTGGAGCGTGACGGCGGCTCTCTCTGGGCGGAAGAGGCGCGGCGCCGTTTGGGAGAAATGGAGGACGACAAGCGGAAGACTTCAGAATACAAGGAGGAGCAGTTCAAAGACGAGCAGCTCAAGGAATTCCTTGGCGCCTACGAGGCTGGGAAGCACGACGTCGCCCTGAAAGTTGTTAGGCGGAACCGGGAACCAATCAAAGGCCGGCTCATCTGGTGGCAACTACTTGACGACTTCTTCAAACTGGCGGAGTCCGGCCCGACGGATGAGGCGGCCGGGAGGCTGAAACAGCTCAAGTACGTTGGCAAACTCGAGTCCAGTTCCGGAGAGAAAGGGAAAAAGGAAGACGGTGATCCGTACGTTTCAGAGTTAGCCAGGTTCTATCAATCGATTTCACCGCGGCGGCGCGGGGATCTGGCCGAGGCGCACAGGCGGTTGAATGAAGGCAACGCACTCTACGTCGCCGGGCGGCCTGAAGAAGCGCTCGACCGCTATCAGACCGCGCGTGGGATTCTGGATCGAAACTCCGACGTCTGGGAGTTGCTGCTGGCGGATTCGCTTATCGCTAGCTGCGAGATTCAACTGGGAGGGAAGAAAAACTTAGATCAGAGCGTGGATCGCCTGAAACAGCTCAAGAAGAAGTGCGAAGAGAAGGGTTATAAGTGGCTTCTGGCGCAGAGCCTCGTCAGTTTTGGTATGCTCCAGGATCGTTGCGTTCAGCACTCGAAGGCGTTGGACGACACCCGTGAAGCGCTACTAATCTCCAAAACCATTGGCGACGTCTACAATACCCAAAGATGTTTCGGCCAGATCGCCAACCAGTACAGGAAGCTGGGTAACTACGATTTGGCGGCCCATAATCTTGACCTCGGTCTCCGAGAACTCGGCGCCGAATGGCCGGGAGTCAGGCAGATGTGGCGCACCTGCGACGCACTGGCGCAGGTCTTCGCGGCCAGACCGCGTAGCACATCCGCCGCCGCCGCTTATGCGAGCGAGGCCCTGCGGCTGGCGTTGGAGACCGGGGATTCCTCGATTATCTACGTTTCGTACGTCAATCTGGGGTTGATTCGTTCGATGCAGCAAGACTACGGCGAGGCAATCCATCTGGCGGGAATTGGACTGGGCTTCGCCGCAAAGGACCAAGAGAAGGCTTACGCGCTTTTGCAACTGGGTTCCCTGCACAGGAAGGCGGGCGATTACCGGCAGGCTCTATCCGCGTACAAACAGTCGATTGACTACCTCGATCCAACCGATTCCATTGCGCGCTCAAGCGCTGGTGATCCCACTACGGAAAACATGAGTAGCGAGACGCCCGCCTGGCTCTACGACGCGCACAAGGGAAAGCTGTTCTGTCTGTTCGCGCTAGGCGACAAAGGCGCGGCTCAGGAAGAACTTACGCGCACGCTGCGTCTCCTCGATACATACCGGGAGAACATACGCGAAGAAACGAACAAGAACACTTTCTTCAACGTCGAGCAGGGCGTTTACGACGCCGCGATAGATTTCGAGTACAGGGGCGGCAACTATCAAGCGGCCTTTGACTACTCCGAAGACTCGCGCGCAAGGTCGCTGCTTCATCTGATCTCAACCTCGAAGCCTCGCGGGCTGGAGGCGGTGCAACGGAGCCTGCGCCCGCAAGCGCAGCTTGTTGAATATATCGCGCTCGAGGACAAGCTTCTCATTTGCCTCGTGTCGAAATCGGAATTCTCGATAAAAGAGTCGCCGATCGGCCTGAGCGCGTTGACCGGCAAAGTTATGACGTTTCGCGATTCTATATTGGCGAAGAGGAGCGAGGCGCGGCGGCAAGGCAAGGAACTCTACGGCCTGTTGATCAAGCCAATTGGGTTGTCGCCCGACAAAGGCGAGGAACTCTGCATCGTGCCCGATAAGATTCTCAACCATCTGCCGTTCGCCGCGCTCGTTTCACCCGGCTCCGACAAGTATCTTCTGGAAGAGTATCAACTGACCCATGCGCCAAGCGCGACGATCTTTCTCGAGTGCTCGGAACAAACGGGCCACGAGCCGGACCCGGCTCAGGAGCGATTATTGGCCGTCGGCAATCCGGCGTTTGACCATACGGCGTTTTCCACGTTGCGGGACATTCCATCGGCGGGGAGACAGGTTCGTGAAATCAAAGAGTTTTATTCGCAGGGCTCGCCTACGGTGTTGACAGGCATGGAGAGTACGAAGGACCGAGTCCGGACCGCGATGATGAATTCCGACGTGATCCACCTTGCCTCGCACTACGTCGTGTACGAGGGCGACCCGATGAACTCGAGGCTCGTGCTGGCGAAAGAGCCGGACGATCATCGCGGGCCCGGCGCCGATCGCCGTGGATCCGACGAGGGATGTCTAAGAGCCGAAGACGTTTTCAAGATGGATATGAAGAAACGCGCTCCGCTGGTTGTCCTCGCCGCCTGCCAAAGCGGAGTGGAGCAATACTACAAGGGCGAAGGAATGATCGGGATGTCGCGCGTCTTCATCGCCGCCGGAGCGCCGGTTGTCGTCGCAAGCCTCTGGCCGGTCGACGCCGACGCGACGAAGGAACTGATGATTGTCTTTCATCGCATCCGCAAACTACAAAGTCTGCCGGTCGCGAAGGCTTTAAGGGAGGCGCAGTTGGAGATGCTCCGGTCGTCGACGGAAAGTTACAAGCATCCATACTACTGGGCGGCGTTCACCGCCATTGGCGGATACACTGATTTCTGACGGCGCTCCGTAATCCGAGAACCGCGCGCAATCAATCTCGAGCCGCCGCATTAACGCCGCGGCGCAAAAAAGAGGAGATAGTAAGATGTCACTTGACCACGCCAAAGCCACCGTCACTATTTCAGTCGCGGGAATAGCCCTGACCTGCATCAACAAGCTGGAAGGAAACCGCTGCGAGATAGGCATGCTGCGATGCGACCGGCACACGCCGTTGCTGGACATTCAAAGAATCGAACTGGACCCGGAGACCCGGACTCCTATTAGTTCGTCTCTAATACCGCACTCGCTCAATCTTAATGAAGACCTTCTGATAAACGTCGTCTACCCCGAGGCCGGCGGCGGCGGTCCATGTTTTCCCAGGGGAACCTCGACCTACCTCCGCCGTGAATTCGATCGTTTGGACGATACCGGTGACGACGAAGACTTCAGGTGGATTCCGGATCTCGAGGGACCGGAGTTTCACGGCCGCAAACTCAAAATCAATCACAAGTCCAAGCTCCAGCCGACGATCTTCCTGACCGAAGGAATCCTTTACGCCAGGCACAAGAGCGACGAGAGGTTCGCAAGGTATTCGGTTAAGGGCAGGGCTTCTCAGGCCGCCCTGGGCAAACTCGCCGGCGTAATCGGCGCCGACATCACATGCGAAGATGGAGGCGAGATTGTACTGAGCAACGTTTCGCGCGGCGCGATCAGGGAAGATGGCTCGCGTTGTTCGGTCAGGCTGCCGAAAGAGGATTGCTCCAGGTACATGATTACGATTGAGAACCACTGTAAGTTAGCCGATGAATCGGAGGGCACCGACTTCCGCCTCTTTTACGAGGTGCTCAAGGACCCCACCGGGAAAGAGTTTGATTTGAGACGCATGGTTCAAACCGGCTGCCACGTGAAGGCGGAAGAGGCTCCCGACGGGCGAGAAGACTTTTCTCTGGACGGGTCGCCACAGAATTGCACGGCGGCTCAACTCGGTCAGACGGAAACCCTAACGCAGTAACCGATGAACAGGAGATGTTATGATTCACATCGTTTGTCCCAACTGCCATTCTTCGACGCCGCCTTTTCGCCACTGCATCGCATGCAATTCGGTGATAGGCGACTTGCTGAACGTTGACCAATTGAATATATCCAAGGCTGCCCCTTCTCCCGGCGCGTGGTTCTTCTCAAACCTCGCCGCCGTCTTGCCGTCCGCCCTGAGACGCCTCTTCTTCGGAGCGGGCCGGAAGGTAAGAGTTCAGATGGACGCTCATCTGAGAAGAGAATGCCGCAGAATCGATAACAGGGACATTCTCAGGCTGGCGCCGCCTCAAGGCAAACATGGCCTGCCGCCTAACAAAGAGAATGAAATGACGGCGGTCGCCAGAGTCGCGGACTTGGACCGGTTCAAGGAGCTTGCTCAGGTCAACAGCGTTACGGTTATCGCGGAACCATCCGAGGACTACAAGCATACTCTTGTGACTGCGCGCATTCGCGGCGGTGAAAACGAGATTGAGAATCTGTGCAACGAGGGCTGCGTGATGAGTTTGCACGCAGCCGGGCAAGTAAGACCGCATCTCGACCGGACGATCCGGGAGACGCTCGGCTGCGAAGATTTTGCTCGAGACGCCGGCGAAACCGAAGGCGGCAAGGGCGTGATCGTTGGCGTCGTCGATTTCGGCCTGGACTTCGCGCATAAGAATTTTCGCTTGCCTGACGGCTCGACGCGGATACTGGCTCTATGGGATCAAAGAGCGAAGGTTGGCGAGGAACGCTGCTCGGGGCCGTTCGGTTACGGCAGGCTATTCACCAAAGACGATATCGACGCGGCGCTGAAAGAAGAGGACCCTTACAAGGCGCTGGGCTACTGGACCCAAAAGAACAGCCTTACTTACACGGGCGCTCATGGCGCTTACGTGACCGACGTGGCGGCTGGTAACGGGAATGGATCGGGTTGTCCGGGAGTGGCCCCGGAAGCCGGCATCGTCTTTGTTGATGCGTCAAGCGCGGTCCTGGCGGCGGAGGGTTCTCATGCGGTAGGAAACACTTTCGGTGACTCCGCGCAACTATTGGAGGCCGTCAAATTCATATTCGACTACGCTGAAGACCGGCCCTGCGTCGTCAATATCAGCCTTGGAACTAACGGTGGGCCGCACGATGGAACGTCGCCATTGGAAGAGGGCTTCGATCGGCTGGTCAGCCGGAAGCCTAACCGCGCGGTCGTTATCGCCGCCGGCAATTCATTCGGAAAGTCGCTGCACGCCACCGGGCGCGTAGCCGGCGGGGAATTTGTCGATCTCAAATGGCGGATACCCCGCTTTGACCCGACGGGTAATGAGATAGAGGTTTGGTATTCGGGTGACGACCGGTTTACGGCCGAGTTGAGTGATCCGGCTGGAAGGCGCGTGGCTAGAGTCAAACCCGGCTGCGTCTGGGATAACGGCGTCTGCGGCAGCGGCGCGTTATTGGTGGTGAATCGACTGCGCGATCTCAAAAACGGAGAGAATGGAGAGAACACAATCAACGTCATTCTCGATCGTGGCGCCGCGGCCGGTGACTGGACTCTCCGGCTCCGCGGGGATTGCGTGGAAGATGGGCGCTTCGACGCCTGGATAGAACGCGATGAACGCGGCCAGTCCAAATTCATCAAGCCTACGGACAAGTCTTACGGAGCCGGCTACTATGCGATCAGCAATGAGTGCACGCTCAGTTCGATCGCGTGTGGCCGCCGCTCGATAGTTGTCAGCTCATACGACGCGTATGAGCCCGACTTGCCGCTGTCGGAGACTTCAAGCGCGGGTCCGGCGAGAGGCGAGCGCGAGTTCCAGCAGCCCACGGTCTGTGCGCCAGGCGAGAATATTTTGGCCGCCCAATCGGGAACCTTGGTGCTAAGGCATCGACAATCCGGCACAAGCCTGGCCGCCGCCGCTGTAACGGGGGCCGTAGCCTTGATCCTGTCGGAGGCGAGGCGCGATCTCACCGCCGAAGAAATTCGAGGGATACTGATCGAAGCCGCGCACAAGGCTGGATCGAGCGGCGGCGAATGGGATCCTGGCTACGGGTACGGGCGCGTCTGCGCAAGCGAGGCGATAGCAACTGTCCGCGCTTTGACGGTCGACACTGCACAGGCTTCCGTTGCGAGTTCGTCTGGCGATTAACTTTTCCCGTTTTGGAGCGCCGTTCGGGGGAGAGGTGTGCGGGCGGCGCTCCGCAGGGGTGAGTATCCACAGATGACGCAGATCACGCGGATGTAGAAACTGGAGTGACACCCAAGAGTTCAACATTAAGAGGGAGCCGGCGAAAGTTCCGCGGTCCTTCGGTGGGGCCGACGGCGTGAGTATCCACAGATGACGCAGATGACACAGATGTAGAAACTGGAGTGACGCCCGAGAGTTCAACATTAAGAGGGAGCCGGCGAGAGTTCCGCGGTCCTTCGGTGGGGCCGACGGCGTGAGTATCCACAGATGACGCAGATGTCGATGTTCAAGTGATACTCACTCACCCCTGACTACTTGCTACTAACTAACAACTAACAACTGGCCACTGGCCACTGGCTCAGACCCACAGTTTTTTGTTGATCTCAATACCGTTCTCTCGACAGTAGCTGACGTAGTGGTTGATGAACCAAAATACGTCCAGCGTCTCGAGCAGATTGTCATTATCATCGACGAATTCGAGCGAGCCGTTCAAGATGAAAATCGTCTTCATGCCGTTGGGGTCGTCCGACACCAGCGTATGAACGGCGCCCGGGCTCTCTTGAACGTAACTGCCGGCGCGGGCGACCCAGTCATATTCAAGGTAGCGCCAACTCCCTTCCAGCGTGCACGCAAAGATCCGCCCGCGATGGCGATGCCGTCCCAGCATTCCATCTTTCTTTACCCAGAGGATATTGGCGTAAACGTTATTCCTGACGTCGAACGCCAGGTGACGAATGAAGACATTTTCTTTAAACGGCACATACGGGGATTCATCCTCGCCCGCGCCAATGTGAATATCCGGAAATGCATATTCCCGAACGACTGCATCGAGGTTGCTCATAGTTGACATAGATCCTCCGGTTAGTTGTCATTTGTCACTTGTCACTTGTCATTTGTCACTTGTCATTTGTCATTTGTCACTTGTCATTTGTCACTTGTTATTCGACAATCATCAATTCCCCCTTGCTTCCCCAATCATCAATCATCAATTATCAATCATCAATTCCCCCTTGCTTCCCCAATCATCAATCATCAATTATCAATCATCAATTCCCCCTTGCTTCCCCAATCATCAATCATCAATCATCAATTATCAATTCCCCCTTGCTTCCCCAATCATCAATCATCAATTATCAATCATCAATTCCCCCTTGCTTCCTCAGTCCTCAGCGCTTTGACAATCTGGGTGACGACCGCCGCGGGAGACGCGCCGGTTGTCTTGATCTTCAACGCTGACTCCGCATAAAGCGGCTCGCGGCGAGCCAACAACGCCTTCAGTTCATCCATAGCCGACGGGCGGCCTTGCATCGGCCTCAGATCGCCTTGGCGCCGCATCCGTTTCATGAATTCTTCCGGCGTGGCATGCAGCCAAACCGTAAAGCACCGCCGCTTGATTAGCTCCCAACTCTCCGGATCGCTCACCACCGACCCCCCCGCCGCCAGTACGCAGCCGCCCGACTTAGCGAACACCCGCCGAATCGATTCTCGTTCCAATCTGCGATAATAGGCCTCGCCGTGAGTTGCGAAGACTTCACCTAGCAACATGCCAGCCGCTTCCTCGATCCACTTATCTAACTCGACGAACTCCGTCTTCAGCCGCTTGGCCAGCAGCGGCCCAACCGTGGATTTGCCCGCGCCGCGAAGACCGATCACGGCGATGAAACGAGCCGCCGGTTTAGCGCCCTTGCGCTGCTCAAGCCATTGCTGACATTCCTGTAGATCGTCGCCGTTGGAATCAACCAACAGCCGCCAGATTTCGGCCCGCGCCGACCGGTCGTCGGCGAGCGGTGGAATCAACTCCGGCAACGATCGCCCCAGCGCCGCCGCCACTCGCGCCAAGCCCGCGATCGAGATGTTGCCGATACCCGCCTCGACCTGGTGCGCGAACCGGGGTGAAATCTCAGCTCGGACCGCGAAGTCCTTGACCGTCAGACCGGCCTCGAGCCGCAACGCACGAACGCGCCGCCCAATGCCTTCGAGCAATGACGCTCTGATATGGTCCTCGTCCATGAAGCGTTGCGAATTATAATGCGCTTGCTTCTCATGTCAACAGGTAGTATATTGCGGCTCGCTTATTGTGGCGAACGCTGGGATTTTCGAGCCAAACAACACTAAAAACACACTGCCGTGACGGTGAATCAAGCGGATGGTTTTTTATCAGCGCGAATTGGAAACCCTGGATCGCAAGCGTCTCAGCGAACTGCGGGATGAGCGGCTTCGCCGGCTGTTGAGCGAAATCAACACCAATCAGTTTTATCAAGACAAGTTTCATGCCGCCGGGATCGAGATGAACAGCGTGCGATCGGCGGAAGACCTCAAGCGCTTGCCATTCACGACCAAGAGCGAACTCGTCGCGGAACAAGAAGCGCACCCGCCGTACGGAAGACTGCTAACCTACCCGTTGACGCGGTATGTTTATCTGCATCAAACCTCCGGAACTACCTCTAATCCGATTAAGTGCGTGGAAACCCGGGAGGACTGGGAAGCATGGATGCGCTGCTGGGGCTATGTATATCGAGGCGCGGGCGTCGGCGAGGAAGACCTGGTTTTCTGCGCTTTCTCTTTCGGTCCTTATATCAGTCACTGGGCCGCTATGGACGGCGGGCGCCACGTTGGAGCCCTGTGCTTGTCCGGAGGCGGCATGAGTTCCGAGCAGCGGCTGCGCCAAATAATCGCCAACCGCTGCACCGTGCTCGTCTGCACTCCAACCTACGCGCTTCACCTTGCCGAGGTCGCGACGTCGCTGGGGCTCGACCTACGAGCTTCGTCCGTTCGGACGACTATTCACGCGGGCGAGCCTGGCGCGAGCGTGCCGAGCGTCAAGGGGCGTATCGAGCGCGAATGGGGAGCTACCTGCTTCGATCACGCGGGCGCGACGGAAGTCGGAGCCTGGGCGTTCGACTGTCAGGCTCAAACAGGCTCGATTCACCTGAATGAACTCGAGTTCGTTTTTGAGGTCATCGATCCGCGGACCGGCGCGGCGGTGGACGAAGGCGCTCGGGGCGAACTGGTAGTAACTAATTTGGGCAGGTTCGGCATGCCCGTGGTGCGCTACCGAACCGGCGATCTGGTGGAGGTGATCGCCGAGCCATGCTCCTGCGGCCGTACTTTGACGCGCATCAAGGGAGGCGTGCTCGGCCGCGCCGACGACATGCTGATAGTTCGCGGCGTGAATCTCTACCCAAGCGTTATTGACAATCTTCTGCGCGCCTTCGCTGCCATTGTCGAGTACGAGGTGGAGATTCGGCGAATAGGCGGGATGGACGAGTTGCGGCTAAAACTCGAGGTTTCCGACGGCGAGCTTTTTTCCGGAGTTGAGCGGGCGGTGCTGGCCGAGTTTCGATCTCAACTAAATATTCGCGTGAACGTTGAACACGCACCGGCCGGCAGCTTGCCCCGATACGAGTTCAAGGCGCGCCGCTATAAGCGCGTTGAGGGTTAGGCCGCTGGTCCGATTACGACACAACGTGGTGTGTGGCGTTTGAAGATTTGGGAGGCGCGGAGATCGATGCGGAACATCAGAAAAACCACGATCGGAAAGATGATCTATTTCCGCGGCTCTCCTTGCGACGGTTTGAGTTAGTCGTTGAGAGAAGGCAGAGCAGCCTCTTGCAGGTTGAGCTTGAACGATCCACCCACTGCCGTGGGTGGGATTCCGGAAAGGGAAGAAGGCCGCCCTCTCGTAGGTTGAGCTTGAACGATCCACCCACTGCCGTGGGTGGGATTCGGGAAATTGAAGAAGGCTGCCCTCTTGTAGGTTGAGCTTGAACGATCCACCCACTGCCGGTGGGATTCCGGAAAGGGAAGAAGGCCGCCCTCTCGTAGGTTGAGCTTGAACGATCCACCCACTGCCGTGGGTGGGATTTGGAGAAAGGGAAGAAGGCCGCCCTCTCGTAG
>JAHFUG010000297.1 GCA_023265195.1 Blastocatellia bacterium | reverse complement strand
GAAGAAATGAGCCGCGCTAACCGAGCATTTGATTCCCAGAAGGAGAATGCCTATAGCGAAGAAGAGGCCCGCCGCTTTGAAGCGCTCTATTGGCAGCGCACCCATCCAACATCGCGATGGCCGTAGTTCAGAACATCAGGGTGAAGAACTTCCGCAAGTATCTCGAGAGACTCGACCAGTCTTGGACCCGGCCTATTGAAGAACGCATTACCATCAGCCACGTAGACTCTTCCGTTGCGAACCGCCGATAGCGAACTCCATTCGGCTTTGCCCTCGAGCAAATGCATTTCCCGCATCGTTCGAGCTATGTCGAAGCCGCACGGCGATACGAAGATCACATCGGGATCCTTGGCAATAAGATCCTCGAAGGTCATCCACGGCGCGTGCTTCCCTGCTTCGCCAAACAAGTTCACGCCGCTGGCCATCTCGACGAGTTCCGGCATCCAGTTTCCAGCCGCCATCAACGGTTCTATCCACTCGATACACGCAACCGAGGGCCGTGAGCCGATCGCGCTACACGCATCGGCGACTCCTGTAATTCGATCTTGAAGCCCGGTTACGAGCCGTTCCGCCCGTTCGGAATCACCCAGCGCGGCGCCGACTCTCTTGATGTCTTTCCAGACGTCGCTTAATTCGTTGGGTTCCAGCGATACGACCATCGGGTGCGAACTGGTTAACTCACACACCGCAAGTTCGACGTCTTTCAAACTAACCGCGCAGACTTCGCATTGAGATTGAGTGACTATGTGCGTAGGCTGAAGCTCCTCGAGTATTCCGGCGTCAACCCGATAGACGCTGAGCGAATCCTGGACGATCGCCTTGACCCGCTGATCGATCTCGTAGCTTGTTCCTTCGACGTTGAACTTCGGCGCGGTGCAGACCGGGAGCAGCTTGATCGAAGCCGGATAGTCGCACTCATGCGACCGCCCGACAAGATTTGATTCATACCCAAGCGCGCACACTATCTCGGTGGCGCTGGCAATCATTGAGATTATTCGACGTTCTTCCGGCATGGCGTCAAATCACGCGAGCAGGAGTATAGCAGAGGAGCTAACAACGCGCTCTATCTTGCCGCCGGCCACGCAAGACTCATAGCGTTCCGAGCGGAAGCAGTTCAGATCAGGAGGATCTCCGGAGTTTGGCCATTTCGGGAAGGCCAAGATCCAATTTCCATGTTCTATCATCAGAAACTCTCAGGTCGGGAAGGGTGGCTTGCCCCCGCTCCTCAGCCAGTTTGAGTTAACGAGAGCAGCGGGGGCAAGCCACCCTTCCCGACCTGAGAGTTTCTGATGATCGGCGAACTGAACAAATTTCTTCCCGCCAAAGGCGCAACCCCAAAACGGCCAAACATCACCCGCTTGTTGATTCTTCGATTTATCTCGTTGCTACAGACAGGTCACTCCTACGGAGTTGAGATCAATTATCACTCTCTTGTTAATTCTTCGGTTTACATCGTTGCTACAGACAGGTCACTCCTATGGAGTTGAGATCATTATCACTCTCTTGTTAAGGCGGTACTCATCTCGTGCCGCCGCATTACTCAAAACGGGAACTTAGTTTTTACGCGTCCTTAGCCCACACTGGCCTGTCGTGCTACACTGATCGCCGCTGGTTAGCTGAATTCCTTGTGGTGCGGTATCAAAAAGCGGCGAAGGCGCGTTCTTGCCTCGCATCCCCCGCCAACGCCGTTGCGTTGCCGTGACCACGCTAACGAGCCTCTTGCAGTGAGAATGCTCAGTTGAGGACGAGTTGTGAGCCAACTACCACCTCCGGTTTTGTTGCCGGGGGGCCTCTCTCAAAGACTACATCGAGACAATCCATGGTGGCGCGGAGGCCGTCTGGCCGATCTCCCGCGAATTCGACGCTGGGCCTTTCACTCAATGCTGTCCGATGTAAAGTCCGGCTTAACACCCGCTACCGTCCTTCGGGGTCCGCGCCAGGTTGGCAAATCGACGCTGGTTAATCAGGCAATTCAGGCGCTTATCGACGAAGGCGTCTCGCCTGACCGGATCCTTCGCGTCCAGTTCGACGATCTCCCCGAGCTAAGAACACTCACCCAGCCGATTCTCGATTTAAGCGACTGGTTCGAGAGCGAAGTGTTGCGAAGCTCATTCAATCAAGCAGCCCTAGACGGACGCAGGGCCTACATCTTTTTCGACGAGGTACAGAATCTCGACAACTGGGCGCCTCAACTAAAACACCTCGTCGATATGAACCCTGTTCGTGTCGTGGTGACCGGAAGTTCGGCTCTCAGGATCGAAGCAGGACGGGACAGCTTGGCTGGACGCATAAGCACGCTCGAGATGGGGCCTCTGTTGTTGCGGGAAGTATCGGAGTTTAGAAACTTCGGCTCCATTGAAGCCCTATTGCCCATTAACGGACTCGCGCCGCTCAAGCAGAAGGAGTTTTGGCTCGAGTTGCGAGAGCACGGGCGCAGGCAAAAGGAGACCCGCGATAAAGCGTTCGAAGCGTTCTCCGACAGGGGCGGGTATCCGATAGCCCAGGCCAGACCGGACGTGTCGTGGGAAAAGATGTCGGATCTACTCAATGAAACCGTGATACGGCGAGCTATTCAGCACGACCTCAGGATGGGACCGCGAGGGCAGCGGCGCGACGAGCATCTGTTGGAAGAAGTGTTCCGGCTTGCATGCCGCTACGTGGGGCAGTCACCCGCACAGGCTCTTTACCTCGAAGAGATCAAGCGAGCACTGAACGCCAACATCGGCTGGCGCCGCGTTCTTGCCTACCTGAAGTTTCTTGACGGCGCGATGCTGGTGCGGCTGATTGAACCGCTCGAGCTGCGGCTCAAAAAGCGGCATGGCGCGTCAAAGCTATGCATCTGCGACCACGCGCTGAGGGCGGCTTGGCTTCAGGAAGTGATTCCATTGACTTCCAGCGCGCTCGCTCAAAACGCACATCTCGCCGATCTCGCCGGTCACATTGCGGAAAGTGTGGCCGGGTATTTCTTTCGCTCTATCATCAATCTCGACATCGCTCATTTTCCCGAGAGAGGCGCCGAACCGGAAGTTGACTATGTGTTGACCGTGGGCGAGCAACGAATACCGGTTGAGGTCAAGTATCGCCGCCGAATCGATCACGGGGATACGTTCGGCTTGCGGGCTTTCATCGAAAAAGCTCACTACAATGCGCCGTTTGGAGTACTGGTTACGCTGACCGATGAACCAGGAACGGACGACCCGAGGATAGTGTCGCTGCCGCTGTCTTCGCTCTTGTTGATGCGATAGTCACGTGTTCCCGGCGCGGATGCTATGTTAATATGTCGGCTGATTTTGTACGAATGATATCGAGTGACTCGCTCGGAGGTGGACTAGATTGATCGGATTCTCGCGCTCGGTTCTAAACCTCACCCTTATCACGCTGATCGCCTGTCCGATGGCGCGGCCCGCGGTTCCCGGCGTTGCTCAGCAACCTAAGTCAGGCGCCGACGCTTCGCAAACCGGCAAGACCGCGGAAAAAAGCGCCGGCCAGGCGGACAAGAATCAAGCGGACAAGCCCAAGCCGCAAGCTGATAAGAACGCGCCGGCGAAAGGAAAGCCGGAAGCCGCCGCCCCGGTGAAGTACACTGTAGCCGAAGCCATTGTCGAGTACGCCATCATCGCCTACGGCGGCCGAACCATGTTGAATCAAGTACGAGCGAATATTCAGGAAGAAGGCAATATACGACTAGCCACCGATCAGGGCGACGCGACCGGCAGCTACAAGCTCCGCGCGACGCGAAAAGAGAAATCCTGGCAAGACCTGCTCCGCACCGATCTCGAAGTTACTCCGCCTGAACCGCCGGGGCGCGCCGGAACCGCCCGCCCGATCAAGTATGTCATCGCATTCAACGGGGCCAGCGTCTGGTCGGCGCAAAACGGCCAATACACGACGCCAAGACCCGAGGTCGATGCGGCGTTCAGAGCGCAGTTGACGCACGACTACACTACGCTGCTTCACTACAAGGAAGACGGCTCGAAGGTTGACCTGATCGGACCGGAAACAGTAGCCGGAATAGACACCAAGATAATCGAGTTGACGACACCCAACGGAGACAAAACGAAGTATTGGATCAGCGCAAAGACCTTCAGGATTTTGCATACGGAATACGAGTTGAACCTATTCCCGGATCAGAAGCCGGTCAAGTTCAGAGTCTCGTTCTATTATTCGCCGGCTCGGGTCGTTCAGAACACGCTGCTTCCAGCGAAGAGAGTGATGAATCAAGACGGCAAGTTCGCCCAGGAGATAATAATCACTTCAGCGACCTACTCGGCAAAGCACGACCCTGAGATATACCAGCACCTCCAACAAGATCAGTAATCAAGGCCCGCCAAGATATTCGTGTATGGTCAGTCCTACCGTTGCATAGAACCTGTCGGCCAACGAAGGAATATCACCTACGGTTTCGTCCAGCGCTACGCGCTCGACCCGCCACATCGGAAGGAAAATGTGCGTCAACCCGATGTCGTGCTCGCCACGCACGATCATCCGCATCCAGTCTTCGAACGTGTTCAAGTCTATGCCGCGAAGAAACACACCGGCGGCGGGTATGTCGAGAAGCAGCCCCCACAGCCGCTCTTTCGGGCTGTGAAGATAGACCACAACCGGGGAAGCGGGAACGAGTCCCAGCAGCGGGGATGGAAGGCCCATCTGGCTAACCTCATCGCACCGTCAAGCTAATTCGCTTTCTGATACTCGTTCTAACTCCCGATCGAGATCAGGGGAAGCCGCTGATTTCCGCTGACTGCGTAACGCTGATCCACGCCGATCAACGAACCGAAGGCGGGACAATCAGCGGGAAATTGCGCGACCCGAGATCATCGCTCGACGATCATCGCAATTCCCTGCCCTCCACCTATGCACAACGCCGCCAGGCCCCGTTTAACACCGCGCCGATTCATCTCGTACAGCAACGTCACGAGTATTCGAGCGCCGCTTGCCCCTATTGGGTGACCCAGAGCAATCGCGCCGCCGTTCACGTTGACCTTAGACGGATCGAGATCAATCTGTTTGATAACGGCCAGGCTCTGCGCGGCGAAGGCCTCGTTCAACTCGAACAGGTCGATATCCGATAGTCCGAGACCGGCCTTCTCCAGGACTCTTTCAATCGCCGGAACCGGCCCCATTCCCATGAACCCCGGCTCGACCCCCGCCGCCGCATAAGCAATGATTTCGGCGATCGGAGCCAACTCCATCAATCGCGCGCGGCCGGAACTTGCGATCACGAGCGCCGCGGCTCCGTCGTTGATCCCGGAGGAATTGCCGGCCGTTACGGTTCCATAGGCTTTTTGAAACGCCGGCCTCAGTCCCGCGAGCCGTTCCAGCGTAGAGTCGGATCGCGGGTGCTCGTCAACTACGAAGGCGGCGGGCTCACCCTTCTTTTGAGGGAGCATTACCGGAATAATTTCGCCCGCGAATCGCCCGCCTGCTATCGCCTCGTTGGCGCGGCGCTGGCTCTCGATACTGAACTCGTCCTGAGCCTCGCGGCTGATCTCATATTTGGCGGCGACGTTCTCAGCCGTGACGCCCATATGACAACCCGCCATCGCGCAAGTCAGTCCCTCGCTCAACATCGAGTCTTTTATCTCACCTGGTCCGAGTCTGTATCCCCACCGCGCTTCGTTGAGGATGTAAGGCGCCCTGCTCATCGATTCCATCCCGCCGGCGACAATGAGGTCGGCGTCTCCGGCCGCGATGGCTTGAGCCGCAAGCGCGACCGATTTCAATCCGGACCCGCAGACCTTGTTTACCGTAAACGACGGCGAACCGTCGGGAATGCCCGCTGCCATGGCCGCTTGTCTGGCCGGGTTCATTCCTCCGCCCGCTTGAAGCACGTTGCCCATTATCACTTCTTCGACATCCGCCCGGTCAACGCCGGCCCGATCCAGCGCCGCTTCAATGACGACGCGCGCCAACTCTACCGCCGTCACGTCTTTGAGGGATCCGCCAAAAGAACCGATCGCGGTCCTGGCTCCACTAAGAATTACCGCCCTGGACATTAACTTGACCTCATTACCTCAAAGTAACTTTAACGTCATCGAAAGCCTGATCGCTTTGCGCGTAGCAGAACAGGCCGATCTTGCCCTTCTGGTGCGTTGCGTCCCGGAGTTCGAACAGCGGCCGTCCGTTAAGCCGGCCCTTTATCGTTTCGCCTGATAGCTCCAGCTCGATCAGCAACTCCGATCCTTCCCGAAAGCCTTCTTTGTTTGACCAGATTTCAGTGTAGTCATCGCCAATTCTCTTGTCCAACCTGGTCACTGGACCGCCATTCAACTCATCTTGAACGAATAGAAGCCGATAAAAATGCTGGCCATCGATCCATCGAAAGACGACGCCGAACCCGTCATTATCACGCGGCTTGGCTTTAACTGACAGCGAGTAATTACGCCAAGCTGAATCGCCCGCTATCAAAAACGTGCCGTACCATCGTCCGAGAAAATCGCCTCGACGCCCCCAGATATTGCCGCGCTGATGAAGCCATCCGTCGCTCTCGACGCGCCAAACCGAGGGCCCCTCGAGCGTTTCCGGATCATCGACGACGGTCCAACCCGTTAGCGGCGCGTTGTGAAATCGTTCGTCGAGAACGACTCGCTCGCACCCTTGAAGCAGGAGCGAAAGAAGCAATACACGAAAAATCACGCGGAGCTTCGGCCTTCTATTCATTGCGCCGTTTCAGGTGAGATAAGCGCTTGACCTCGGTCACGCCGCGAGGATAAGCCTGATAGAGAGTGAACGTGTCCACGCGAAAACACGAAAGCGGGCTGTCGTGCTCGCCGCTTGTGTCGATGCCGACGCATCCGCCGTGAATGTAGATTCCAAAGTGGCGGTTGCATCCGTCCCTTGGCAGGTAAACGGTGGGAGTGTGACCAAATACGCAAAGCTTGCCGGTATAATGCCTGAAGAAGTGCGCGTCGCGGGTCCAGATCAGGGTTTCAGTATCCGTCTCCGATGGGTGAATACCCGGAACCAGCCCCGCGTGAACATAGATCGCCTCTTCGTCTTCGTGAAAGAAAGGCAGGTTTCGCATGAACAGGACGTGTTCCTCGGGAATAGTGAACTCGATCTCTCCGTCTTCGCCCAGCAGCTTGGCCCCATAAGCCGCAAGCGTGGCCGGGCCGCCGTTGTCCGGAATCAGCCATTGAGCGTCGCCATGGTCCAGACAGTTCAGAAACATTTGCTCGTGATTTCCTCTCAAGACGACTACGCTTGGGTTTTCTCTCGCATAGCGCATCACTCGCTCGACTACGCCAGGTGCGTCGTCGCCGCGGTCTATCAGGTCGCCGAGAAACACAATCTTGTCGCGCCTGATGTCCCACGGGACATCGCGCTCCAATTGATCCAGCAAACCGGAGCGGCCGTGTATGTCGCCTACGACGTAAGTTGGCATGTTCAGGTTATGAGCCGCCGTTGTTCTTCGCGCGGCGAATCCGGGCTACGAGATCTCCCGCTGATTTGAACGCCTCTCCCAGGGCGCGGAAGTCGCCGGAGTCGACTCTAAGACGGGTGATCTCGAGTTCTCGTACCACGTCGGCAAGCGCTTCCGCTATCTCCTCCGAATTCGACCGGCAGATGTCTTCCCACATTGACCAGTTGCTTTCAGCGAGCCTTGTCATGTCGGCCAGGCCGGGGCCGGCCAGATTGAGCATCTCATCGCCGCCTCGCGTTTTTAGCAGAGCGACTGACAGAGCGGTGGAAACGAGTTGCGGCGCGTGGCTCACTCGAGCCACGGCGCGGTCGTGTTGTTCGGCGGTCAGCATCAGCGGCCTTCCTCCGATAGCCTGGATCATTTCAAGAACCGTATCGACCGCGGCCGAGCGCTTGAATCCTTCGTTCGATGAAACGACGACGTACGGAGCGTCTTCAAACAAATGCGCATACGCGTAGTCGAGGCCGGACTTCTGTGAACCGGCCATTGGATGCCCGCCAACAAAGGCTATTTCGCCCGGCAGTCCTTTGCGAGCCGCATCGCAAATCTCCTGCTTAGTGCTGCCGGCGTCCGTAACAATGGCTCCAGGCTTGATGGACGCCGCGCGGGTCGTGAGGAAATCGATGATTGCGCCGATGGGAGCCGCAAGATAAATCAGATCGGCGTTGCAAACGGCGCCGGATTCGAAGGCTTCCTCAACGGCGTCGATAACCCCGGACGAGACCGCTCTATCCAGTGAACGGCCCCCGTCCCATCCGGTTATGTGTTGGGCCAATTCCGCCCGCCTGGCTGCGAGGGCAAACGAGCCGCCAATCATTCCGACGCCTACGACCGCTATGTGATCGAATAGCATGACGATGAGATCATCTTTCAGCCGGTTCCGGGACGTCCGCGGCAACCGATCGGTCTACGGCCTCGGCGATCAATCTCAACCGCCGCATGAGCGCTTCGAATTGATCTGGCAATAGCGACTGGGCTCCGTCGCAAAGCGCGTTCTCGGGATCGTTGTGGACCTCGATCAACAGGGCGTCCGCGCCGGCAGCCACCGACGCCTGGGCCATCGGCGGCACCTTGTCCCGCCGTCCGGTCGCATGGCTGGGATCGGCGACGACAGGCAAGTGCGACAGTTTTTTCAGAACAGGGATGGCGGAAATATCGAGCGTGTTCCTCAAATAAGTTTCAAAGGTTCGAATGCCGCGCTCGCACACCATTACTTCGTGGTTACCGCCCGACATTACGTACTCCGCCGCAAGCAACGTCTCCTCGATGGTCGCGGAAGCGCCCCGCTTGATAAGAACCGGCTTATTAATTCGTCCGACTTCGCGCAGGAGGTTGAAGTTCTGCATGTTGCGCGCGCCGATCTGAAGAATATCCACGTATCTTATGAACAGCGGAATCTGCGACGGCTCCATGACCTCCGAAACCACGAGCATATCGAACCGGTCCGCCGCCTGTCTCAGATGTTTGAGTCCCTCTTCGCCCATGCCTTGAAAGGAATAGGGCGAGGTGCGTGGCTTGAAAGCGCCGCCGCGAAGCACCTTCGCGCCGTGGCGGGCGACGACCTCCGCGATCGACATAACCTGGTCGCGGCTCTCAACCGTGCAAGGCCCAGCCATCATTATGACCTCGCGGCCGCCGAACACGACGTCCTTTATTTTTATTTGCGTGCCTTCGGGTTTGAATGTGCGGCTGGCCAATTTGTAAGGCGAACTGATTCGCAAGACCTCTTTGACGCCGTCAAGAACTTCGAGATCCCGCGCGTCGATAATGCGTCCGCCAACGGCTCCCAACACCGTATGACGTACTCCGGTCGAACGGTGGATGTCGAAGCCGAGCCGAACCAGCTTGTCTATTACGCTCGAGACCTGCTCTTCGCTTGCGGTCTCTTCCATTACGATAACCATGTCAATACTCCTAACGGTCTTGTAGATTTGCTATCGCTTCTTCTTTTTGGCGCCCGAGGCGGACTTGGAGGGGCGCGATTTCTCACGCGCCGTCATTTCCTTTTCAACCGCCAGGCGCTCGATACTCCGCGATTCGTCTATGATTCGCTCGAACAATCTGCGGACGGCCTCTTCATCCAGCGGCCCCCTATTCTTACCGACCACGTGCTCGATAACCTCGACCTCCCTCGCGGGAGAGTACACAGCCAAACCCATTTCGCGTTTGATATGCCCTATTTCGATGGCGCAATTGGACCGCCGATTGAGCAACTCGATCAGCTTCTCGTCAATGGCGTCGATTTCGTTTCGCCAGTCGTCTATATCCAAGCCTCGTTCTCCCGCGGCGCAAGCTCACTAGTGTACCATGTGGGCCGCGATCGGCAATCGGTTT
>JAHFUG010000043.1:24953-26491 GCA_023265195.1 Blastocatellia bacterium | reverse complement strand
GAGATGAGGAAACAGACGGAACATCGCGGTTGGCTTCGTCTTTCGTAGCTTGGGCCTCCCACAATTCCCTTCCGTCTTGTGATTTTTGCGCCTCTTCGTGGCTTGTGATTTATTTCCGCCGGGCACAAGCAGCCAGCATTCCACGATCGAGCGCTTTCAACCGAAACTGGAGCCTGATGCATAGCGGCGGCGGCCCACGGATCTATGCGCCGCGCTCGGCAGCGTCTTTAGCCATCTGGTCCACGAGACTCTTTGGCCGCATGTCGGTCCAGTGTTCTTCGATGTAATCGAGACACTCTTTTCGGCCTCCCCGCGGACCTACAGCCGTCCAGCCGGCTGGAATCTCGCGAAATGTCGGCCAAAGTGAATACTGAAGCTCTTCGTTCACGAGCACCAGGAACTCGCCGTTCTCATCATCGAATGGATTCGCCATTGTTGCGTGACTCCTTCTGTTTCGTTGCTCGTTTCGCGCCGGGCCGTCCATCTGCCTGGCCGTCGGGAATGTGAGTGAGTCCTTACAACTCGAGCAGGCTTTCTCATCGCGGCGCACCGGTAGCGACTCAAGATCAACCCCATCGGGGAAACTGCTTTCCACAGTTGCATGAATGCGACGGTGAAAGCGATGAAGCTCGAAGCGCCCTAAGCAGCCGAACCGGGACTCGCCAGGCGACGCGGATTAGCGGCAACCAAACGGGTCCTCTTCGCGCGATCTATCAAGCGGCCTTGGGGACAGCTAGCGACACCACTCCCTTGGGACCGGGCCGATAAATACGAGACATTATCGAACCAGTTCCCAACCCGAGGAACTTATCCCGCTCTGGTTGGATTACTGAAGAAATGCTCGGCGGATATTTGCGCCAGGCGCCTGCGGCGGTAAGCCTGCTCTTTATGAGTGTTTAATAGATACGACGTTATCGTGAGTGGGTGCGGCGGACTATCCTGCCGCGCCGCGGATTCTCGATCTAATGTGACCATGCAACCATGCTCCTTAGAGGGCTCTTCAGAGGTACGTTGCCAAAGCAGGCAGGCGTCGTTGCGGACACTTTACCTGTCTTGCCCTTCGATTTCCTGGCTCTGTTTACTTGAGAACCGGTGCGTCCGTTGTTATTACGAGCACCAATCTTCCTCGGTTTTTGGCGAGGACGATATCTCCCTTATCGCACTCAGCTATACCTCACCAGGAGCCGAACGGGGGGGTTGCCGGCTCACTCATTGTTGGTAAAGGCGAATTTGCGAATGATCGGACAAACTCAAAACCAACCATCTGCGACTATTGCGGAGCACCGCTCACGCTTATGCTGAGACTTGGTTGTGCGGTTGCACTATCGCGTGATTTAGAGAGATTCTGGAGCATCAAGAGCTTCCTTTCTCCAGGCTGACCAAACAGCGCTGCTACGGGACTCTCACTCCTGAGAACTCTATATTTGGTCTGCATTTTTAGGACAACGCAGATCCCGAAAAGGGAACGACAAATGCGTCAACGACTGATGCGGCGCAAATCCTATTTCATCAGGGATCCAATGTCAAGAGGGAAACAC
>JAHFUG010000043.1:22789-24853 GCA_023265195.1 Blastocatellia bacterium | reverse complement strand
AGAGGGAAACACCGCTACATGAAGACCGTGATGTCCGCCCCGATAAAGAGGGGACTGAAACTTTGAAGTGGAGTTCGGCGACCGGTCAACAGGCCCGGTTGAAGACGGACCTCGATGCGACACGCTCGCGTGCCTGGCGTCCGGTCTCATGAAGGAAGCGTAAAAAAATAACGTCCCGTTTTGAGTTAATGCGGCGGCACGAGATGAGGACCGCCGGTGGAGTGAGGCGTCTTGGAGGCGCGATAGCCGCCGAACTGTTTTAACAGCTTGGTTGCTTCCGCCGGGGAAAAACCGTTGAAACGGTTCTCTGTCGCAAAAGACTCCGGACACTCCCCACTGAAGTGAGGCGTTAATGAGAGCGGCGCGGAACTGGAAGGCCACCGCGGTGTCAAGCGGCTCACTGCGGCAAAGTCGCGATTCTGATTGCGCCCCCTGTGCACGAACCCTCCGAACCTTCTGATTCAGTTGTCGCACTCCACTCACGTTTAGTAGTATCGCAAGACGCGACGCGGCATAGTTAGTTCGCCGCTACGGCCGGAAAGGGAGATACTCTCAAGTTGATCGCATACATCAGATCTCTTGACCCGAGGCGCCTTATCAAATGCTCCGTGCTTGGAGTAGCGCTCACTCTAACCCTCGCAAGCTTGGCCGGCAGGGCGCAAGAACCCCGGCAAGAAAGACACCGGCAAGAAGGACAAGATAAGAAGAACCAGGCGGCGATATCGCTCGGAGCCCGGCTGTTTCAGGATGAGAGATTCTCGACGCCAAAGGGGGATCTTCCCGCCAGTTGCAGTCATTGCCACATGTTCGATGAATCCGGCCAGGGGATTAGGGCTCACGCGGACTTCTTGAATCGGAGCTGGGTTTCATATCGCGCGCAGGATCCTCGCAGAGAAGAATCGCGAAACTCGCCGACCCTATTCGACGTGGGAAAGATGGCTCGCTTGCACTTCGATGGGGAGTTCGGCTCGCTGGAAGAACTGGTGAAAGGAACCCTCTCAGGGCGGCCAATGGGTTGGCTGCCAGGCGAGCAGCAAGACGCATTCAACCAAATTCAGCGAGTTATCCTGGCGGACAAGGCCCCAGACGGCTCTTATCGCGATCAGTTCAAGCAGGCTTATGGCGTCAATGTCGAGTCGGCCGGCAGGGACGCGTTGATGGACTGGGTCGCTAAGGCGATCGCGGATTTTACAAGAACGCTGAATGCGAAGCGCACAACTCCATATGACAAGTTTATCGAAGGCAACGGACTCGCCGTAGAGCCACAATCAGGCGAAGACGTCAACTCGTATTCAAAGCGATTGCTGGACGGAATCGCCGCACTCGAGACCTCTGGCAAGCTCAAGTTACCGGCCGGGTTCGATCAGCCGGCGCTGGCGGGACTGAAGCTCTTCTTCAGCTATGAGGGGCCGAGCCACGTTGGCAATTGCGCGGTTTGTCACGCGCCGCCTCTGTTCACCGATTTTTCTTTCCACAACACCGGCGTGAGTCAAAGCGAATACGACGCCGTTCACGGCGAGGGCGGTTTTGCCGCGCTCGAGATTCCAAAGGCGTCGAAAGCGGCGCGGCCAGCGCCCCAATTTCGCGACGCGCCGTCGAAGCGGAGGCTTGGCGTTGCCGACCTCGGCCATTGGAACTTCGCGAACCTCGAGAATTCGCCGCTTCGCCGCGTGAATGAAACGAACGACCAGTTTCTCGATCGGATGATCGGGACTTTCAAGACGCCTACGTTGCGCAACCTCGCTTTTACGAATCCTTATATGCACAACGGCGCTTTCGCCAGTCTCGAAGACGCTCTGGCTGAGTTGGCCAGGCTGGCCCAGCTTTCGCGCGGCGGCCTTATCCGCCAAGGCGACCCGGAGTTGGCGAACATACGAATTTCAGAAGAAGACATAGCTCCACTCGCGGCGTTCTTAAACACTCTCAATCAGGATCTGAAGCAAAAGTGAAACCAGTTAGGCAACTGCTCGCCCGCGTGCATTGGGCCACAACGCCATCGCGATTGTGAGGAGCCCCTCGTCCGCTTTTCCCAGAGTAGCCGAGCAACCCACCCTTGGTTCCTAA
>JAHFUG010000043.1:16098-22689 GCA_023265195.1 Blastocatellia bacterium | reverse complement strand
CAACGGTGACGCGAAGTTGGGATGGTTGAAAAGATTGAACACCTCCGCGCGGAACTGCACCTTGATCCGCTCGGTTATCGCCGTGGTCTTGAACAGCGACATATCGAAGTTCGCGTAGCCCGGACCGATCAGTGAGTTTCGGCCGAGGCTGCCGAAATGCTGCGTGCCTGGCAAGCAGGAACCCGCGCTGCCGTCGCCGTTCGGATCCAACGTGCACGGGACCTTGAAGGCCGACAGGTTCAGGAAGTTGTCGGGGCCGTGAGTCCCGGCGTAAGGATCGCCGACGATGTCAGGCCTCGGAAAGAACTCGCCGGTTCCGTTGTAGTCATCGAACAGGTTGACGTGGAATGGGCTCCCGCTACGCAGTGTAAGCACGCCGTTCAACTGCCATCCCTTGCCGATTCGAGGATACCGCTTCCAAAGGTTCGGCAACTCATAACTGGAAGTCCAGACGAACCGATGCCGGACGTCGAAATTCGAATTCGCGCGCTCTTGATCGGGCCTGAAGCTGTTGTCCGGCTGCGTTGCGTTGGCGACGTAATCCTGGCCGTCCGATGCGTTGTCGATCGAGTGCGACCACGTGTAGTTGATCGTCGACGAAAGCCCATGATGATTTCTCACCTGCAAGCTCGCTTGCAACGAGTGATAATTCGAGTTCGCGCTGGTTTCGATCTGATTGACGTAGAAGAACGTACCTCCGGACGGCGCGAACGGACCGTTGTCGAACGGCCTCGCGGACGATAGCGCGGGGTTGACCGGCTGATTGATGTCGCGATACCGGAAGAGCTTCGTTCCTATGGAGCCTACGTACCCAACCTGCGCCACAACGTTCCCGGCGAACTGATGTTGAACGTTCAAGTTGAAATTCTGGACGTAGGGCGTCCGCGCCCGCCGATCGATCGCGAACACGTCGGAGTCGAGGTAGTCGGTGAAGATCGGCGCGCCCGGCGTGATCCGATCGACGGTCGAGAACGAGAACAGGATCGGCGACGGACCAACGGGATTGTAAGCCGGCCCCGGATTAAACGTGTTGAACGGAAGCTGGCCGACGAAGAAGTCCTGCGAGTAGGCGTCGTAGAACAACCCCCAGCCCGCGCGCACCACCGTCTTGCCTTGCCCAGTCACGTCCCAGGCAATTCCAAGCCGCGGTGAGAAGTTGTTCAAGTCCCGGTTGTACAACCGGTCGAGTCCTCCCTTGCCCACGAGCACGAGGCCGGCCTTCGAATCGAAATTGCTAAGCAGGCCGTGCCTTTCGTCGATCACGCCAAAGTAGTCATAGCGGAGCCCGAGGTTCAACGTGACGCGCCGGTTCATTCTGAAGGTGTCTTGAATGTACCCGGCGTGAGAATTCTGGAACGTGTTACGGCGCGAATCACCCCTGGCGGATCGGCCGCCGCTCAACAAGCCGCCAAGAAAATCTTCGAGAGAGGCGAAGTCGAGCCGTCCTCGATAGCCGGCGTCAAAGAACGCGTTGACGAAAGTACGGCGGAATTCATAGCCGAACTTGAGTTCGTGCCGGGTCAGCTTCCACGAGAAGTTATCAATGAAGTGCCAGTTAGTGTCGACGCGAGCTCGCGGGACCGATAGCGTCGAGCCGATGGAGGCGAGCGACGATCCGAAGTCGGGATCGTTTCTTATGCGGATGAATGGCAAGCCGAAGTCCTGGGGTCCAGCGATCCCGGTATTCAACCCGATCGTTCGCGGATCGAAGCCGGCGTCCTCGGGAAAGAATCCCTCCGTGAAGCGATTGTACCCGAAGCGCGCTTCGTTGACCTTGGTCGATGAAAGTACTTTCAAGTAAGACAGCGACACCAACTGCACGCGAGTCGGCGTGACCGTGTTAAAGCCAGGCAGGACGTTGCCGGCGAGGATCGCCAGCGGAAATGACTGATCGCTGTCGCCGAAGTAGTAGCGGCCGGTGAGACTGTTTCGCTCGTTGAACGAGTGGTCTATCTTCGCGATCATGCTGTTGACGTTGTTACTGGCAGGAGTCGTCACCGAGAGATTAGGCCGCGGATCGAACAAGGCGACGGGTCTATTCGGGACCGGCCACGGGTTTCGCTCAAGCAGCCTGGCTATCACCGGGTTTTGCGGCCCCCCTAATGCGGCGATCTCTCGAGGATCGGGCACTCTTGCTACCGAGTTCAGGCCCACCTCCTCGCGCTGGCCTTCATAGCTCGCGAACCAAAACGTCTTATTGCGGACCAACGGGCCGCCCGCCGCGAATCCAAACTGTTGATTGCTCAAACCAGTCTGGCGATCCGGCTTGGTGTTGAAGAAGTTCCTTGCATCGAGCGCATTGTCTCGGAAGTAGCCAAAGACCGCGCCGTGAAAGTCGTTGCCGCCGGACTTGGTGACGATATTGACTATCGCGCCCGCGTTCCGCCCGAATTCAGCTTCGAAGTTGGATAGTATCGCGGCTTCGGCGATCGCTTCGATGGGAAGGATGGTCGCCGGCGTTCCGAACACGCCGGCCTCGTTGATCGCGGGCAGATTGCGATAGCCGTCGTTCATGTCGGTCCCGTCAAGCAGGTAGTTGTTCGAGCGGCCGCGGTTGCCGTTCGCGCTGAATAGACCGAACGAACCCGGGGAATCGGTTGCTCCGGACGGATCGCCGGTCGCGCCCGGCGCGAGAACCAGGAACTTGGTAAAGTCGCGGCCGTTGATAGGCAGATCGGCGACTTCTTTCGCCGTGATCGTTCCGCCAAGCGTGTTCGCGGTCGATTCAACCTGAAGCGCGCTTGCGGTGATGGTCACGGTGTCCGAGCCGGAAATCGTCAGTTGAACGTCAACGCGGCGTTCGCCGGCCACCGCGACCTGAATGTCCGTCACCCTCGCGGTTTGAAACCCCTTGGCTTGCACGGTCACCTCGTAGCGCCCGATCGGCAACTCTGGAATTGAAAAGGCGCCGAGGTCGTCGGTGACGGCCGTTCGCTCGACGCCCGTACCTTGATTCCTGGCCGTCACGGCGGCTCCGCCGACCACGGCGCCTTGCGGGTCGACCACGGTTCCAAGGATAGCGCCTCGGAACGTCTGAACCGGCGCCGCCAAAGCGGACGCGGAAAGTGCAAGGATAATAGCGAGAGTGAACGCCTCTTTGATTACTCGAGAGCCCTTGGCGATTCTGTTCTTGCTTGCAAAGTTAAAGGCAATCCGAGATTTGAACATGTAACCCCCTTGTGGTCCTGTTTGTCGGACTACTGTTGATCTGGACGTCGGTATTTTATTTTTCGAGTACAGCTTCGAGCACCCATTAACCCCATGCCCCCTCGCATAAGGCCCTCCTAACGGAGGGCAGATGCCGAGCCCGATGTCTGCTATAAACATGCCCCTCCTACGTAGGGGGTGAAGCGCAGCAACGCAACTCCTCCAGAGTGCTCACCGCACGCCCCCAGCGTGATGCCTGCCGGCAGACCTACTATAGAGCAGAGACTCTGGTCCCCTGCTGGTATGGCGCCGCTCGCGGTCAGACCAAATGCTCCCAACCGCCAGGAGCCAGTTCCATCTGGGTTCCATTCTCGATCAAGACGCCTCTCTCGCGAGTGATCTCACCTATTGGGGTTATCGCTAAGCCCAAGTCCGACGAGAGCCGCGAGATCTCTTCCAGGTTTTTCGGCTGCGAGGCAAAGAGCAGTTCGTATTCTTCTCCGCTATTCAGCGCCAACGTGAGAGGGTCCATGCCTCCCAACGCCGCGGCGAGGAGTGGAACGCAGTCGGCAACCGGAATCGCGTGCGCCTGAATAACAGCTCCGCAGCCGCTCGCCTCCACCAGATGATTCAAATCGGTGCTTAGCCCGTCGCTGATGTCGATCATAGCCGTCGCCAAGCCGGCTTCGCCTATCGCGGCTCCAGCTTTTACTCTGGGCTGCGGCAGAGTGTGCCGATTGATCGCGTGCGCCCGAGCGATGGACAGCCCGTCCTGGCTCGCTGACCCATTAGGTTGTTCGTCCCCCCTCCTCTGTTCCAATAAGCGGAGTCCAATCTCCGATGCGCCCAACGAGCCGGTGACGAAGATCAAGTCGCCTGGCTGGGCGCCGCTTCGCGGGACCGCCCGGTCTTCATCGCATTCGCCCAAAACGGTAGTGTCTATGAACAGTGGCCCTGGCGACGACGAGGTGTCTCCGCCAATGATCGAAACGCCGTGCGAATCGGCGGCCGAGAAGAGCCCTTCGATCAAGCGGTCGACAAAGTTGGACGGGGTTTCACGAGGGAGCGCCATACTGACGAGCGCAAAGAGCGGGATCCCTCCCATCGCGGCCACGTCGCTAACGGTAGCCGCCAGCGCCTTGTAGCCGATCGCGAACGGATCGCTCCAGTCTCTTCGAAAATGAACCCCTTCAACGACAAGGTCGCAGCACGCGATCAGATTCGATTGGGCCGCGGCCCTTACCACCGCGGCGTCGTCTCCAATGCCGATAAGCACTCGCGTGTTCCTGACCATGCTGGCTCGGGTTTTGAAACGAGAGATGATCTCCGATTCGCGTGGCATTTCTTGTCCCTTCAGAAACCGACGCAGTTGGAGTCGGCAGGGGAGTCAATGACATCCATATTCCGGTAGTGTCTTAAACTTGTGTGGGCGAGTTCTATGCGGCAAGGGTTCGACAGCCTAGTCCGCTAGAAGCCTCTCAATGTCCTCCAAGAAGCGTATGTGATCTTGGGTGTGAATTGGCGCTTGACACCAGAAACGATTATCAGAAAATGGATAATTTAGCTGTCTCTCTATGGCGAACGCGGTGGCGCTACTCGCGGGTCCCGCCACGGTCGTCGGATCAACCTCTACGCTAAGCCTGGATACCGTCACCGGTTTCTCAAAACCATAGCGCGCCTGCAATAGGCTTGACGCCATCTTCAGTACAGCGTCGAGTCCACCGAATAGTTTCGCTAATGACCGCTCGAACTTCACAACGAGATTACTAGCGACATACAGGTGGTCTGGCGCGGGTACGGATTTTCGAAAGCCAAATTCTTCGACTAACCAAGGGAGCAAGTCGTCAATTACGAGCTTGGCGGCCTCGGTTGAAAAGCACTCGGCCAAGACACCATCTCGAGTGAGAATTAGCTTGTTGATCGCCTGGGAGCCTACTTCATCGACCGACAGTTTTCCCATACCGAACACAAAACCGTTTTTTTCGACTACGTCTGGGGTGAAGTTTGGCGGTTGAGTAAAGCTATAACGCTCGATGATTGCCCGCGATATCTCGGGGAGATATACACCCCCTATCGGTGCAATTTCAACAAGTGGCAAGAGTACACCAGACCGGCCCGCATCCACATAAAGAAGCTTCATAATTTTGCCCTTGTTTCTGTTGTAGGCTGGCTTCTACTGAGCATTCCCACGAACACGCCACCGTCGGCAAATGGCTTGGGGCGCTCTCTAAGCGCTCCGATCTCACCGCTCCGGAATGGCTCATTGGACATCTGACCGGAACTGCGTAGGGCCTTCCAGAAAGGCGATTGCTGGTCGAGCGCGTTGCCGACCGGAGCAGAGAAAGGCGCGTTTCTATCAAAAGGAGGCACCCAAAGAGACTCGATATTTAATCCCTGCGCCATCTCTAATGGCAGTCGCTCCCAGGGCGCACATCCGAAAACAAGCCTTACGCCAAAGGCGCGCGCGAATCGTCTGAGGGTGCTAACGCTCCATGATGAATAATCCACGTTTTCGAGTTCTGAGATGCGGGATTGTTTCATCTCCGTTTTCTCCGCAACCTGCGCCTGTGTTAATGGCGGATGATGACGCTCTCGCAAAACCCTAAGCTGCTTGGCCATCCGAATATTCGAAAAGGATTCATCGACCGCGTTCCTGTAATTGGCATCGTTCGGAAATCGCGGGTTAAGCAATAGGTCGCCGCCATGCTTGGCGAGGATCAACTGCCGATAGGGGTTCCAGTCTTTAGGAGAAAGGGTCCCCTTACTAAACCAACGGAATCCGTTCTCGATCCATTCCCCTCGCAATTGCACCAGGGTCTTATTCAAGTCATCCGCGTCAAACTCGATACCGCAACACGGACAGATATTTCCCGAATCTGGCGACTCGCGCATCTGATCATACCCACAGACCGGACATTGATAGCTAGCGTTGTTGTTGTTTGCACTTGCCATTGAAGTACCTTCTGTTAGAAGGAAAACATGAGCCTATAAAACCATCTGGGTGCAACACACTGCACATCTGAGTTGCGCTATCGAATCTCAATATCGCTTGGTCATACGGCCTAATACACTCGTCCATATTTGGCCCTCTCGGACCGGCGCAAAACGTGTCTATCCAACGTGCAAATTCAAGCCGGGACCGAGCGTAAGGTGGACGCGATTGCGCCTTCCGAAATGATCCTCAAATCTTGCATACCCTTGAAACCCCTTCGTATACCGGTATGGCCTGAACAGTCTTACCATTAGCCAGTAACGCGCGCGCGCACAAAACCACTCTATCATAAAATCCTGATACTACAAGCGCTTGTATCCCAGAATCGACCCACACAGGATTAAGACACTCCCATATTCCCGTTGTAACATCTTGCGCAGCGGCAAACATCTGGGCAGGCTGGCGGATTGCCCTACATTGCTGTCGACAAGCAGTGAACTATCTCTTCTTGA
>JAHFUG010000043.1:0-15998 GCA_023265195.1 Blastocatellia bacterium | reverse complement strand
GTCGACAAGCAGTGAACTATCTCTTCTTGAACAGAAGAATGTATTCGTGTTTGAAGATGTAAAATCCGCCCACAAGCGCGCGATACCGCCATAGCTGTTTTTGATCCCGCTTGCCCCTGGTCTCTTCGAAGTTCTTCACGATTATGCTCTTCAAGGAATATCCTCGCTTCATTACCTCGCCAAGGCAATGGAAGCCAAGCGGAATCCACTCTCCCTTTTCGTACTTGTCTCCGATGACGACCGCCAGATATCTGCCTTTCGCAAGCAGCGGCGTGACTCGGTCCACCGTTTCTCCAAACATCTTCAGAAATGCATCCGCGCCATCGGCGCCGGAGAGGTCGCCCTCGGCGTCCGAGAATTTTATTATGTCCGCATAAGGCGGGTGCATGATGACGAGTTGAACCTCTTCAATACCGAGTCCAGCCAGAGCGTCGCGAGCAAGTTCGGATCTCGAGTCGCCCACAACGACTTCACTCACGACATTGTGTTTGTTGCTTTCACGTTCGACCAATTCCTTTGCTTTAGCCGCAGTGTCCGCGTTTATCTCGATTCCAATTCCGTTGCGCCCCAGTCTGCGGCATTCGATCAATGTAGTTCCGCTGCCGACAAACGGGTCCAGCACCCAATCGCCTTTCTTCGTATAGCGCAGCATTAGCTGATGCGGTATTTGCGGGACGAAGTTTCCCCAGTACCAAGCCAGGTGCGCGCCAGAGGCGTCGCGTTTCGCGAAGACCCACAGGCTATCGGTGACGACGTCATCGTACTCCTTCCACCGCAGAAGATTTATGTCGTTCACCTTGCCCGTCGAGACTACGCCTATGCCTTGCTTCAACCGCTTCAGATAGTAGCTTGCGCGCTCGATCGTTCGGGCGCCGAGTATTTGATCCAGTTCCGACAATAGGACGTCCTTTTTAACCGCCGCGCCGTCTTCGCCGGGCCGGACAAAGATCGCTACGTTGCTTTCGTGGTTGCGCGTCTCCAGATCTTCTTTGAGCCGGCTCACGGCGGCCTTGAATGCGCCGAAGTCTTCACGCGACTCTATGCGGGCTATGCGTTCGAGAAACCTTTCCTTGTTCAGTTCTATCGAGCCGTTGAGAGTAGAATCGGGAAGGATTTCTGATTGCGTTGAGGAATTTGTCTTGGCCGTTTTCCTGATTGGCTTGCGCGTCATTGTCTTAGCGGCTTGGCTTAGTTGCGGGACTATTCAGGATGGCAGCGGCTGAATATGGCGTGGTACTTTTCCGGGATTTGAACCGGCTCCCATGTATCCATATTGACCGCGACCTTTGTCTGCGAAGACCGCACCAGCAACTCGCGCGACTCCTTCTCGTGAATTCTGAACTTGAAGGTAATCGAAGACTTTCCGACGTGCGAGACGTAGACCATTATTTCGAGGATGTCTCCGTACTTGATCGGTTTGATGAACTCCGTCGAATCCGAAACAGCCGGAAAGCCGAGCCGCTCCTCCTCGATCATCCGGTGATAAGGAACGCGAACGTAGTCGGTGAAGAAGTCTTCCTGCGCGACATGAAGGTAATGGAGGATCACCGGATAATAAACTATGCCGGCCTTATCCACGTCGCCGAAGCGAACTGTGAGGTTCGTTCTGTACGCCATCAGGGGGCTTCCTCGCGCTCGAGTGACTCCAACACGGAAGTCACGATCATATCGGAGAGCGCATTATAGACAGCCTCTCCTTCTTCGCGCGAGGCCGCACGGGGGTCGCCGAAGTAAGCATCGTTCCCTCCGGCTTCCTTGAACGTCCGCGCGCCTTCACGGATTTTTTCCGCGATGGAGATTGACACCGGCGCCAGCGACTCAACCAACTCCTCGCGGACCAATCGAGGTTGCGCCGCCATCACCAGCGACGTCTCGTATGAACCCGCGTGACAATCGCCTCGGCGGAATTCATCGGTAAGCGTCGCCGCCCACCGGCGCTTCCTTTTGTCCGGGAAGACAACCGCGCGGCCGGTCTCCTGTTTGACGGCGTCGATAGCGTCATTGATCGAAGCGATGTGTTCCGGCTCGAGATGTGAATTGGCGATCAAGACGAGCTTTGCTCCCTGCTTGTAAAGCGAGGCGCAAATGTCTCGAATCAGCATCGTCGCGGTCTCTTTCCTGATGGAGACAGTGCCGGGAAACTCGGCGCTGAAATCCGTGACCGAATAAGCCAGCGCGGGCAGCACAAGAGCTTCGACGCCCCGTTCCGTCAGCTTCAGCGCCGCGCGTTCCGACATCTCCTGGGAAATGACGACGTCGGTGGAAAGCGGAAGATGCGGGCCGTGCGCTTCGGTGGAGCCAACCGGCAAAATCACAACGGCGCCTCGCTTCATCGCGCCGCCTGCTTCTTTCCAGGTTAGGGATTCGAATAGAATAGTCATGGCGCTCACTGTCTTAGACCCGGTTAGAATTGGTCGTAGTCAAGTTAGTTTTAGTCAGATCCTATTAATCCGCGGAGTACTGCCCTCTGGCTCTCTTCCTATGTCAGGTTCGCCAACAAGAGAATCCCATCTCTTCTCTAACAGCACCTCCGTTACAGCCAGCGCATGAACACGAATGGTTGGCTGGAAACGCAGCTGAAGAATTGCGCCTATGGACAATCGTCGCGGCATGGCGGTCCATGCCGCGACCGCAGCGAGGGAGGCGTCTTCAACCGAATTGAATTCTATTTGCAAAACGGCTTCATCTAAGGTTCCGAGCGTGAGCAGTCGTCCTTCAAGCGCTTCTAGGGATTCTGGTACGAAGTTCAGACCCTCCCGTGGCTCGATCGCGCGGTACGAGTCGCGGAGTGGCTGGCCTTCGGAGGCGTCACCACGAGCCAGGGCAATCGCCGCCGCAAGGTGGAGATTCCACACTTCACTGAGATTGTGGCCTAGGGAAGATAAGTTCGTTGCGCTCCGAGCCAGCAGTTCACTAATGTCTTCTTGGAACCGCCAGAGCGTGGAATTCACATGCTTGCTCCTGGGCCGCGGAGTGTCGCCTTGGGACCAGGGAGAAATGCCAATCAAGTATTCCAGCGGATCCCGGCGAGAGAGCACAGCCCCAATAGCAATCGCAACCTCGGCGGATGGGCACAGAAGAACATTGAAGTTCTGTCCAATGATGGTCAAGGCCGGAGGCACTATGACGGGTCGGCAACTCACACTGGTGTTTGGCACGACGATGCGCCAGTGCTCGGCTAAATCGACGCTCCTTGCAAGCCACGGCTCGTGAGAAAGTCCGCCCGCCCTGGGCTGAACGTATTCCACGGGCTCTGGTGACGTCACCGCTCCAGATACCCCGTAGTAACTAGCTGCTGTCCGCGCATCGGGCTCGACTGCCGGGTCGGGTCTTACTTGCTTCGGTTGTGCTTCAAGCTCTTCGTCGGTCAGGCGCCGCCAAAGCCGCTGGCTCGCGTTCATCGCGCCGTCTGGGGCGAACATCCACTTAATAAGGTATGCGGTTTCCGTGGTCAGTAGGGGCAAGCCGACAACAGTCGGCTGAGGGGAACACGCTCGGTGGCGCGCGCTCACTTGAAGAGTGCTAACCAAGAAAGGCGCTACGCCTGGAACCGTGAGTCCGGCATGGGCCGCGGCGGGTTCACCTAGCGAAACCAGGAATCGGTCTTGCGGAACGGTATTGACGCCTTGGATGATTGGAACCTCGCGCCCCTCGACTGTGAAGACATCCAAGTCTGAGTAAGTCCGAAGCGGATACTCTGATAAGTCCGCTTTATCCTGTCTTAGGCCCTCCAGGCAGTGATCTCGCGACCCGCGCATGATTGCCAGTGGCATGACCTACCTCGCCTTTCTCTGTGCTAATACGATTGCGGGATAACTGGCGCTGTAAGGGAAGCCGCGCTCACTCGAAATATCGAGCACACGTACATGTTCAAAGTCTCGCTCCAGGATTTCGACGCACCGTTCTCCCCACTCAGCGGCGATGAACCGCGCATCGAGTATGAGCGCAAGCACGCCGTGATCACTAAGCAGTTCCTTAGCCATACTCACAAATGGGGACAGAAGATTGTCATCGCGATGACGGAACCAATCCGCCCACCGGCCGCCGATCATCTCATTCAGGCGTCCATCGATTTCGCCGGCAGGTACGCCCGAGCGCTTGATTCGCAACCCGATTTGGGATCGGCGTCCCCACGGAGGGTTGCCAATGACAAAGGAGAATGAGCAGGGTCTTACGAATCGCCTGGACTCTTGCGTGTCGTGCTTCGCCTCTTCGATCGCGGTCCCTATGCCCGTAAAATCGTCGTAGAGCTTATACTGCAATCTTGGCGGATCGAGAAGGTTGAGCGCATTCTGCCAGTAAACCCGCGGCGGAGGCGCATCCGCCAAATGCTCTGCTAACGCCGCAAACGTTTGCGATCTTGCCATTAGAACCGCTAATGGATCGATGTCGATACCGTAAAGGCGTGAAACAAGATCCCTCGCGCAGTCTTGCTTTGCTCGCCGCGATGTTTGTACCGCTTTTGCGGCAATCGAAACGAGGAATGTGCCCGATCCGCATGTAACGTCAATGATGCGGTGCTCGCCGTGTGGCGCATCAAGGAGATCCGCCGGGCTAAGCCGGATGAACGGCTTTTCCAAGTATGAAAGCAACGCATCGATCGTGAACTCAGTCAGCGCCGGTGGCGTAAAGTATGCGCCCAACACCGCGGCTTCACTCGTGGCGCGGAGTTTCTGGTAGGCAATTCCCATTAGATCCGACTTCACCATGATCCGGTATGTCCAGAGGCGCTGGAGGACGCCAAACAGTCTCGTGTTCATATCATCGAAACACCCACGAAGCTCCTGGCGATGCTGGCTTGTCATGTTGCTTGGAAACCACCAATCAAATACATCAATGTCCGCCTTGAATACGTGAGGAAACTTTGTGCTGGCCAGTTCATACGCACTGTGCGCAAGCACAATGAATCCGTATTGGCTTGTCCAGAAGCTCTTCGCGACGACCGGACTAATGATGGCGCCGAAGCGATCGTTTTGGTCCTCCATCGCGCGAATTAGAAGGAGCTTCGACACCAGCGACGCCGCCGTTTTGTCAGCAAACTCTGTTTCCGTAATGCCAACAGGGAACAGACGCGAGAATAGATCAAAGGCGGAAGGCCGATAACGATGCAGCATTGAGAGTAAGGGGCCGCGCAACACCTCTATCATGGAAGACAGAAAGTCAATGAAGTCCTCCTGATTCGTCATCTCAAGCTGTTGAGCGTCGTCGGTGTTGAGTGGCAATCGGGACCGCAGCCTTACTATATCTAAGTCAGTTATTGCCTCGAAGTCTATATGCAGTACAGGAGATCGCGGAACTCGACCGGCGGCATTGGCGTATACCGCAAGCCGCGAGGCGTCTGCTAGCAACCCAAAGAGCGTCATGCGCTCCGTCGTCATATAGCCAACAAGTTGCTGAATGGCGGTCTCTCCGGCGCGACTGCCCGCCTTGTTCTCGAGCTCGGAAAGCGTTTCAGATGAGCCGGATTTATATTCAATCAAGAAGACCGGGACGGGCCGCTCCGCAGGCCCGATGGGCAAAGAATCGATAACGCCGTTCTCCGTCCTTTGCTCGGTTACCAGTTGCCAGTTTAAGACCTCTTCAAGAAACGCGGATAGATGGCGCTGCACGTCACCGTGTGTTGCTTGTGGCGACAGTCGTTGAAGGTGCGCTATTCCGGGAATTGGCATTGGTCCCGCCGTATTATCCTAGGCGCGGTTGCTAACAGGCAACCATACTCAGTCCTTTTCGTCCGGCCGTTCTTCCCTAAGCAGTCTTCGATCCATCTTTCCCCGGTCGCTCTTTGGCAACTCATCGCGATACTCGATCCACCGGGGATACTTGTAAGGAGCAAGCCTGGTCTTGACGAACTCTTTCAACTCGCGTTCAAGCTCGGCGTCCGCCGTGAATCCCTCCGCCACGACGACGAAGGCTTTTGGCTTCACCAGTCCTCGATCGTCCGCGGCCCCGACCACCGCGCACTCATTCACCGCCGGATGTTCGAGCAGGCAGTTCTCGATTTCGGTTGGCGAGACGAAGACGCCCCCGACCTTCAGCATCTCGTCTGTCCGTCCGCGATACCAGAAGTAGCCTCGCTCATCGACTCGGAACTGATCGCCGGTCGTACACCAGTCTCCCGCGAAGGCCGCCTTGGATTTTTCGTGCGCCCCCCAATAGCAAAGCGCCGCCGAGTCCCCTTTGATTTTCAACGTGCCCATCTCGCCGGTTGCGGCCTCCCGGCCTTCGGCGTCGACTATCATCGCTTCGTACCCTGGAACCACCCGGCCTAGACTGCCCGGCATGACTTCACCCGGGTAGTTCGAGATGTAGATGTGAAACATTTCCGCGGATCCGATCCCGTCCAATATCTCGACGCCGAACGCGTCCATCCACTTATGGTAAAGCTCGGGCGGCAGAGCTTCGCCTGCTGAGAGGCAGGCGCGCAGGCTCGATAGATCACGAGTCCCGGCGCCTTCGACCTGAAGCATTGCATTGATCATGGTAGGGACGCTGGTCAGAATGGTCGGCTTGAATCTCTCGATCATTTCGAACATGGCTTCCGCCGTGGACCGCTCCGGAAAGAGCGCGGTCGCGCCGCCGACGGCGAAGGGAAAAAGGAGATTCGTTCCCGTCGCGTAACCAAAGAAAAGCTTTGGGACTGAGAGCGTTATGTCATCTTCGTTAATCCGCAGAACCTGTTTTGCGTAGCATTCCGTGTTGTAAGGCAAATCGTGCTGAAGATGAACGGCCGCCTTCGGATGGCCGGTCGAGCCCGATGTGAAGAGCCATATGGCCGGGTCGTCGCGTGACGTTTCGGCGCAATCAAGTTGATCGGACGCGTCGGCGGTTAGATTTTCATAAGAAACGAAGCCGGCCCGCGGTTCGCCTTCAATCGGGCCAACTATCACGGCGGCCGTAAGGTGTTTCGACCGCTTCGCGGCGGCAGCGAAGCGATCCAACACGGTTGAGTGAACGACCGCTACTCTCGCCCTCGTGTATTCGAGATAGTAGTCATAATCCGAAGTGGGTAGAATCGTGTTCGCCATCGTGATGACGGCGCCTATCTTGGCTGTTCCAAACCAGACCGCGACGAATTCGATGGAATCGGGCAGAACGATCAACACTCGGTCTTCGATCCGAACTCCGAGCGACTTCAGCGCGTTGCCGAACTTGTTCGCCATTCCCTGAACGTCCGAGTACGTGTAGCTCGCTTCCGCGCAATAGACGGCGATCTTGCCGCCCTTGCCTTTCTCGATATTGTGGTCGAGAAAGTAATCGGCCATATTGAAGCGGTCAGGAAAGACTACCGGCATTGCGAACTCCCGTGAAAAATGCGTTCGAGGCGGAGTATAGCACGGTCGCCTCCGCTCTCCGCTGGCGTAAGCTTCTCTTAGGATCAGGCGGCGCCCTGCACTAAAAGCAGAAGCCCCTTTCCTATTGGAATAGGGGCTTCGGTGGCTTTAATTCCGCTTTAAGCGCCGACGATGCGGCGAGGTTCAACGTCCGAACGGAAATCGGCGGTTTGAACCGCCTCGATTGCGGCGGCGGCGCTACCGATTCATTTGTTTGGCTGCTTCACGACTCGGAGATAAGGCTTCAGCGTTTTCCATCCACCGGGGAATTTCTGCTTGGCGTCGTCATCCGATACGGCCGGAACGATGATCACGTCGTCACCGTCTTTCCAGTTGACCGGAGTGGCTACGCTGTAGTTCGCGGTGAGCTGCAGCGAGTCGATCACGCGCAGTATCTCGTCGAAGTTGCGGCCCGTGCTTGCCGGATAAGTGATGGTGAGTTTTACCTTCTTATCGGGTCCGATGACGAAGACGGATCGAACCGTGAAGTTATCGCTCGCATTCGGGTGGATCATGTCGTAGAGCGTGGAAACCTTACGGTCGGGATCGGCGATGAGAGGGAAGTTCAGCGCGGCGCCCTGAGTTTCCTCGATATCGCCTACCCATCCCTTATGTGAGTCCAATGGATCGACGCTCAATCCAACGACCTTCACATTGCGCTTGTCGAATTCCGATTTGAGCTTCGCCACTTCGCCAAGCTCGGTCGTGCAAACCGGCGTGAAGTCTTTCGGATGAGAAAAAAGAATGCCCCAACCGTTGCCTAAGTACTCGTGAAAGTTGATGGGCCCCGCGGTCGTCTCCGCCGTGAAGTCCGGAGCCGTGTCTCCTAACCTAATAGCCATTGTCGTCGTCCTTTCATTCTGATGCCGGGAATCTACTCTGATGTCGGCAATCTAGTGGATTAGTTAACAAGATTAGTCGAAGGCAAGCGATAATTCCCCTCCGCCGCTCGGGGAGAAATCAACTAACTGCCTTACCGTTAGGACGCGCCCGCCTCGACCTGACGTTCTCATTTGGCCGTCTACATTATTCTTCCCGGCATTGAATGTCAATGCGCACTAACCTAGCTTAGCTAAGCTAGTCAATGAATTGGAATCTGAAAATCGCCAAAAGCAAGAAGAGAGCTTGAGCGAGTTCTTGCTAAAGACAAGACACACCTGCTGCATGCGCTCCGAGGATACCGATGATCCATTTTCCGGCGACATTGTCCGGCTAAAGAACCAACCTGCCACATCGCGCGGCGGAGTTGGTCGTTAAAGGATTTTCTTCGATGTGTATCCTGATGAACTCCTGATCTGGGTATTGACCATACGACGCCGAACCTCGACCACTGACTAGCCAAGGACTCCGCCCTTGATATCCGAGTGCGGAGTTCGGAGTGCGGAGTGCGGAATGCCGGATCACGCGGTGGTCCTCGGGGGAAACGCGAACAGAATTCTCGTAACGATCGGCATAAACGACTAAGCAGTTTCGCTTGTGTTTTTCTCTGGCGCCAAGCGGCTCACAATGGCAATGGAGGCGCACAATGATAATCCAGCGTCATGTCCAACGGATGCCACCGGAAGCGAGTCGAAAGTTAGCCTGGTGGTTTACAGCGGTTGTTAGGGCATTTGTGTAATCTCAGAGGCGGAGCGCACTTTGCGAAATCGGATTGAATCCGTAACGCGGTTTGCTGGCCTGCATCAAGTGTCGCGAGCTTGACGCTCAATTACGTGGTTGATACTTTTGCAGTTTCGATTTCGCGCGGTGTAGTTGTCATGCGCCTGCTGCTCGCAAGGGGGTTTTATGCGCTGGTCCAGTTACTTCATCCCGACTCTTCGCGAAGATCCGGCCGACGCCGAGGTCGCCAGCCACCGGCTGCTCGTTCGCGCGGGGTATATCCGTCAATTAACCGCGGGCGTCTATTCGCTGTTGCCGCTGGCGCAACGCGTCCGGCTGAAGATCATGCAGATCATTCGCGAAGAGATGAATCGAATAGGCGGACAGGAGTACTTCTTGCCGGCGATTCATCCCGCGGAGCTATGGAAAGAATCCGGAAGATGGGAAGTAATGGGCGACAACATGTTCCGGCTCCGCGACCGCAAAGGCGCGGATATGGGACTGGGCATGACCCACGAGGAGGTTTTTACCTCTATCGCGCGCAACGCGATCAACTCCTACCGGCAACTACCTCAGATCTGGTATCAGATGCAAACAAAGTTTCGCGATGAAGCCCGCCCGAAATCGGGCTTGCTTCGAGTACGCGAGTTCACGATGAAGGACGCCTATTCGTTCGACGTGGATCGCGCCGGATTGGACAAGTCATTCAAGGACCAATACAGCGCGTATTGCGCGATCTTTGACCGGTGCGGCTTGAAGTACACGCCCGTGCAAGCCAGCTCCGGGGCGATGGGTGGGAGCGAGTCGACCGAGTTCATGGTGCGCACCGACGCCGGAGAAGACCACATCGCCGTGTGCGAGAAATGCGGTTACGCCGCTAACGTCGAAAAGGCTACTTCCCGGCTGCCCGACCCGGGCGATGAAGATGGCCCCGCGGCGCCGGAAACGTTCCCGACGCCGGGCGTGCGCACGATTGAAGATCTAATCAACTTCCCCGGCGGCGCGCCGGCCGACCGGCAAATCAAGACGCTCGTATACATACTGGACGACAAGGTCGCGTTGGTGCTGATGCGCGGAGACCATGAGCTGAATGAAACCAAACTCATCGACTCGACGGGCTCGCTCAACGTAAGACCCGCCCACGCCGATGAGATACGCGAAGCGCTCGGCGCTTCAGCGGGATCGCTCGGCGCCGTCGGTGTGAGTTCTTCGGCGGGAGGAAAAGTCAGCCTGATCATCGCCGACGACACGCTGAAGGGCCGGCGGAATATGACTACGGGGGCCAACCGTGACGATCACCACCTGCGCGGCGTCTCGATTGAACGAGACATAAGGGTGGACAAATGGGCTTCGCTTCGAACGGTCAAATCCGGCGAGGGCTGCCCAAGCTGTGATGGAGCGCTGGACGTCTTCAAGGCCGTCGAGGTCGGCCACATCTTCAAGCTGGGGACCAAATACTCCGACAGTATGGGAGCCCGCGTCTTGACGGCGGAGGGCGCGGAAGTCCCGATCGTGATGGGCAGCTACGGGATCGGCGTCGAGCGGTTGATGGCCGCGGTGGTCGAGTTCTCCAACGACGAGGCGGGAATTATCTGGCCGGTGTCAGTGGCCCCGTTCCACGTTATCATCACCGTGACGAACGTCAAGGATGAAGCTCTTTCGACCGCCGGCGAGAAACTCTACGAGGAACTCACGGCAGCGGGCGTTGAAGCGCTGCTGGACGACCGCGATGAAAGGGCGGGCGTCAAGTTCAACGACGCCGATTTGATAGGCGTTCCGTTTCGAATCACCGTCGGGAAGAAATTAAAGGAAGGCAAAGTGGAGTTGTTGAACCGCGCGACTCGCAAGTCGGAAGACGTCGAGATCGCGAAAGTATTGGATAGCCTGAGAGTTATTCTCGTGCGACAATAGGCCGAGTTGGCTTATTGGGCGGGTTCGATGTGACACTGTCGGACAGATCCTATGAAATCGAATGGAGTACTTGGTGTTCGTTGTGGAGGAATAATACATTGTTAGCTGAAGAGCGCATCGGCATCAAAGGGTCTAGCGTCGAGATGTTCCTGTCTGATCTAGCATCGAGGCGTGTGGTCATTCCCGAGCCCGCCGTTGTCCGTGCCTATTTGGCCGAGCACCCAGATCTTTTGGATGTAGTGAAGATTGCGTGCGACGCCGTAGTTGCGAAGTTTACCAACGACACTCGGTTTTCATTGGAGGTCTATCGTGATCCCGAGATAGTTGATGAGTATCTTGCTCTATTTGTTCGCCAGCGTGAGTATGCCGGCGACATTCTCGAGAAGCTGCATTCGATTCATGGCGCGCATGCCTCTAAACTGCAAGGGAACTCCGGATGGCTTCAAGTCACTACGGATTTCGCCCCGCCTGGCCAGTAAAAGACGCCATTTGACTGGACCGAATATCTCAGGTTGGCGCGGACTTTGAATGGCGGCGACACAGCCCATTGCGGCGATGCAGGCCGTCAGCGGTGTGCGGTAAGCCGGGCGTATTACGCGGCATTCCGTCACGCTCGAAATTATGCGCGCGATAACTACGGCTTTTCTCCGCGGTACGATCCGCGGGATCACGAAGATGTTAGGCGCGAGTATGCCAACGCAGCGGGTAAGATGAAGGGCGAGAGCAAACACGAAGAAGTATTGAAGATCGCGTGGCAGCTCAACAACCTTAGACAGTGGAGAAACTATTGCGACTACAAGGATCACTTCCCGGGCCTTACTACTATGGTTACTATGGCTCTTCGGGAAGCGAAGGCCGTCATAGACAGCCTGTCCTAGAGCCCCGGATGCGTCGTAAATCTCGTGAGCGCATTGGCAAAAGTCCCGAGATCATTTTCAAGTAAGAGCGCCTGACCGCTTACTTGCTAGCGCCAGACTCCCCTGAATTCCAACTTGGGCGACAATATGATGTAAAGGGAGGCCGCGGCCACGATTGCGGCCGCGGCAATCAATCCTTAATCGTTCCTTACCTGTCCCCTCCCAGCCGGAGCCGCAGTCCCGCCGTGAAATTAATTCGATACGCCGGAAATCCAAGCGCTTCCTGATAGTCCTGGTTCAACAGATTGTCAACGCGCCCAAACGCGGTGAGATAATTGTTGAGCTTGTATGACCCGCTTGCGTTCAGCTTCGCATACGCGTCATTGAACACGGGCCTCCCCTTGAAGTCGAACTTGGCGAAGCTAACCGGGTCGAAATCCCTGCGGCTGCCTACTATCGAACCCGTAAGCCCTATGTCGAACCTGTGAGCAACCCAACTCAACTCGACCGATCCCGAGTGTCTGGGTCTTCTCAATAATGGAAGACCTACTTCCGGATTCGGCCTGAACACGCCTTGAAAAGTCGGCGGTGGGAACACCAGCACGTCGGCCCCTTGATCCAATCGTGCACGCAGGAACGTGTAGCTGCCCGCCAGTCTCAGGCGGGACTTGAAGACGCCGCCCGGCAACGCGCTTGCGGTCAACTCGATTCCGCGCGCCGACGACCGGTCCGTGTTGATGAAATGAGTGAGCCTGCCGGTTGGCAGCTTAACGGGCCCGAACGACGTTGTTGATTCGAACGTGATTACGTCGCGGAAATGATTGTCGAAATAAGTAAGATCGATTCGCGCCCGCCTGGAATAGAACTCCTGGCTGATTCCGATCTCGTAGCTTATCGCCCGTTCGGGATTGAGATTCGGATTTCCTAAAAAGAACGGACTCGGGCTGAACGCCTCGATGAGCGTCGGCTCCTTGATGCCGGTTCCGAAGCTCGCTTTTATCATCGACAGTCCGGCGACGGCGCCATCACGATGGCGGCGCGTCACAAGCGACACGGCAGCGCGCGGCGTCGCCGCCCACCCGAACCCGACGTCGCCGCTTGGAACCACGGAGCCGAGTTGAGTGAGCACCGCGCGAAGGTCGGAGGGAACGCTGCTTGTATTGCGCTCGGCCCGAACTCCGGCGGTCAGAAAGACGCGGTCCCGCCACGCGGCCTGATCCTGAACGTAGATCCCTAGATTGTTTCGATCGGGAGACACGCGGCTGACCGAGAAGCTGTCGGCGTTCGTAAAAACCGCGGCCTCATGTTCGAAGTCGAGTCCCGCCGTTAATACGTTGTAGGCTCCGGCGGCGACAACACTCTGATAGTGGACCCCGGCGCGCCTCTCATTGTCGTTGAAAGAAAACGCCGAGTCGAAGCCAAAAGCAAACGGCGGCAGCAAAGGCGTGTTCGGCTTGGTCAGGTCTTCGGCGGCGGGATCGAAGCTATTAGTGCCGAATTCCGAATAGACGAATCGCGCGGTTTGGCTCCATCGCGACGTTGTCTTTAGATTGAACGCCCCAGTGAGAGCGATGTCTCGATGCTTCTGCCGCTGATCCGGGTCGGCGAAGAGGGACGCAGTTGGCCCCGGCACGCCGGCAGTGTTGTCGTTCCACCGCGATGTGACTCGCAAGTCGGCGGCCGGCGAAAGCTTGAACCCCAGATTCACCGACGCCGATCGGTTGATGTAATCGTTGTTGTTGAACCGCCCATCGGTCGATTGGAACGCGAAACTGCCCGAGTAATCAAACCAGCGGCGCGCCCCCGCCAGCAGAGCCGTTTCGCGATGAAAGTCTAAACTGCCGCCTTCCGCGGATAGTTGGAAGTCGGGGATGCGAGTATATCCGCGCCGGGTGATCAACTGGATCGCGCCGGTCATCGCGTCCGAACCGAACAGCGCGCTCTGCGGTCCACGAACGACTTCTACGCGCTCTATGTTTTCCTGAGTAAGCGCGGAGTAGTCGTATGCTCCGCCGGCTTGATTGACGGGCGCGCCGTCAATCAAGACCTTGTTGTAGTCGGATTCGCCGCCGCGAGTGAAAATGGACGTCAGTCCGCCGCGTCCGCCGGTCTGAACGACGGCAAGGCCGGGGAGCAGCCGCAGCGGCTCCAACACGGCCGTCTGGGCGCCACGCCTCATATCGGATTCGCTAATGACGGAGGCCGAGCCGCCGAATTCGCTTGACGCCGTTTGGGTACGAGTCGCGGTGACAATCAGAGCGTCGGATACGGCCGCGACCTGAAGAGTGATTGTGAACGTCTCGCTCTTGTTTGGTTGAACGGTCACGTTGATCTTCGACGATTGAGCGAACCCTGAGGCCTCCGCCGATAACTGATAACGGCCCGCGGCGACCAGGCCGAATCGAAAGCGGCCTTCGCCGTTGGTTCGAGTCTCGAGGCCAACGGCCTCTACCGATGATCCAAGCGTGACTCTAACTCCGGCGATCTTGGCTCCGGTTGGATCCACGACTGCGCCGTCAACACTACCAGTGTTCTGCGCTCCCAGCGCCGTCAGGCTTAGTAACGCCACGGCCAGAACCAGTTGCGGCAACCGCGAACTCGATTGGAGAAGTGCTTTGATTCCGGCGAAGGGCGGGCCGAATCCTGGAGTGGGACGCCAAGTGACATAATCTTGCATGGAATGCTCCTTTTCGCGAAAGAGTGATTTACACGGACTGCCGCGCGGATCTCCTGACTTAGCGATTTCGCAACCAGCCTCAGGTATGCCGAACTACTAATGGTGTTCGGCGGAAATAGTTCATCAGCCACAAAGATGCACAAGTTCACAAGAGAAGCGTGGTGTGGTGTCGGTCTTCTCACCTACGTGACTTCCGAGCCTTTGTGGCCATGAGACTTCTGCCACTAACATCCGGGCAGTTGCGCTAAAGCCGGCCTTGGATTCGCATCACAGTTGCGGGACAGTGGCGGACTCGCACCGCCTTCGCCGCCGCGGCAGCCCCGTCGAACGACAAATAACAATAATAATCGGATAAACTCATTCGGATTCATCCACGTTCTGGAGGTTTGGCCGTTTAGGAAGAACAAATCCAAATCCCGCGTTCAACTTCAAACAAATCACAGGTTGGGAAGAGGGATTTATCCCCGCTCCTCGGCTTACCATTCACTCAACTTGTTGCAAGGAGAAGAGCGGGGATAAACCCCTCTTCCCGACCTGTGATTTCCTGATGTTTGGCGAACTGAGCCAAGTTCTTCCTGCCCAAAAGAGCAACCAAAAATGGCCTAAACTTCAGCACGCGGATTTATCCGCATCCAAAGCAAAAACTATCGAACCGCGCTGACGGTGATCCGCGGCGCGCCGCTGCTCGGGTTCGCATCCACGATCAGACGTGCGTCGAAAAGCTCACGAAGCTTACTTTCGGTCATCACCTCGGCGGGCTCGCCAAATGCGTGGACGCGTCCCGACATTAGCATCAGAATGCGTGTAGCGAACTCCGCGGCCAGGTTGAGTTCGTGGGTCACGAGAACGACCGTCATATTTCGCTCGCACGCGAGCCGTTTCATTACCCCTAGCATCTTGACCTGATGGGCGATGTCGAGATTGGCTGCCGGTTCGTCAAGCACAAGGAGCCTGGGCCGAGAAGCAATGGCTCTCGCGAACATCACGCGCTGGCGCTCGCCTCCCGAGAGTTCACCGATCGGCCGTGACTTGAATGAATCGGTCTCGGTCAGATCCATGGCGCGATGCGCTTCTTTAACGTCCTCGTCGCTCTCAAATCCGATGATCTTCCCGTAGGCGAATCTCCCTTGCAGGACATACTCCATCGAGGTCACCGGGAATAGAATTGTTGATTCTTGAGCCACGTAACCAATCAGCCGGGCGGCTTCGCGGCGAGAAAGCCTGCTAAGATCTTCGCCGTTGACGGTGATTGAACCGGCAGCCGGCTTCAGTATGCCTACGATCGTCTTCAGCAACGTGCTTTTCCCCGAACCGTTCGGGCCGACGACGGCGACTATGTCGCCGTCCCCAGCACGAAACGAGACCCCGTCGAGAACCGGGCCTCTATAGCCGAACCGAATGTCTTTTACATCGAGCAATAGAGTTGTTCCTTGTCATTTGTCACTTGTCACTTGTCACTTGTCACTTGTCACTTGTCATTTGTCATTTGTCATTTGTCACTTGTCATTTGTCATTTGTCATTTGTCACTTGTCACTCGTCACTTGTCACTTGTCACTTGTCACTTGTCACTTGTCACTTGTCATCAGTCATAGGTCACTCGTCAGTTGGCTACTGGTCGCGTT
>JAHFUG010000296.1 GCA_023265195.1 Blastocatellia bacterium | reverse complement strand
ACTGGCTGGACGCTTTGGCCGTCTTCGTTTTTTCGTCTCAAGACGACCAGTTACTCGCACGTTGAGAAATTCGGGCTAAGTGTAATTGTCAGAACTCCTGATCTCATCCAGAGATTCCAGACACTTAGAAGGGCTCCGAGGAAAATGACCTGAGCCCAGTTTCGGCCTGCCTGAGTGGTATCAGGAACGATTCTCAAGGTTACATCCACAACCCTATTATCTGGGGACGTTTAGACAGTAAGGAAGCAACACAATTCCTGATACCGTCGCCCAGTCGTCGGCACTTTGATCAGGAAGGGCTCATCTCAAATTCCCCGACATCAGGAGTTCTGAATGTGCGTAAGATCGAATTGCCGCGAGAGTCTTTGCGTGCAATCCAGCGCTTCTATCTTGTCAATGGACGAAGCAGCTTTACGTTACAAGACCGGTGACGCTCGCGATGTTCCGTGTTCCAAGGGCGGATCCGCCGCATTGGGGCCGTCACCCGCCGAGCAGGGCTAAGCGTAGCTGATGCTCCTCGCTTGCCTTAACTAACCCGACAATGACGTCGCCATTCAACAGTGTTGTATCTCCTCGTGGTACAACGGTGCCGGCGCCGCGAAGGATCGCTATGAGGTTAGCTTCGGATGGAAGGCGTATCTCTCGAACCATCTTACCCGTTGCGGGAGAAGAATCGTCCAGCGGATACTCCAGTATTTGAAACGAGCCGTCTTGGAGACTGAGCAAAGTCTTGATCCGAATCGTAGGTAATTCTCTCTCGATGACGTGTTGTATGATCGCCGTGGAACTGACTGTTGAGTCGACGCCTAGCCGCGTCATTACCGGCTCGTTCTTTGGGTTCGAAGCGCGCGCGATCGTTTTTGGAACGCCAAATACCTTCTTGGCGACCTGGCAAGCTATCAGGTTATCTTGATCGCTTCCGGTTGCCGCGACGAAAACGCGCGCCCGGCCGGCTCCCGCCTCCTCCAGTACATCATGCGTCGAGCTATCTCCGATATAGACCTGGCAGTCCAGCTTGTTCGTCAAGGCCGCCGCACGCGAAGAATCCTGTTCAATCAGGGCCACTTCGTGTCCGCTTTCGGTTAGAGCGCGGGCTAGATTCACTCCTACCTTGCCGCCGCCGGCGACTAGGATATAGCGGGATTCTTCGCTGGTCTGCCGGCGCGCCCCGGCCTTTGCCGGCGTCACGGTGACCGATTCTTGTACGCCCCTGGCGGCCTTATCAACCTGATCGACAACCATCTCGACCGCGCTCAACGTTGGGCACACTATGGTGAGCTGCGGGTCCTCCTGGGCTGCTTCCGCGTGACTTGGCTCGTAGATGCGCGCTATCGCTCTTGGCGCGTTGAAGTGAGTGCGAGCCACGAGCGCCGCCATCAGGTTTACGTTATCGTCGCGTGTAACCGCGAGCAGGAGATCTGCTTCGCCCATCCCGGCTTCCTTCTGGACGTCAACGTCTATGCCGTTGCCCTGGACGAGTTCGACGCCTTCCAACTGGGAGGCTGCGCTAAGCCTCGTTCCTTCTTTGTCTATTATTGAGATATGGTGGCCGTCCTTATGAAGTGCGGTGACCGTTCTGGAGCCGACCCTTCCGTATCCAATCACTACTATTCTCATCTTTTGACCTTTGCCTTCCGTCATCAACCGAGCCGTTGGCCATCGACAGACAACGAGAATCAACCTCGAGAGCTCATTGTCCCGTGACCCAATCTTCGCATTATCAAGGAACGATCGCCATCGACCTAGCGGTCGTCTTCTATCTTGAAGGCCGCGCTCGAGGGCCTTACCGGCCGTGAGAACCACAGCGGCCGGCGCAGGCGGTCCGGTCCAGGCGCCGGCCGCGATTTAGCAATCCACTCGCGATAGATTTGGTGAGAGAGGTTTGTATCTACGACAACGTCGCCGTAGCGATCGTCTTCCTGTGCTCGAGTGACTCGCACTCGCTGATGCCAGCAATGCATTCCACTGATTGGGTCGGGGTGTACTGGAAACGCCAGGTTTTGATGAACCCCCGCCTCTTTCCACCAAAGCCTTTCGGAATCAGGGTCGGCGCTCGAAAACGGCGTGACCCCCTCTCTCTGACGCAGCCTCCATTTACCTTTTCCAAGCGACTCTATTTCGACCAAAGCGGAAGCCCACCGATCGGCGCCCTCGTTGTGATTGATTCTCCATCGGCCCATATGGTGGGAACAAGCGGCCACCCCTGGTCTTATTCCCTCCGTGACCCACAGCCTTATTACGAAGTGGCCGATTTCAGTTCTCACCCGAACGAGATCGCCGTTTTCGAGATCACATCGCGCCGCGTCCAGAGAGTTCATCCACAACGGATTTGTGTGGGAGATTTCATACAGCCACTTGGCGTTTGCCGATCTTGTATGAATGAGCGTTGGGAGCCGGAAGGTAGGCACGAGCAAGAAGTCACCCGAGCCGGCGTCGAGATCCCGCCAGTAAACGTGACTCTTAACGTAGCCCGGTATCGCATGTTCAGGCCATTTCCATTCGCTCATCGTTCTCGAATAGAATTCGAGTTTCCGCGACGGCGTCGTAAAGCCTCGAAGCGGGCTTCCATCGATCATGACTCCAAGCGCTTTCTTCTGCCCTCCAACGTCGGCGGACAGTAGACCCGTCCGCGCATCTTCTCGGGCCGTTGCCATCTCATCGGTTGTGACCGCGCTCTGGTGTTGCTCGTAAATCCCCGATCTGACGGTGTACGCGCCCTGTTTGCGCATGTACTCGAACGGAGTGAGGCCACTCTTCGCCGCGGTCTCGGGCAGTCCCGGCACGCTGTTTTCGAATATCCAACGATAGTACTCCGGGGCGCTTATCTTTTGTCCGGGATTATAGGGCGACTCGAAATGGCGGCGAATTCCAAGTTCGCCGTCAGGGTCGATCCTCCAGGATAACTCTATCCAGAATTCATCTTCTTCCCACACTTCACCGGGGTTTGACTGGTGAGTCAGATCGACCTGTTCGCCTCTCTTCTCGCGGGCTACTCGCGTGACAGGCTGACGAAAAGAGATCCATTGCGCGGCCTGTGTTTCCTGGCTCATCAGATCGTGCCGCTCCGGCCCCAGTCCCATCGGAAGAACGTAATCGGCAAAGATCGCCGTTTCACTCCAGACCGGGGTCAACGCCGCGTGCATTTCGATCTTGGTTTCATCCTTGAGCATTTGGATCCAGCTCATGCCGTCGGGGTTAGTCCAGACAGGGTTATACACGCGTGTAAAATACGCGGCGACCTTGCCCCGGCCCTCCTTCAAGAAGTGAGGCAGCAAGAAGCTCATCTCATGATGAGCGAGAGGATACTCACGCGGCCAGAGGATTTCGCTCCAGACGTCTTGGGGAGCCGGCGTTGAATGAGGCGCTGGAACAAACTTGTCCCATACGTTAGGCGAGACGCCGCCCTTTGCTCCGACGCTTCCCGTGAGGGCGTTCAGTAACATGAGCGCCCGCGCGACCTGCCAACCGCCTAGATTGCCTGAGGCTGCGCTTCTCCAGATGTGGGAGGCGAACGCCGCCCCGGCGGCTGCAATCTCTCGAGCGATGACTATGATCTTATCCGCTTCTACGCCGCATTCCTCGGCCGCGAATTCCGGGGTGAACCCTGAGTACAACTCGAGCAGAGCGTCTATGAATGCGTCGAAGGTGCAGGGATTCCCAGGCCGCTCAAACTTCATGAACTCTTCCCAGTTGACCCAGCGCCGCACGAAGCCTCGGTCGAATAAGTTCTCTTTCAGGATCACCCGCGCCATAGCCAGCAGCAGGGCTGCTTCGGTGCCGGGCCAGGGCGCAAGCCACCAATCAGCCATGGAAGCCGTGTTGGAGAGTCTGGGGTCAATCACCGCCAGCTTGGCTCCGTTCATCTTCCCATCGATGATTCTCTGCGCGTGCGGATTGAAGTAATGTCCCGTCTCGAGGTGAGAGCTGAGCAGCAAGATGAACCTGGCGTTCGCGTAGTCCGGTGAAGGCCGGTCGGCGCCTTGCCACAGCGCGTAACCGAGCCGCGCCGACGACGAGCAGATATTTGTGTGCGAGTTATGTCCGTCAACGCCCCAGGCTTGCAGTACGCGGTCCATGTAGCCGTCGTGACCCGGGCGCCCGACGTGGTACATGATTTCCGTTCTTCTGTCCTCGATCAACGCGGTTCTTATCTTCGACGCGATCGTCTCCAACGCCTCGTCCCAGGTGGTGCGCTGCCACTTGCCGTCACCACGCGGGCCGACTCGTTTTAACGGGTATAGTATCCGTTCGGGATCGTTGACCTGATTTATCGTTGCGGGGCCTTTCGCGCAATTCCTGCCGCGAGATCCAGGGTGAAGAGGGTTGCCCTCGAACTTCTGCACCTCGCAGGTTTCCTTGTCGACGTACGCCAGCAGCCCGCAAGCCGCCTCGCAATTGAAGCAGACCGTTGGTATCAGGTCATAACGCCGCTCTACCTTCTCCGGCCAGCGCCGCGCATCGTATTCGACCCAGTCATCCCAACGTTCGACGGGCGGGTAGCTCGAGAGGCCCGCGGAGGAATGTTCCTTGATGTTGTCACCGCTGTTGTCAGCCATAAGAGACGCTCAACTCAGAGGTACGGCTTGGCCAGCTTGTACCCACGTGTGTTCCCAGCAGAAAATCCCGGCCAGCGAGAGCGCCGAGGCCGCCAGCATTAGAAAAGGCGCGATTGGCTCTCCGACTGCGAGCGAGCCCAACAGCGCTGCAAGCGGAAAGAAAAGCCCCAATGCCGCCGCGCCTCGCAGAAAGAGCTTTCGGAAGAGGCCTCGCGTCATTAGTTGGATTGCGCGCTTCCTCTCGGCGGATTCATCCGGTGCGAGTACTTCGCCCGCAACGATAACTCCGTGCGCGATCAGAGCGCCGATCAACTCGTAGGTCAGGAACCTCGAGCTTGCCTCTTCCATGGCGGCGCCTATCACGAACGACCGCGTGACGCCTATCAAGAGCAATAGCGCAGCCCCGGCGACAAGAGACTGGATTATCAGATGAGGAAACACAAGAGGGCTATTCCAGAAAACTCGGCCCCGCGCTTGCTTGAACAGAAAGGCGGAGTAGCCCGCCGTGAGGATCGCGAGAGAAAATGAAACCCACATTAGTGGCGCCACTATGGCTTCAAAAGCCGCCATGTACGATCCAAGCCACAAAGAGGCGGTGACGCCGAAGGCAATCAGCGTGTAGCCACCGAGCACGAGCCAGGATTTCCATTGAGGTTTCAAGAGAATGTTGAGGAAACGTTCGGGGCGCTTCAGATCCAACACCAATAGCGCCGTGGTCGCGGCCAGGAACGCCAGAGATGCAATTGGGGCGGCGACATTGAATAGCCACCGATTCATTGTTTGAGTGAAGGTCAGCGCCAGAACCGCGACAACGAAGGCGCCCGCGGAAATAGATTTAGTGAACAGATAAGCCGAAACCTTCCAACCCCACGGGCGTTCATGTGCGACGTCGTATGTTGTTCTCGCCTTGTCCTCCGCTTGAACCATAGCCTCTTGATCGTCGAGGATTGGATCAGCCCTGCGCTCCGCCCACATATAACCTCCGGAATGAAGCTGCTCGAGAGGCTTAAGCGCGGCGGTGCTGGTCTCGATGTAGAAAAGCTTTGGGTGAGTCCGCGCTTCTGGCTTTCTTACCTGGGTGTCTTCCGTTGCGAGGAGTGACGAGATCTTCGAGAGCGGATTATCCAGGTCACCCGCGATTATTGCCTGCTCCGGACAAACCACTACGCAAGCCGGTTGCAGACCGATCTCTACTCTGTGGGCGCAGAAATTGCACTTTTCCGCTGTGTTCGTATAGGGATTGATGTAAAGCGCGTCGTAGGGACAAGCTTGCATGCAGGCTTTGCAACCTATGCAACGGCGGCCGTCGAAATCGACGATGCCGTCGTCCCTCTTGAACAACGCAGTGACCGGACAAATCGTGATGCATGGCGCGTCTTCGCAGTGATTGCAGCGAAGTACGGCGAAGGAGCGCCGCGTGTCAGGGTAGTCCCCCTGCTCGATGTATTTGACCCATGTCCGATAGGCTCCCAACGGCACTTCATTCTCGGACTTGCACGCGACCGTGCAAGCGTGGCAGCCAATGCATCTTCGATGATCTATAACGAATCCGTATTTCATCCGAGGTTGCCGCGATCCTTCAGTCTTTTACTTCGTCCATTTCTTCTTAATTATGGGCTCGTGACAACCTTCAAATGCCGGCTCCGCCCAGGAAGTATCCCTCGCGCCATCGGCCCACGCGCGAGCTATGCGGGCTGTAGGTATTGAGCTCGGAGAGAGGGGGCGCGTAGCAATGCAGAGTAACCATATCCCTGCTATCAGGCTGCAAGTTGAGCAACTGATGAATGTCAGGCACGTCGGCTCCGGTTATGCTGCCGGGACCACGCCTGAACGTGTTGTAAGGCCGAACGTGCCCCTCTGGCATCCGGTCGTACATGGTCTCGGTCAGCAGGCCCTCGCACACAAGCACCACGCCTACCGACCCGCCGTGATCGTGGATTGGGGTTCGCTGGCCGCTGCGCCAGCACAGAAGCAGGAGCTCCGCGAATGGGCTTCGGGCCAGGAGATTGCGCGCGTAGCTCCGCTCGGCAAAAACTCTGTATCTTTGAAAATCCCGCTGGCTGACTAACAGGGAAGAGAACCATTGCTCGATCATCGCGAGGGACGGAATCGAAGTCAGGTTACTCATCCGATCGATCAATTCCTGTAGCGTATGTTCGGTTGATGTTGAGGCGCGCTCTCGTAAAAAGTTGGTGTTAGTGTCCCGGACTTGCATCAATTCACCTGCTGGTGAAGCCGCCGTCTAGTGGAGGAATTCTGAATGTTCAACCAAATGACCCTGGCCCTCGCTTCCAATCAAAGCTCACGGCCTGGTCACGTACGCGATAGTCAAGCTAAGTCTACACCCGAGAATTGGTATGTCAAGGAAAGCGTTTTCTGAAGACGCCGTGTGGGCGAAAGCAAGTTTGCGCGCGCCATCGTCACATTGCCGTTGCCGCTTTGACCCGCTCTCAGCGCCTGCGTTTCGGCTGTCGTGAAGACTTCCTTCTTGCGCGCGATTCCTCGGAGACGGGTCTCGCGGCGATTGGCTCACGTGGGGAGGCGGTAGCCGGGGCCGGCCTCTGTGTGATATCCATTCTAGGCGCCAATTGGCCGGTTTCAACGGCTTCCATCTGAACTCCCCAGTCGGTCGCGATTAGATATAGCAGGACGCATAGAACGAGCGTCAGGAGAATGTAGCCAATGTTGAGCCTTCCGGTGGCGACGATAACGAACACGACGATTCCGCTCAACAGGAGAAAGAAGAGCCGTGGCAACGTAAATTGCCCGCTCTTGATTACCTTATCTTCCGGCATCTATGGTTTCCTTTCTTGACTTGAAAGCGACCGGGAATTATCGCGGATGGGCAGCGGCATTTCAACCCGAATTGAGAGACACATCTATCCGCCAAGCCGCGTACCAAAATCTATTCAGCCTGTCTCGTAGCGAATCCGCACCGATTGCGGGTCAATCTCTTCGACTGGCTAAGCTAGGATCGTCCAGAAACCCTACTTGGAAGGCGGTCGCGAGCGGACAATTCACATAAGGGCTGGGAAGGCGGCGCGATGGGAGGGAGCGTGAGCCGACGACAATTGACACTGGATGAAGATATTCTAGCGCTTGCGGAAACACTCGCCTTGCGCAAGGGCGTCTCGGTAGAGAAGCTCGTAGCTGATCTGGTTGAGCAGGCGGGCGAATCGAGTAGGCGTATCAATGACAACGTAATGGGCCTGTTTAGTGACGATCCCGGCCTGATCGATCAGATCACCGAAGACGCGCTGTCCCTTCGCGACTAGTCATGCGTCGCATCAATATTGCATCACATCTTGTGTTGTTGTTTGAGCCAGTTCGTTTCCGAACCATCTTGGAATCCATTTGCGAACCCGCTAAGATGCTAGCCCTGGATTGAGAGACCTTTGAGGCGTCTTATGCCAAAAGTAAAACAGCCCGTCGGCGAGGTTAAACTGACGCCGGATCAAATTCAACATCTGAAAGAGAGAATGGCGCGGTTGGCGGAACGGAACCCATCCTGCGGCGTCAAACAAACAGATCATGAGACCCTCTACTACTACTTGGCGATTCAGAAGATCACTTACCTCTATGACGACGAGTTGTTCGAGGGTTTGAAATTCGTTGACCACAAGAAGACCGGGAAGTCCGAAGAGTTGCTGGACGCCTACCTGATCGTTGATCAAGGCGACGAGATACACCTGAAACTCTTCCAATTCAAGTTCCGGGAGCATTACGACAGCGGGATTTCCACGAAGGAACTGTATGCATTTGTCGACCGAATGAACCGCGTATTTCTCCGCGGCGATTTGCAAGATCCGAAGACGTTAGAGGCTTTCAAAGAAGTGAGGGAAGCGCTCCAGGAGAAGCGCGCGGCCAACACGCGCGCTCTCACTAAGATTCACTGCTACTACATCGTCAACGGGCAAAACGTGTCGCACACGGACTCACACAAAGTGCAAGAAATCCGTGACACTTTTTCCCACGATCGTCAGACCTTCGGTTTCACTTTCGAGACCTACGGTGGGTTGGACGTCTACAACCTGTGCGTACACGGCCGGATACCTATTCAAGAGGAACTGCTTGAACTCACCTATGAGATGGGAGAGCGGTCGTTTCTCCACCACAACATTGGGCAAAATCCAAATGGCATGCCCGTGCAGGTGCTGGTCGGCTTCGTGAATGTGAATCAGTTGATACGGTTAGTGGACCGTTACAACAACAACGAATTGTTCGAGAAGAACGTCCGGCTGTTTCTTGGGACTGGAAAAGAAGTAAACCGCCGCATCATTGAAACCATCACCGGCAATCAAAGCGCGTGGTTCGGATTCATGAATAACGGCGTAAGCATCACTGCCGACACCATGGCTGTCGATCTACCGGCTAGCAACAAGAAGGTGAAGGTAAGGTTGAAGGGTATTCAAATAATCAACGGATGCCAAACGGTCAACGCGCTCTATCACGCCAAATACGCGCCTGAGTTGAAGGATCGTTTTCAGGGCAACTCCAACGTCCTTGTGCGGATCTATCAGGTCGAACCGGCCAACAAAGCGTTTCTCAACGCTTTGATCATCGCCACCAATTCGCAGAACGCCATCCGGCCTGAAGATATGCTCTCAAACGACAATATACAGAAGGCTCTGCAGAAGATTTATCGCGACTACGGCGTGGGCTACGAGCGCAAAGAAGGCGAGACGTTGCCGGGTCACCGCTATCGGATGACCTTTAGTAAGGAACAGGCTGCTATGGCCTACTTGGGAGTCTTCATGGGCCGAACGTCAGCATTGCGCAATTCGCTGAGCCGGCGCGAATTTTTCAGGGAAGGCGTTGAATACTACAACGCTTTCAACCTGCGCGGCGAAGAGGATGAGACCCAACCCGGCCCGCTGCCTGACGGATTTGAGCCCGGCGCCAACGCCAACCATCGCGCCCTTCAAATTCTCGCCGCACGCTGTCTTGAAGAGAGTTGCCGGGCCGTAATGAAGGAGATTCAGGACAAGAGGGAACGCGGTTCCTTGCGCAAAGGCGCGTATTACCTGGCGCGCATTATCTACCTGAAGGAGCAGAACAACATTGATGGATTGGTGGCTGACGCCAGCGCACGGGAGCGGCAGGCCGCTGTGGCGCGAAAGCTCATTGACGCGGTGACCCAGAAAGGCAAGGACACGTTCGACGACGCCAGAAAGATATTTGGCCGGTCGTTGAAAGCATACGTCAAAGTGGAGGGTGGGAACGAAGACGCGGCGCTCAAGAACTCCAGATTCGCCAACCG
>JAHFUG010000644.1 GCA_023265195.1 Blastocatellia bacterium | reverse complement strand
ACTCCATGCTGCCGGTGAAACCGCGAAGCGGCCGGGTAGCTTGCTGCCGGTTCGAATATCCCTCGACTCGTTCCACCTGGAGACTGCGATGCGTCGTGGAGACTTGGCGGCTCGCTCTCAACAACTGTTCCCGCCACCGAAAGAAGCCCGCTTGTCCCGGCCAACCCTCGCCGTAGAGCTGCCATAAACCGCCTACTCGATTCGTCAGGTTGTAGACCAGATCATAGAAGTCGGCAAAAAGAGAAATACCGCTCGCCTCATCGCGTTCACGGGCATTCTGATTGACGACGCTCAACGGCGTGATGAATCTGACCTCGACCCCGGTCTTGCCTTCGCACGGCCACGTCTCTTTAGCGAATTCCGAGATGTTGCGGGTGATCGCGCAGCCAACCCACGCTGAGTCATAAACCGGGCGGCCGCCGGCGAGTGAGTCGCGTACCGCTTTTATCCGAAATGCCGCCTCTTGATGTTCGCCAATTCCAATTTGTTTGAACCTCTCGAAGGCCAGCACCGGATAGGCGATCGACTGGCATAACGGCCCAATCGAGGTGAACCCGAGCGAGACCGTTTCTTCTCTCCTGTAAGCACGCTTCACAACTTGGGGCGCGTCGATAATAAATGGCCTGGGAAGATCGACCTTGTTCTTTAACGGAGCGTCGGCTTGACGGCTCTCATGGATCGAGCGTCGAGGCTCGAACAACTTCGGATAATCACACTCCCGGAATCGCTCACACTCGCGGCAATCGAGAATCTGTTTGTGATCGCAGAGCCCATCCTTCAAGACGCGGCCGTATCCGCCGCGGAGCCGAGATCCCCAATATCCACCGGGCGCAAAGTCGGATTCGAGTACTAAGTCGATCTGCAGTTTGGAGAACAGAAACATCGGAAGGTGAGAATACAGCAATAAGAGGTCAGCCGTCAGGTCAGCAGTCAGCGGTCGGCGGTCAGCGATCAGCAGTCAGCAGTCAGCAGTCAGCAGTCAGCAGTCAGAATACGTCGGCTATTGCCGAGAGAAAACATGATATTGAATGGCCTGGCCCTGGAAGAGAGATTTGGCACGAGATGAGAGGTGATGTGGTTTTGTCGACTTGCTGACCGCTGATTGCTGAACGCTCCCTTTCCGTGGCGCTTGAGAATAATCAGCGGGTTTGCAGACTGCGAGTTGTTGTTTCACGAGGCAAGACCCTTGCTACTTCCGGCGGTAGTTCAATCGAAACGAAATACTTCTTTGGATAAAGGTAATCTTCACCGGTTTCATCAATCACTCGGATGTAGTTATTAATGGCGGCGCGTTCATCGGGCAGGACTTCGTATACTTTGCGCACTTCGAGCGACTCGGGATAGCCGCCGTCATCAATGCATACCACGTATGAGCTGATTTGCTGATCGTCAGGCATAACAACTAATCAAAAATAATTCTTGATCTTTAGTTTCTTGCGCCCGATTCCGTGTGTTTCGCGCCAGTGAAGTTCCACGCGGTGAATTGCACCATCTTCCAAGGCGCACGGTGGCAATCCCTTTTAGCTTGCGCGAACGAGCGTCGCCGAAAGCTTTCCGGAGACGTTTGATCTCACGGATGTTCGACCCAACAGCAATCGTCGTGATCTGCTCGATTCCGCCGATGATCTCAAAATCTTCATTCATCTTTTGGCGTCAGCAAAACGGACCACTCACTTCTCCGCCTGCTCACACTCGGCCAGCACTCAGCCTTCAGCCTTCATCCTTCAGCCTTCAGCAAGAACAGCTTCAATTGATTACGCGCGAAATTGCTTCCTTTCTGGTCTGACCGCTGATTGCTGATTGCTGATCGCTGAAAGCTCCGTTTCCAAGTTTCAATGGGCGACTCACTTCTCCGCCCTCTCACACTGGAGTGTAGGCCGCTACCCGGGTACTGACTTTGGTTGTTTCAATGGGCGACTCACTTCTCCGCCCTCTCACACTCCCCACTCACCAATTCAAGTCACCGCTCATCTTTGATGGCCGGTTGCGCGGATCGCAAAAGACCCGCCATTCACCGCTTGCATTGGAAGGTCTTCTGCTCTCATGTCGGCTACCTAACTCCTTTTGCTTCATACCCAGCGCGGATCGACCGCTCTTCGCTCCCCGTTATGAATTCCCTAAACTGCCTTCCCCTGTTTGTTTACCTTCAGAATCAACTCATTCGTAACAAAATCTTACGCGATCCGCGCCGGCTCGGGGACCGCGTCCGCAACCCGCATCATACTTGATAATAGCCCGGATCGGTAGCGAAATTTACGCCGCGCACCACCTCCGACCCATCCACGCATTTTTTGCACAGCCTATAGACCCTCACCTGGTCCTCGCTCACCGTCATACACCGCACTTGCTCGAGCAACATCGCGTAGCGAGCCTCATCCAGATCGAATTCAAACACCGATTTCTGCGCGCGGCGGCCCCAGTTCTCCAACTCCCCGGCCAAACGCGCGCGCCTCGCATCGTCCGAAATGTCATACGCGATCACTACGAACATAGGCGCTCCTAACCAGCCGCGGTCCCAACCCCGAGATGACGCCCAAAGCGATCCTCTTTTGTCATCGCGGTTCAATTGGAGTGTAGGCGTCCGCCTCCCCGCGCAACGCTTGAATGTAATGGCCAACCTGGATGTCGATACAGCCTCGCCAGGTCGTGCGCAAACCGGCTCCAGGATGGACCAACAATGTGTTCATCTTCTTCTCGAAATGACTCACGAAGCCGCGCCGGGCCTGATCGGTCAAATAACACCCGTCGGAGGTATAAAAATCGGCGGCCGTTACGACCCGTTTGTTGACCAGCGACGTAACCAATGAATCGACTATCGGCGCGCGGAATTCCTCTATCAGATCCGAGCACAACGCCGGATGACCCTGCCGCAACGCGTGCAAGCTTCCCACGTACGGCGACAGCCCGCGCGCGCGCACGATCGCATAGATGTTGTAAAACAGCAGCGTGTATCCGAATGACAGCATCGCATTGACCGGATCCCGCGGCGGACGGCGATTTCGTCCTTGTAGAAAACAGCATCAGAAGGGGTCAGGCTTGAGTTTCTTGACATGTTATTTCCCAGCGATAGCATCTGCTCCATTATGCCTCGAAAGCCGCGTATCGAAATCGGGGGAGGGCTCTATCACGTCATTACTCGTGGGAATAATCGCC
>JAHFUG010000042.1:4917-26521 GCA_023265195.1 Blastocatellia bacterium | reverse complement strand
CGCCGAATACAGGATACCCGACGAACTCACGGAAGAGGTACTACGAGAAGTAAAGAATGTGCAGAGTCAGAGTCTCACGGCACAGCTTAAAGACTTTCTTATGTTTGCGGAACAGACGGGTCGTGAGCTTATACTCGAAGTCCGACAGGGCACCCGGCTTTCCGGGCCTTTGCAGGAACTTGTCGATGCGGGTCGAATAACTGTTAGGAGAACACTGCCCTGAGCATTAACGAGCGCGAGAACCCAGCGGGTGGCTGCTGCTCTGAGTACCGTCGGGGTAGACGTCAAGAGTATTTATGACCTTGTCAATTCATCGAAGGCGTACCCGGCGGCCATTCCGGTGTTGTTGAACCTTCTCGACGAAGATTTTTCCAACGGAGTGGTAAAGGAGGGCATTGTGAGAGCCCTCTCCGTAAAGGAGGCCATCGGTATCGCGGCTCGCCCTCTGATCGAGCAGTTCAAGAAGGCGCCAAACGAGAAGGAACTGCTGAGATGGACCATTGGAAATGCTCTGTCAATCGTCGCGGACGACAGCGTGGTGTATGACATCATCGATCTAGTCAAGGACAAACGAAACGGGAACGCCCGTCAGATGCTCACCGTGGCCTTGGCCAATACGAAGGATCGACGAGTTGTTGATGTCCTGATCGAGTCGCTCGATGATGATGGGGTTGCTGGCCACGCGCTGATTGCGTTGCGCAAACTGAAAGCCGTCAAGGCTCGGGATAAAATAGAACGTCTTACTGATCATCCAAAACACTGGATCGCAAAGGAAGCTAGGCTGCTGCAGGCTAAGGTCTCGCCGAACGCCGGTCTCTTGTTCGTCTGGCCGGCTGCTTTTCAAGGATGGCGATCAAGTCATTATCGGCACGACGCCTCTTGGCCAGTTTTGCCAAAAGCTTTGTCTCGTGTTTCAGCCGCTCTTCAATCCATTTCTTTATCATCGATTGATAACTCGACTCGCCCTCCAACTCGGCCACCGCTTTGAGATTCTTCACCAACTCGGGGGGGTAGGCGTACCGAGGTGACGGCCTGTTTCCTGGCGCCGGACATCAACTCGTCGAATTCGCGAGGCTCCATTCGATGATACTCAAGCTCGACTTGCTCTTGCTCCTCTTTAGGAATATCGTCGAAGCGCCTCTTCATCTCTTTCTTTTCTTCGTTTCCAATTCCCATCCGGTAAAGATCCGCGCCAATCCGTTTCCCTTGTCCTGGAATACCGATCGTAGCCGTTTCCCCCTGTAGGTTCTACCCTGGCACACAGCCCTTTCCTCGCGACAACGTTCTTTTCGAATGGGGCCTTTTCACGGGGCGTCTGGGAAGAGACCGGACTTTTGGCGTGCACGATAAGGAAATCAGGCTTCCAACTGATCTGCATGGCGTGATCTTGAACCCATATGATAATAATCCAGACAAAAAAGAGAATGGATTAATTCTCTCCGGTTAGCTTGCGATCGCATTCTTGGACAGATTCGATTGCAGATTCGATCAAGGAGTCTAGTAGACCGGAGCACCGTCACACCGACTCGGCCGGAGCCGTTGGATGAAATCCCGCGCCGGGATCGATAGACTTGACGCGAGCATTCAGCGGTTCGCGCGGATTGATGCACGTGTTCAGGAGCTAGCGAGCATACTGCGCAGCAAGGCGGCAATTCCCGACTCCGTCTATTCTGAAAGATCACGACATTATGATGAAGAAAAGACCATGATCGCGGAAGCCTTCGTGGAAGGTGTGCTTGGGGCGAGGGTCAGATACCTCAAGAAAATCAATTCAATGCGAACAATTGCGGGCCTGCGGGGCGTGGGTTATAATCGGTGCGCTCCTTGACCCCAGCCCCTTGAATGGAGAGACCGGAGGCCTGGGCCTTATGATTAGGTGTGACAATTGTGGGACCGAGAATCTCGATGGGAGCGATTATTGCGACGAGTGTGGGACCAAGCTCGACGTTGTGATTCCAACTTCAATCAAACCGGAAGGCGGCGATCGTCCTCTCTATGAACCTCCGAGCAATAACCGCCGCGCCGGCCGGCCGGCGGAATCCTACGATCCGAACGGCGGCCGGGGCCAACGGGATGATCTCCGAGTCGCGCCGCCATACAAGACTTTTGAAGGGCCGCCTCCATCTCCTCCCTCGTTCACAACGTCAACGGCCATACCCAAACCAGCCCGGCCGGCAAGGGCGCCGGTTCAACCGCGAATCAATGAGCCGAGGCCGGATCGAAAACGGCAAGACTCCAGCGTTAGGCCGGCTGGCCCGTCAAGCACGCTGGTGATGAGTTCCCACGCGCGGACAGACAGTTTGAAGGCAAGAGACTCGAGCGGCGCCGGCATGGACCTGGTAACCGCAAAGCTGGTGATTGGCCGAGGCGGCCGTATAGGTAAGGAGTTTCCGATTACTTCCCCTGAGACGCTGGTCGGCCGATGGGACGCCGACAGCGGAATCTTTCCGGATGTGGATTTGGATCAAGATGATCCGGAAGCCAAAGTGTCGCGAAGGCACGCGCGAATAGTGAATCAAAACGGCCAGTACTTCGTCGAGGACCTCGGTTCGACCAACGGAACGTTCGTCAACCGGGGCAGACGCTTGCTGCCCGGCCATCGCCATATCTTACAAAGCGGCGATGAGATCATTGTTGGAAAAACTTTTTTGAAATTCCAGATTCTGTAAACGAACACGGCGGTGCGGGAGCAAATACGGCTTCAATGGCTAAAGGGGCACGAAGGGCGATTTGGTGACGGCTACGGCCTGTTATGCGCGAACTCTCTCAAGGTCTAGTCGTGATTCGGAGTTATTACTAAATACTCACGACTAAAAACGGCTCTATGTTTTGTCCTGAATGCGGAGCTCAGGTTCAATCAGGGGATCCGTACTGCGGTGAGTGCGGAGCCAAGCAAGACCCTGCGCCGTTAGCGCCGCCCGCCGTCGTGGTCGAAGCTCGGAGAGACAGCAGCAAGGTAGCCATGCCCGATTCAAGAAAGCATAGGGGCGCCGCCAACGTTCAACTCGAGCCCGGCACTCTTTTGCTCGACCGGTACTCGATCGTCAAGCGCGTCGGCGGCGGCGGAATGGGTTCGGTCTATCAAGCCCGGGACAAACGTCTTGCGGACAGGCTGTGCGCCGTCAAGGAAATGGTCGAGATGTTCGCCGACGACTATCAACGGGGAAAGGCCGTCGAGGATTTTCAGCGGGAGTCGGAAGTGCTGGCTCAGCTCGAGCATCCGTCGATCCCGACGATCTACGATTACTTCGTCGAGAGCGGCCGGTACTACCTCGTTATGAAATGGATCGGCGGCGGCGACCTCGCCGAGCAAATGCGAATGAACGGCGGCGCAGTGAACGAATGGACGGTCAGTAAGTGGGGCGTCCAAACCTGCGACGTGCTTCACTACATTCACTCTCAGAATCCGCCGATAATTTATAGGGATCTCAAGCCGGCCAATCTCATGCTCGACGAGAGAAGCGGACGGGTGATGCTGGTCGACTTCGGAATCGCCCGTGTAGTAAGGCCGACGGAGAAAGGCGTAACCGCGATCGGAACTATGGGATACGCCCCGCCCGAGCTGTTCGCGGGCAAGGTCGAACCTCGCTCGGACATTTATTCACTCGGCGCGACGATGTTTCATATGTTGACGGGCTCCGATCCGCAAGACAATCCGCTCCTGATATTCGATTTTCAGAAGAATCCGAAGCCGCGCGCGATCAACCCGGCGCTTTCGCCTGAAATGGAGCGGATGCTGATGAAGATGGTCGCGCACAGGCCTGAAGACAGGTTTGGCTCGGCTCTCGAACTGATGAGAGTTCTGGAAGAACACGGCAGCCGATTGCAATTGAGAGCCAGTTCTTCCGCGAAGGTTCAGCCGGCGCCGGCGCGTGTCGAGTACACGGCTGCTCCGCCAAGCAAGCCGGCTCCGGCGAGCGTCATGCCGGTTCCGAGATCCGCCGCGGCCGGTCCGCCTGTCAGTCAATCAACAGCGGCGAACAAGGCGATCGAATGGGTCTTCTGCGGGCATTGCGGGCAGAAGATAGCGAATGACGACGTCTTTTGTCCTCACTGTGGCCAGAGACAGCCGGCGGGCGGGGCCGGTTACACGCCGAGCGCGGGCCGCGCTACGGCGCAACTCGTCGTCGTTGGCACCAGCGATATGGTCACACCGTTTCGAATCGACAAGGATTCGGTGTTGATCGGACGGACTGATCCGCACACCGCGATTTTTCCGGAGATCGATCTGACTAATTACGACCCCGAGACGAAAGTGTCTCGGAGGCATGCCAGAATCTACAGGCAAGGCGACCAGTTCTTTATCGAGGACCTTACGTCCGTTAACGGTACAATCATAAATTCGCCAAATGGGGGGTCGGTGAAATTGAGCCCCAGGTCACCCAGAGTCCTGTCGGCGGACGACGTGCTGCAATTGGGGGAGACCAGGTTGAGATTCGTTGTTGTGTAGGACTGCTGCGCCGGCCCAGGCATCCGCAATCTCGAAAAATCACATGGCGAGATTCTGTCCATACTGCGGCAAACCACTGAATGAGCGGTCCAAGTTCTGCCCGCAATGCGGCAAGAATACGCCCAATCGGCGGCCTTCTTCGGTGGCGGTGAAGGAAGCCGGCGCCTCGGCGCACGGATTCGGAGGAGAGGCAAGCGCGATTCTCACGCCGCTAGCCGACGCGACTCTCGTCGATCGGCCCAGCGGTCTGTCCGCCTCGTCCGCGCCCGCTTCGGCGGTGGCGCAGCAACAGCCGCGCGTTAGCGCTCAGCCGGTTCCGGGCGCGGCGCCTCAACGCCGGTTTGCTCCTGCCACCCATGCCTTTATCAGCACGTTTCAGCAGGCTGGATTTGGACTTCGTTACGGAGCATGGATGTTTGACTTCCTCATAACCTTGATCGCGATGATGGCCTTTACGTTCATCATCACCGCGGTGAACAAGCGGTCAGTGGTCGTGGAGAACAGCGACCTCCTGAAGGTGGGACTGCTGACGTTCGCGCTATTCCTGCTGAACTTCGTCGGTCTGGCGGGCAGTAACGGCCAAACCGCGGGCATGAGAATTCTTGGGATTCGTATAGTGCGCACCGACGGCCGCAGGTTCAAATGGAGGCACGCTCTTGTGCGGCATATCATCGGTTATCCGTTGTCCAGCATCGTGCTCTTTCTCGGTTTTCTGTGGATGCTTTGGGATCCCCGGCAGCAGGGCTGGCACGACAAGCTCTCGCGGACTATCGTGGTCATGGCCCGCTAGTTGTGCTTGGCAGAAGTTTCATGGCCACAAAAACGCGCAGACGGCACAGCAATGAGAAGACAGACTTCAAGCCCTTTAGCCGCGTGTTTGTTGCATGCGGCCGCCTGTCGCGGTTCTCTCTCTTGTGATCTTTGCGCATCTTTGTGGCTGATGACTTATTTCCGCCGAGCACCACTAGGTGTTTACTTCGCTTTTCTTTCGAACGTTGATCCGAGATGGGAAATTTAATAGTACGACAACGAGACTTGGAGCCAATGGCCGTCCCGCTGGATAAGCTGCGGATGACGATAGGGCGTTCATCGCGAAACGACATCTGCATTGGCGATCCATTCGCGTCCCGCCTTCACGCGGAGATTAGGCGTGAAGGCGATCAGGTAATGCTGGTGGACATGGGCAGCGCCAACGGCTCGTTTTTGAACGGCCAACGGGTCACTGGCGCGCTGCGGCTGCAGCCGGGTGACCTCGTCCGCATAGGCGAGACCGAAATCGAGTATCAATCGGACAGCAGATCACCTCTGTCCGGTCCGACGGTCTTTCTCTCGGGCGCGGAGGGTGATACATTGCCCGCGAACACGATTACGACCGCGCTTGGAGGGCGGACGACCGACGACTTGATCTCGAGGATAAGGTCGGGGTCGATGTCAGGCTCATTGGGCGCGACGTTGAGTCAGAAGGAGCAATCGCTTCCCCCAGGTTCGAGCGCCGGAATCGCGGCGGAAACAGGGGGGCGGCGCGATCTGCTCGGGATAGTTTCAAAGGTCGGGATCGCCTTGCTGCCCAATACCTCCCTCGAAGAGACACTGAAGATGACCATAGATCTGGTCTTCGAGGCGATCCCCGGCGAGCGCGGCTTTCTGTTTCTCAAGGAAGGGGAAGAATTGATCTGCAAAATCTCGCACGGCGCGAATGAGCCTTCCAGTCCCACGGCGCCCGGGGTGCAGATCAGCCGCTCAATCACTAACAAGGTGCTGAATGACGGCGCGTCGGTATTGACCTCGGACGCGATGCACGATCCTCGGTTCCAATCCCAGAACTCGGTCGTGCTGAGCCAGATTCGCTCGGTTATGGCGGTTCCGCTAGCGAGCGGCGAAGAGATATTCGGAATGATCTACGTCGACAACGCCTTCGACAGCCGCTTCACCGAGGAGGATCTTAAGGTGCTTCACACCGTGGCGTCGGTTGCATCGATAAAGATCGAGCACGAGCGGCTGTTGGAAGAGCGCCTCGAGAAGCGTCGAATGGAGGAAGAACTCAAAGTCGCCTCAGAGATTCAGATGCGGCTGCAGCCTGTGGCCCCGCCGAAGATCGAGGGCTGGGATCTGACCGGCGTTTCATTCCCGTGCCGCGAGATCGGAGGAGACTATTACGACTTCATTACACGCAAGAAAGACAACCGGCTGGTCGTCGCCCTCGGGGATGTGTCGGGGAAGGGAACAGGAGCCGCTTTGCTGATGTCGTCGTTGCACGCGGCGGTTCGCGCACAGTCACAGACGATCGCGTCAATCTCGGAGATCATGGGAGAGATCAACCGCTACATTTATGAAAACTCTCCCTTGAATAAGTTCGTGACGCTTTTCTATGCCGACTTGGACCCCGAGACTGGGGAGCTATGTTACTCGAACGCCGGCCATAACCCTCCTATTCTGCTTCGGCGTTCGGGTGAAATCGTCCGGCTCGAAACGGGTGGACTGCCGATTGGAGTAATGCCTGGTTCGCGATACGCGGAAGCGGCTGTCTTGCTGGAGCCCGGTGATGTGCTGGTTGTATACAGCGATGGGATCAGCGAATCCGTCAATGAAGCGGACGAGGAGTTCGGAGACTCGCGGCTAACGGAAGTGGCGCTGAAGAATCTCGACCGGTCCGCGTCCGGGATTCGCGATCGTGTTGACGAAGCCCTTTCACGTTTCGTGGGCGCCGCGCCTCCGATAGACGACATGACGTTGATGATCGTAAAGCGAACCCGCGAGTGAATCTTCAGATCGACGATTTCAGCGCTGAAGGTTGGCGCTTCCATCCGAGGACCTTCCGCTAACGGATTCCCATTCGAGATAGAGGCTCTCTAACCGGGCAGCGATCTCCGTCTGCCGTTTCCCTATTTCGGCGTACTCTTCAGGCCGCCAATTCAAGGACGGGTTTGAGAGTCTTTCGGACAGCGCCGCCATCTCCCCTTCGAGCAGACTTATCTCTTCCTCGATCTGGTCGGGAGAGCGGCGTTTCTCGGTTCCGGCCGGCGCCCGAGCTTTGTCCCGTTTGCGAGCAGTTGGCCGCGGCTCTTCGACCGGTACTCGCTTCTTATGGTGGTTCGCGTAGTAGTCTGAATAGGTCCCAGCCTGAAAAACGGCTTCGCCTCCTTCGAAGTGGAGTATCTCGGTTGTGATCTTGTCCAGGAAGTAGCGGTCGTGCGAGACGGCTATTATCGTGCCGCCGTATTCCGTAAGCGCTTGCTCCAGCGCTTCGCGTGATGGTATGTCGAGATGGTTGGTCGGCTCGTCCAGTATGAGAACGTTGACCCCGCTGTATATGAGCTTCGCGAGCGCGAGGCGGCTTTGCTCGCCGCCGGACAGCGCCGCAACGGGCTTGAAGACGTCGTCGCCGGTGAAGAGAAACCGGGCCAGATAGCCGCGCAACTCAGCCAGCGACGCGCCGGCCGCGACGGCTGACGTCTCCTCGATTACAGTCGTCGTTTTGTTGAGGCCGGCGAGTTCTTGATCGAAGTAGCCGAAGTCGACCTTGGCTCCCCAGGTGAAGCCTCCAGCCAATGGCTCGACAACGCCGACGATTGTTTTGAGGAAGGTAGTCTTGCCGCTGCCGTTTGGTCCAATTATTCCGATGCGCTCGCCCCGGCGAACCATAAAGGACATCTCGTTGACGAGCACGGCGGATTTATAGCCGACGGAAAGTTTATCGGCATAGAGCACCTGATCTCCCGTGCGAACGATGTCTCGGAGTTTGAAGTTTCCCCCCGGCTCTTCACTAAGAACCGCTTCCACTCGTTCGAGCCGCTCGAGCTTGTTGCGCCGGGACTTGGCTGCCTTTGTTTTTTGCCCGGCTATGTTCCGCCGGATGAACTCCTCGGTCCGCGCGATCATCTCCTGCTGTTGCTCGTACAGCTTAATCTGAGTCTGTCTCCGTTCCTCCCTCTGATTGACATATGCGGTGTAGTTACCGGTAAAAACCGAAGCGAGGCCGCCCTCCACCTCGATTATTTTCGTGGCGGTGCGGTCGAGGAGGAATCGGTCGTGCGAGATTATTACAAACGCCTTCTTGTACTCGGACAGGAAATCTTCGAGCCATTCAACGGCGTTGACGTCCAGGTGATTCGTAGGCTCGTCCAGAAGAAGGGCGTCCGGCTCGGCTAACAGCAGCTTGCTCAACGCCAGCCTGGCCTTTTGGCCGCCGCTGAGTTGGGCCGCGCTTTGATCCATCTCCTCCTTCTTGAATCCCAGGCCCGCAAGCACCGACTCCGCGCGTGAATGATAGGTGAAGCCGCCCTCCGATTCATAACGATGGCGGAGATCGCTATAACCATGCATTGCTTGCTCGAGCGTGTCTTCCGACGACTCGCTCATCAGATGTTCCAAGCGCAGCATTTCACGCTCGATGTGTTGAAGATCGCTGAAGACGGAGAGCGCTTCTTCGAGAACTGAGACGTGGTTTCGGAAGACAGGCTGCTGTTCGAGCAATCCTATCCGCAGTCCTCTTAGAGAGATCACATCGCCGCGGTCGGGTTGTTCAGTTCCGAGGAGTAGCCGAAAGATGGTCGTCTTACCGGCGCCGTTTCGCCCGACAAGCCCGGCGCGATCGCCCGGATTGACTTGAAAGGTCACCCCACTCAGTACGTCGTGAGCGCCGTATGACTTGTGGACGTCTTCGAGCCGGAAAAGCATTGGTGCTGGAGCCCCGTTAGAGGGAGCCGGGGCCCCCTCCGATTCCACGGGCTCTTACTTCTTGTTTGAATTCGAAACGGGCCGATTCGAACTGGACCCGTTAGAATTCGCGGTCCTCGGCTGATTGGAATTCTTGACTTGGCTCTCGTCAACCATTCTAGGCTGCTGCTGCTGTGGCTGCGCCGCTTGCTCGAGCAGAGCCGATGGCTTCATCTGAACCATGGACTCAGGGTGTTCGATTAGCCGCTCAGCCAGATGGTTCTTTATCGTAGTCTCGCCCATCGCGACGGCCAGCAGGGCGCTAAGGAGCACCTGCTGACGCTGCTGGGTGATCGTGTCAACGATGCTCTTGCGAACGGCGGGGTCGTCGTAGGTCAGGTTTTGCGCCTGCTCTCGTTTGAGATTCAGTTTGAATATATACCAGTTTCCTGTTGTGTCTTTAATGGGCTCCGTATATTCCCCTTCTTTCATCGCCATCAGCCGTGTCGCGATTCCGGGAATGGCGGGGAAGCTCTGCTTGAGGCCGTCTTCAGACGCGAATCCCAGCCTGCCTCCACGCAACGCCGAATTGGGTTCCTCGGATTTCTGAGTCGCCACGGTCGCAAAATCCGTTTGCCCGCGAAGCTGGGCATACACGGCTTTCATCTTTTGATCGGCCCCGGCGTCGCCTCCGTTGTTGCTGGGCGAGACCGCTATCACTGAGATATCGCCTCCCCGCTCGGCGACAAACTCTGATTTATGATCCTCATAGTATTTTCGGGTCTCGTCCTCGGTCGGCGCGGTGACCCGGGCCTTTTCGCGATCCTTCAGGGCGTTGATCGCCAGTTCTCTTCGAACTTTGTCGCGAATGTCTTCATCGTTCAGCCCGGCTTGCTTCATCTGAGTTTGGAACTGCTCTTCGGTCACTCCGGCCTCTTGCTTGCGCTTCTGAATTTCCTGGGTGACCTTGGCGTCATCCGGGACGAGGTTGTCTTTCTGAGACCTCTGAAAGAGAGCCTCGGCCTGCAACAGGTTATCGAGCGCGCCCATGCGCGCGGCGACAAGCTCGACCGGCGATAGGGAACCGCCGCTCCCGCTCGCGTCCATTTGCTGTTTGATCACGCTGTCCACTTGTTTGAGCGTGATCTGGCGTGACCCGACGGTGGCCACGGCTTCATCCGGCTTGTTTTTGTTGCAAGCGGTTGTAATGGAGGCCGCGGCTATCAACGCCGCGGTGAGGATTCTCTTAGTGCTGAACACTGATATGCTCCTTCGAAATGGTTTGACGGCTCGCCCGCCGCCCATGCTAGACTTTCGGTTTGCTTTCATGTCAAATTCGACTGCTGGAGGAGTAGGGAATGTCTAAGCGATGCGATGTATGCGGCAAGGGCCCGCAATTCGGACACACCGTCAGCCACGCCAACAATAGGACCAACCGCCGGTTCAACCCGAACCTTCAGGGAGTGCGCGCCCTGGTTGACGGCGTAGTCAAACGCATCAAAGTATGCACTCGTTGCTTGAAAGCCGGAAAAGTCGTGAAGGCGGCGTAGCTCAATCATTAGTTAGTTGTCATTCCTCACTTGTTATCGGTCATTAGTCACTTGATTCTTTGGTCCATTCGTACTTGCGGACGATGCTTTGCGAATGACAAATGACCAGTGACAACGGACTAAATCGCCAATGCGATAACGTCGATTTCAATCCTGACGTCTTTCGGAAGCCGCGCTACCTGCACTGTTGATCTGGCTGGCGGCGGATCATTGAAGAAACCGCCATAGACTTTATTCATCTCCTCGAAGTCAGTGAGGTCGGAGAGAAAGACGGTCGTTTTGACTACCTGATCCAGCGAAGTCCCCCCAGCCTCCAGGACCGCTTTGAGATTCTTCAACACTTGGTCGGTTTGTTCCCGAATGCCTCCCGCGATAACTTGCCCCGTCGCGGGGTTCAATGCAACCTGTCCCGAACAGAACATCAGGCCGTTGGCTTTTATGGCCTGCGAGTAAGGCCCTATTGCTTTGGGCGCTCCATCCGTCTGAACCCGATCTTTCATCGCGTTGTCTCCCACGGATACGAAATAGACGTCTTTCTGAAGCTGCGAATTATCCCAGAAGGCGGGATGATTGTCTACCTGCGCTTTAGCTTAGGAGACGAAAAAAATAACTTCCCGTTTTGAGTTATGCGGCAGCACGAGATGAGGACCGCAGGTGAAGTGAGAACTTCACCGCAGAGTCGCGGAGATCGCTGAGAGAGCCGCAGAGAGCAAGCCCTCTCTGCGTCCCTCTCTGCGGCCTCTGCGACTCCGCGGTGAACCTCCTCGAAAGAGGGAACCTACTTTTCTTACGCCCCTTAGCTGAGGGTGCTCAACGGATACTGGGGAGGTGGAGTGGAAAGAATGCTTGGACAGAACCTCGATGAATCGAGGTGGTACTGAGAACGCGACAATCAATCTCGCTACGATTCGGGCAGATAATAACAATGCCCAAATACCCTTAAGCACCCTTTAGCTGAGTAGTGTCTTAATCCCGTGGGCGACACAGGCTGCCTGGGCGCCTCACCGTTCTAGGAAATTGGGGCAAAGGACTCCTTTGATTCGCATAAGGAGTCCGACAAGCCGCCGGCTCGTCGGACTCCCTTTGCTTTGGCCCCACAACCGTTAAGCATCGAGGCTTACCTGGCGGATTGGTTCTTTCATCGGCGCTATGGTAGTGTTTGTCCTTTCGTATCATTGATGCGAAAGCGTTGAATGATCACTATTGGACAAATCGGCATAGGCTACTGGGGGCCGAACCTCCTCAGAAACTTCGCGAGCTTTTCCGATGTCAAAGTGAAGGCGGGCTGCGACCTGGACGAGCAACGGCTGGCGAGTTATCAGCAAAAGTACAAAGACATAAATTTCACTTCATCGTATGACGTGGTTTTAGATGATCCCGATATCGACGCGGTAGTGATTGCGACCCCGGCCGTCACTCACCACGGACTGGTTAAGCGGGCGTTGGAACGCAACAAACACGTGTTTGTTGAGAAGCCGGTGGCGCTGACCGTCGGCGAGGCCCAGGAACTGGCCGCCCTGGCGGATCAAAAGAAACTAACGCTCATGGTGGGACATCTGTTGTTGTTCCACCCGGCGATAAGAAAACTCAAAGACCTCGTGCTAGGCAACGAGCTGGGCCGGATCTATTACATCTACTCTCGCCGCGTGAATCTGGGCCGGGTTCGCGCGGACGAGAGCGTCATCTGGAGCCTGGCCCCCCATGATGTGTCGGTCGCCCTCTACTTATTAGACGACCAGCCCTTCGAAGTGTCGGCCCATGCATTCTCGTACCTGCAGCCGGGCGTTGAAGACATCGCGTTCCTGACGCTCCGGTTTCGCAGCGGCATTGTCTATCACAGCCACGTGAGCTGGCTCGACCCGCACCGCGAGCGGGAGTTTGTCGTAGTGGGCGACCGAAAGATGGCCGCTCTGGACGATACGGCCGCGGCCGAAAAGTTGCGCATATACGACAGCGGCGTTGACATGCCCCCTTACGCCTCTTACACGCAAGCGATGACTCTCAGAATCGGAGACATCTTGATCCCGCGCATTGACACCACCGAACCGCTCCTGCTCGAATGCCGTCACTTCGTGGAATGCATCGAGCAGGGCAAGCAACCGCTTGCCGACGGCGTCAACGGAGTGCGCGTATTACAAGTGCTCGAGGCTTGCCAGCAGTCACTCAAGCAGGGCGGCAGGGCCGTCGCCTGTGAGTAGACGTTCGAGCTAGAATGCCGGACCCCGTAACCATTCTCATAACCAGCGCCGGAGCCACCAACGCAATCAACGTCATCGATGCGTTGCGGAGAACGGGTCTTCCGTTGAGACTGGTTTGTTGTGATCTTGACCCGCTGGCGGCGGGCCTCTTCATGGCGGAGCGCGGTTACGTACTGCCTCGCGCGACCGATCCCGGTTTCATTCCGCGCCTCTTGGAAATTTGTTCGAGGGAGCGAGTCGACGCCGTCCTGCCTATTTATTCCGCGGAACTGCCGGTTTTCGCCAGGCATAAAGAGGAAATCGAAGCGCGCGGGATTCGGCTGAGCGTGCCGGAAGAATCGACGCTCGCGCTGTGCGACGACAAACTGGCAGTGATTCAATTCTTCGAAAATATCGGAGTGGCGTGCCCGAAGACCTGGAGCTACGATGAAGCCATTGGCGGAGAGTTCAACTACCCAGTGTTTCTGAAACGCCGAACCGGCTCCGGCTCAAAGGATGCTTTGAGAATCGATAGCCGGCGAGATCTTGATTATCACCTCAAACCCGATTTCGTCGTGCAGGAGTTTCTCGATGGCGAAGAGTTCACGGTTGACGTCATGTCGGACCTCGAGGGAAAGATGATCGCGGCTTCGCCCCGAGTCAGAAACCGAATATACGGGGGCCTTTCGATTCGCGGAACAACCATCCAGGATCAGGAAATAATCCAGACGTCCAAAAAAATCGTCGAGGCGTTGCGCTTGCCCGGCCCTTCGAACTTGCAGTGCAAACGCGTGACGGACGGATTGAAGTTCTTTGAGATCAATCCCAGATTTGCATCGGGCGGGTTGCCGTTGGCGGTGGCGGCCGGGCTCAATGCTGCTGAGATCCTCGTGCGATTGCTGATGGGATGGGAGCTTCCAGAAATCAAAATTCGCGAGGGCGTCGTTATGAATCGCTACTGGAGTTCCCAGTTTCTTTACCAATCCGAGCCGGGAGGAAAATATGAGGTTCGTGATTGACGTCGACGGGACGGTGTTGACCCAGCAGAAACCCGGCGAATACGAAAAGTGCGCGCCGCTTCCCGGCGCCGCCGCGTTTGTAAGCAAACTCTTCGACGCGGGCCACCAGGTCGTGTTTTACACGTCGCGCAACTTCAAGTACATGAGGCAAACGCACGAGCAGTTGCGCGCCTTCGGATTCAAGTATCACCATCTCGAGTTAGGTAAACCGCACGGCGACGTCATTATTGATGACCGCGCGATAAAGTTCACATCGTGGACTGATGTTGGGAAAACCATCGAGCAGTTGCTCGCGGATCGCGGCGAGGCGGCGAGCAAAGCGCAATACGATGACGAGCCGCCGCGCCCGGATGCTTCGGAGCCCGAGAGCGCGCGCCTGGCTCGGCTTTCGGCAAAACATAGCTACCTGGAAGATTTCAACGAAACGCTCTCGCGCTACCGCATGAAGCGTCTCGATCAATTAGGGTGCGCGGGAGAAAGCGCGCTCGAACTCGGCTGCGGGGAAGGGCTCCTGACGCGATACCTGTCGACGGTCTTTCGTCACGTCGACGCCGTTGACGGATCGGCAATGTACATCGAGCGGGCGAAAGCTCTGGTGTCCGGAAACGTAACTTTTCATCAGAGTCTTATCGAAGAGTTCGAGCCGGCTCGCGGATTCGACTGCATTGTGGCGGGCGGATTACTGGAGCACCTGGCGGACCCAGGGCTGGTTTTGAACAAGACGAAGAAGTGGCTTGCTCCTGGGGGCCGATTGATTGTATTCGTACCCAACGCGGTCTCGTTGAATCGCAGGCTCGGCAAAGCAATGAGGTTGATCGAGGATTGTTACGAGTTGACGGAATCGGATTTGAAGATAGGGCACCGCCGAGCGTACGACCTGGCAAGCCTGCGCCTGGAGCTCGAAGGAGCCGGATACGAGGTCGTCGATATGGGGGGACTGTTCCTGAAGCCACTGGCGAACGCGCAGATGGTTGGGTGGGACGCCGGAATTCTGGATGGGCTCAACATCCTGGGCGACGAGTTGCCCGATCTTTGCACGGAGATCTTCGCGGTTGGCGCGCTCAGGGAGTCAAAATAAATCGCCGCGCAAAATAATGGCCGCGCCGGAATGGCCGCGCCGCATGGAAAGGTAAGATCGCGATGAGCGAAACAGTGCTGTTGACGGGTGTTGCGGGGTTCATTCCGAGCCATGTGGCCGATGTCTTGATCGATCGCGGTTTTCGCGTGTTAGGCGTTGACGACTTCAGCCAGGGCTTCCGCGCTAACATCAGCCACCTCAAGGGACATCCGCGATTTGAATTTCATGAAGGAGACGTTCGAGACGAGCGATTGATGGAGCAGCTCGTCGCGCGCGCCGATTGTATCGTGCACGCCGCGGTGCGGGGCCTCGCAAGCTCGGTCGAAGAACCGATGGTCGATCTCGACGTCAACACTCGCGCGACTCTCGGTTTGCTGCGGCTGGCGGCCAAACGCAAGGTGCGTCGTTTTGTGTACGCATCCTCGGCATCCGTCTACGGGAGCCCAACGAAGATTCCCGAGTCTGAAAGCGATTGCGTTGGGCCCATGAGTCCGTACGCGGTGTCGAAGCTGGCCGCCGAGCAATACTGTCTGGTGCACCACCGCGTGTACGGGCTTCCAGTCGTGTGCTTGCGCTACTTCAATACCTACGGCCCGCGTCAAACACCCAATTCGATATACGGCGGAGTCGTCAGCATCTTCATCGATCGAGCACTGGCCGGCAAGCCGCTTCTCGTTTTCGGAGACGGCGCTCAAACGCGCGACTTCGGTTACGTGGCCGACATAGCCCGCGCGACGGGCGACGCCGTAACCGCAAGCGGCGTTGAAGGCGTTGTCTTGAATCTCGGTTCCGGGGTTGAAACTTCCGTGACCGCACTCGCGGCGGAGATCATAAGCATAGTCTCGGGCGATCCAGCCGTTGATCCGTCGAGCTCGATCAGGTACGAAGCTCGGCGGATCGTCGACAACGTTGCGCGGCGGTGCGCGGACATAAGCCGCGCAGGCCAACTGCTGGACTACCGGCCGCTCTACGCCTTGCGAGAAGGATTGCGTGCGACCATAGAATGGTTTCGCGGACTGAAAAAGGACGCGTGATAGGATTGGATCGATTGGTGAGTCAGGAATCTGTCAGTTCATTAACGAAAGATTACGAATTGGAGGTGTGTCAAAATGCGGAAGATATTTAGTATCGTGCTCAGTCTCGTTGCAGTGGCCGCTCTCGGCCTTGCGCAAGAAACAAAGACCCACATCGCGATTGGTCCTTGGGAGATTAAGTGGGGTCCGCCGCCGCCGAGTCTCCCAAAGGGCGCGCAACTCGCCGTTATCTCGGGCGATCCGGGCAAGGCCGGGCCGTTTGTCATTAGACTGAAACTGCCCGCCGGTTATAAGATAGCGCCGCACTGGCATCCGACTGATGAACACGTAACCGTGCTCTCAGGCGCTATGGCTCTCGGCATGGGCGAGAAGTTCGATCGGGCAGACCTCAGGATTCTACCGGCTGGGGGCTACGCAATGTTGCCCGCGGAGATGCGCCATTTCGCGATGGCCAAGACCTCGGCTGTCATTCAGGTGCACGGGATGGGACCGTTCGTGCTGAATTATGTGAACCCGGCGGACGACCCGAGCAAGGCGCCCCACGCACAGTAAAGGCGCAAGCGCGCTTGTGGATGTAACGCCACGGGCGCGCCTAGTGCGATTATTGGAGCCTCGAGGAGAAAAAAATGAGAGTTGATCGAACCTCTTTCGCGAAGCGCCTGAAGACGGCGATCTTGATAACCGCGATAGCCGGATTTGGAGCCGCAGGCGTCAACCTGATTCGCGCCGAAGATTCTTCCGGCGTCCAGAAAATGACACAGCCGCGATACGCCGACGGCAAGCAACTCATGCTGCCGGAGGATTATCGCTCGTGGGTCTACGTCGGCGCGTCCATCGGCCTGTCGTATTCGGAAGCAGCGCGCGACGCAGGCCCCGGCGCATTTCACCATGTCTACTTGCAGCCTGAGGCCTACGCACAATTCAAACGCACGGGGAAGTTTCCCGAGAAGACCATGCTGGTTATGGAGGTCCACAAGCCCGAACAGAAGGTCTCGATCAATAAGCAGGGCTACTTCGAAGGCGACCGAGTCGCCGTTGAAGTCGCATTGAAGGATCACGACAAGTTCGAGGAAGGTTGGGCCTACTTTGACTTCGCGAACGGATCGAAGAAGACCTCGACGGCGTTTCCAAAAACGGCTTGTTGGAGTTGTCACAACCAACACGGGGAGGACGACAATGTTTTCACGCAGTTCTACCCGGTGCTGAGGGATTTGAAGCAGCCTAAATAGGCAGTTGGATGCGGCGCCAGCGGGTTACCATTTCTCAATAGACTAATCTAGTTGGGCCAAACATCAAAGATGATGATGATGATGATTGATGATCCAAGCCCAATTCACAATTTGCATTCATCAATCATCATTCATCAATCATCAATCCTGGAGGACACTCTATGAAGCGAGAGCGCGTAGCCGGCGTTTTGCTCGTCCTTTGCTTGCTCTTGGTGAATGGCGGAGCCTTCTCTAAGACGCCGATCGGCGATGACAAGAAGCTCGATAAGAAGAAGGACGAAGGGGCCCGTGGTCAATCGGCGGATCAGAAGAACAAGTATCCCAGCCTGCCAAGCGAAACGCCGGAGAAGTTCGAACCCACCAACTATGGCTTCGATTACACCAGACGAGACGTGATGATCCCGATGCGTGACGGCGTGAAGCTGCACACCGTTATCCTCGTACCGAAGGGAGCGAGCCGCGCGCCGATCCTGCTTACTCGTACGCCATACAACGCCGCGGAACTCACCAGCCATGCGCATAGCTCTCACCTCGGCCCGATCCTGACCGGCTACGACAACGCCACCGACGTGATCGTCGAAGGCGGCTACATTCGCGTGGTTCAGGACATACGCGGCAAGTACGGCTCGGAAGGCGACTACGTCATGAATCGCCCATTGCATGGCCCGCAAAACCCAACCCCGGTCGATCATGCCACCGACACCTATGACACCATCGACTGGCTGGTTAAGAACGTTTCGGAAAGCAATGGCAGGGTTGGAATCCTCGGCATCTCGTATGACGGGTTCCTGCCATTGATGGCTCTAGTCAATCCTCATCCCGCGCTCAAGGTGTCCGTGCCGATGAACCCGATGGTCGATGGCTGGATGGGTGATGACTGGTTTCACAACGGAGCGTTTCGCCAGCCCAACATGAGTTACATCTACGATCAGGAGGCGACGCGGGCGAACGACGTTAAATGGTGGACGAGTCACTTCGACGAATACGATATGTACATGCAGGCCGGATCGGCGGGCGAGCTTGGGCGGAGGAGAGGACTCGAACAAACCGGCTTCTGGCGAAAGATCCTCGAACATCCGAGCTACGACGCGTTCTGGCGGGACCAGGCGATGGATAAGATCCTGGCGGCCCAGCCGCTGAATGTGCCCGTGATGCTCGTGCATAGTCTATGGGATCAGGAGGACGTCTACGGCGACATCGCGGTCTATAAAGCGATCAAGCCTAAGGACGTTAATAATGACAAGGTCTTTCTGGTGATGGGTCCGTGGCATCACGGGCAGGAGATCGGAGACGGCAGTTCGCTGGGCGCGGTGAAGTTTGGCGGCGATACGGCGCTATACTTCCGCCAGGAAATTCTACGGCCGTTTCTGGATGAATACTTGAAGGAGGGCGCGCCGAAAGCCGGCATTCCGCCGGTTGTGGCGTTCGAGACCGGAACGAACGTGTGGCGGCGGCTGCCGTCCTGGCCAAGCGGCTGCCCGGCCGGGTGCGCGGTACGGCCGGCGCCTTTGTACTTCAACGAGGGACTCAAGCTGGGTTTCAACGCGCCGGCTTCAGGCGATTCTCAATTTGAAGAATACGTCTCTGATCCGGCTAAACCGGTTCCTTACCGGGCGCGCCCGATCGATACTCCGTCGTGGTCGCGGTGGCTTGTGGACGATCAGCGGGAAGCTTCGGGCCGCCCGGATGTTCTGGCGTTCGTCTCCGATGTATTGACCGGGCCGGTAAAGATCAGCGGTCAGCCGATCGCCAATCTGATCGCGTCGACGAGTGGAACCGACTCCGACTGGGTGGTCAAGGTCATCGACCTCTATCCCGACGAGGTGGCGGGCCAGCCGAACATGGGCGGCTATCAGTTGATGATCTCGGCCGACATCTTTAGGGGCCGTTACCGCGAGAGCTTTGAATTTCCAAAACCCATCGCGGCGAATCAGCCTCTGCTCTATCGGTTCGCTCTGCCCACGGCGAATCACGTGTTTCCGAGAGGCCATCGGATCATGGTGCAGATCCAGTCGACGTGGTTCCCGCTCTATGACCGCAATCCTCAGACATTCGTACCCAATATCTTCTGGGCCAAACCTGAGGATTTTCGAAAGGCGGCGCAACGGATCTACCACACGCCGAGCCAGGCGAGTTTCATCGAGCTTCCTTTGGTCACCGCGCCTTGAAGATGGAAGTGTCCTAATCCGTGGCGCCGCGTCCAAGTGGATCGGGGATCGGCTTGGTTTCGCTTGTGGGCTGTCTCCGTAGGAGACACCTGTCTGTAGATATGAGCGATACCCTCACCCTGCCAGCTCCGTTAGGAGCGCCCCCAATCTCCGCCACAATGGCCGCTCCTAACGGAGCTAAGGAGGCGTAAAAAAAAATAACTTCCCGTTTTGAGTTATGCGGCAGCACGAGGTGAGGACCGCCGGTGAAGTGAGGACTTCACCGCAGAGCCGCAGAGATCGCTGAGAGAGCCGCAGAGAGTAAGCGGCCTCCGCGTCCCTCTTTGCGGTCTCTGCGGTGCGGTGAACTCCCTCGAAAAAGGGAACTTATTTTTTTACGCCCCCTAAGAGAGATTCATCCCGGCCTAGCGCTTACAGATAGGCCGTCTCTACGAGTTAAACTCTTGTCGCTTACTGTCGCTTACATATAGATATAGGATTGTTTAATCGAGCCATGTCCACCTCGCGCCGACGTGTGGCTGGCTCCGATAGCAACACACTCGGGGACACTACCCGGGTTTTCATCCGCCCGTGAGCAGCCTCAACAGTGCTCCGAGAAGACCGATAGCAGCAGTCGCGAGCGGAATCAGAGTGAGCAGCACGGCTTTGTCCTTAAATGGGCTGCTCCAATGGACAATCCCCGCTTCACTTCGTACTCGATTGACAATGTCCAGCATCTCGGAATCGTTCGCAAACACGAGGCTGTCGTTTTGCGCCCTCTTGACGACTGCGTTCGCGAGTCTGAGACCTTCTAACTGCGCCAGCGGTATCGCGTCTTGTTTTGTGTAGAGAATCGCCTTCCCTCGCGGATTTTGTGCCTTGAATGTCCTCAAGCATTCATACCCAGATGGATTGCCGCCTATGTGGCCGATAATCATGTCGTATGTTATCGCTTTCAGATCATCAAGTTTGCCGGTATTGGTGTTCTTCGCTGCGTCTGGTGGGTCTGTTGCGAGTTCGAAGACCTCCACATCCGAGAGGCCGGCGCGGAGCCGCCCCTTGAGGTGCTCGCGCCGCTCCCTCGCATAATCGATTACTAGGATACGCTCTGGCATATTCTATCTCCGTCGATAACGGCATCGTCTCGTGACTGGCGTCCGTCCAACGATACAAACAGTGTCTTTCGCTACTAGCGCTAGTTTTGCTCCGGCGTGCTTCATTCGACAGGCAGGCTGTTCAAGAATTTCATCCGTCTGAGGCGGCGGATGAACTTCTACCCTTCTTTAGACTCCTCGAATTCAGGCTTCGGACGTAGGTCCTTCCGTTGGCTTCGCGGAGCTTGAAGTAGGGATCGAGGCGATGCAGCGTATTTTGCAACGCGGAATTGATGTGGGCTCGCATTGCTTCGGCCGCGGAGACCGGATCGCCGGCAGCCAGGACTTCGATTAGGTCCTGATGGCGGCGCGGCGACTGGCCGGGAGCGGCTTGCCTTGCGACGCACAGCCACGTGGACGCCAACACGTGATTCTTCTCGATTGCTTCGCACAGTATCCGGCATCGCGTACACTCGGCGATGCGGCGATGGAGCTTTTCGTGAAGGCTCAGATAGACGAATCGGTTTCCATCGGTTTGCGTGGACAACGTGTCAACGCGCGCCGCCAGCCGCTGCAATTCTATTCGCTCGCGGGCCGTCGCCGCCTTGGCGAACAGCCACGCCGACTCGGCCTCGAGCGCCTGCCGCACGACGTAATGTCCTCTCACATCTTCCTCGGTGGGTATTCTGACTCTAGTTCCGGCTCGAGGGCGGCTCTCGAGCAATCCTTCGAATTCCAATCGCATGAACGCCTCCGAGACCGGAAGCAGGCTCATACCGAGTTCAGCCGCCAGCTTGCGGCGGGATATCACTTTCCCAATTGGCAGTTCGCCGCGCAGGATTCGATCGCGTAATACTACATACGCCTCTCCAGCAAGGCTCACGGTTTCCGGAGATTCCTTCATCGTTTAGCTACCTCGCGAGGAGCGCCGCCGAGTTCGGGGTGATCAAAGCATCACCGTTCGACTATGCTCGTTAACGCCAAGGCGCGTCAAGAAGCGCTCTCCGTTGATCTTCGTCAGGCATATCACTGATTGGTGCTGAGCCCTTCTTTTCCCCAAGATTCACGAGTGTAATTCTGATATAGCAGAAAAGCAAAGTTCGCTTGACACAGGTTAGGTCGATTGCAATACTTTGCCCGTTTGTGATTGGTCATTTGTCATTTGTCATT
>JAHFUG010000042.1:0-4817 GCA_023265195.1 Blastocatellia bacterium | reverse complement strand
TGACAAATGACAAATGACAAATGACAACCCCATCGGCTTTATAGGTTTCGGGGAGGCCGGCTTTCACATCGCACGAGGACTGCGAGGCGAAGGGGCTGAACAACTGTTCGCTTATGACATAAACACGCGCACGCCGCGGCTGGGAGACCGGATTCAAGAACGCGCGAAAGCAAGCTATGTGACCTTGCTCGAATCGAACGCGAGCATTGCGGCGGCGTGCGATATTCTTTTTTCGACCGTCACGGCGAACGCGGCAGTAGCGGCGGCAGAAGAAACGGCGCCGTTTCTTCAAGCGCGGCATCTCTACGCCGATTTGAATTCGGTTTCGCCGGCTACGAAGCAGTCCATCAGCCGTATTGTCGCTTCGTCCGGTGCGCGATTTGTCGAAGCGGCGGTGATGGCCGCCGTTCCGCCGCATGGTCACCGAGTGCCGATGTTGCTTGGCGGCGCTCACGCCCGTACATTGGCGGATATTCTCTCGCCGTACGGTCTCCGTCTTGAAGTCGTCTCCGATCAAGTGGGAGCCGCTTCGGCCGTTAAGATGTGCCGGAGCATCATCGTCAAGGGCCTGGAGGCGCTGTTGCTGGAATGCGCGTTGGGAGCGAGCCACTATGGCGCCGATGAGCGAGTCTTCGCTTCGCTGGACGAGACGCTTCCCGGTATGAACTGGAGCCGGCTCGCGGGTTATATGATCGGCCGTGTCATGGAACATGGCGAACGCCGCGCCCGAGAGATGGAAGAGGCCGCTGAGATGTTGCGCGGAGCGGGAATAGAACCGATCATGGCTGAAGCGGCCGCTCGCCGTCAGGAATGGGGCGGCCGCCTCAATTTGGCCGATCATCTTAAAGGCCCGGCCGCGGAAGATTACCGCGAGGTAGTCAAGGCTATCGCCGCGATGAGCGTTTGAGCGGGCGGCTTTTCGGCTGCAAGGGTTGTACGCTGTGTGATCTGATAAGAGTAACGCGGCAGTTCTCTTTGTGAACTTATCCGGCTGAAAAGTCCCAGCCGGAATTGGAGGAGGTTCGCTTTCAACCATCAAATGGAACGTGAAAGGAGGAGGTACGACAATGACTAACGAAAAATCCTGGTTAGTGGCGGCGCTGGTGTTGCTGCTGGCCGGAACGGCCGTCCTTGGGCAAACCACCAGCGCCACTTTATCCGGTACGATCCGCGACGCATCGGGCGCGGTCGTCCCGGACGTGAAGCTCAGCGCGAAGAATACTCAAACTGGGGCCGTCCGCGATTCCAAAACAGACGGCGACGGCCGCTACAGCCTTCCGAATCTCGACCCCGGCCAGTATGAACTCCGCGCTGAACGATCGGGTTTCAAGACTCTGGTTCAAAGCGGAGTCGTGTTGACCGTCGGCGGCGCGGTCGTGCTGGATCTGTCGCTGCAGGTCGGAGGCGTCAGCGAAGTCGTCGAGGTCAGGCAGGAAGCGCCGCTCATCGAGCCAACCCGAGCCGAATTGAGCCGCGTAGTCAGCGAGCGATCCATAGAGTCGCTCCCCATCATCGGCCGCAACTTCGTGGACTTCGCCAAGCTGTCCAGCGGGGTTGCGCCGGGCCGCGAGAATGTCGGCGGCGGCGCTTTCAAGGAACCCGACGCCGGGGTTGGCTCGGCGGCGGCGCCACGGCTGACTTTCGGCGGGCAGTCGGAGATGAGCACGCTGATACTCGTCGATGGCGTTGACAATATTCAGACGTTCACGGGTTTGCCCCGCGTTACGCCGTCTCAAGAGGCGGTGCGGGAGTTTCGTATCCTCAACTCCACGTTCCTCGCCGAGTATGGCCGGGCGCTCGGCGGCTTCGTGAACATCGTCACGAAGTCGGGCACGAATCGGTTCAGCGGTTCAGCGTATTACTTCGGGATGAACGATTCGTTCAATGCCGAGCCTATCCTGACCGGTCCTAACCCGGTGCTTCACCAGAACCAGTACGGCGCAACGGTGGGCGGGCCGGTGAGAAAGGACAAGACCTTCTTCTTCGGCAGCTACGAGGGGCAGCGCCGCGCCGAATCCAACAAGTTTTCGTCGGTAATACTGAACAACCTCGCGGCCATCAATGCGACCAAGAGATTCTTTGGCCTGACGCCCGAGGTGATCGATCTGCTTCGTGCGAACGACTACGATGGGTTCCTCGTGAAGTTGGATCACAGGCTAACCGGCAACAACGATTTGTCCATTCGCTATAACCTTCTGGATTCGAGCACGGACGGGTTCCTGGGCGGAGGCGGGCGCGCCTCGCCTGCCTCGACTACGGCGCGAAACAACAAGACCTTCGATCAGTCGTTCGTAGTCGGCGACACCGCCCTTATCGGGAACCACACTGTGAATGAAGCGCGCCTCCAGTGGACGCGGAGAAGCTTCGAGTTCCCATCGGTTCGCAAGGAGCCGGATCTGGAGATCTCCAATCTAATCATCACCGGAAAGAGCACGTCGGACGTCGACGCCTACCGCGAAACGCGCCTGCAGGTCTCGGATAACGTCAGTCTGATCAAGGGCGCTCACGCTTTGAAGGTGGGCGTGGACTTCAACAACATTCGTAACACGGCGCAATGGGATCTCTTCTTTCCAGCGCGGGTTATCTTTCCAAGCTTGCCGGCCTTTCTGGCTCCGTCGCCGACACCGGTCGTCTTCTGGTGGCCGCTCGCAAACGGCACAACAACGCGGCCTGCTCTCAGCATTCCGTTCTCGCAAGACGTTCCCAGTGGTCTCGAGTCACTGACCAAGACCGCGTTGGATCATAATTCTTACGGGTTCTTCGGTCAGGATGAGTGGAAGGTGACGCATAAGTTCACGCTCACATACGGGCTTCGCTACGATTTCGAGACATACCCCTCGATCTTCGTGCAGCGAAATGATCGGAACAATTTCCAGCCGCGCGTGGGCCTCGCGTACGCCGTGAGCCCAAGGACGGTTGTAAGAGCGGGCTTCGGAATCTTCAACGACCGCCTCTTTTCAAGCGTTGGCCAGTTACTGGTGACGGGCCAGTGGCTGAGCGCGGGCAGTCTGCCTAACGCACAAATTGCGTTCCCCGGCGTTGCGCCGGTTCAGGGCAGGTTTATTCAACCGACTATTGGCGGCGCGGTCGCGGCGACGTCCGTCGTATGCCGTCCGGGCGGCCCGGCAATAGTCACAACAAGCGCGGCGCAGTTGGCGACCTGTATCTTCACCTCGACGGGACAAGTGCCGGCCGCGCCCGTCGCCGGTGGCATAGTTAATCCGGGTTTCAGGGATAACAAGAGCGGCGGGCTCCGTACTCCCTATTCCGAGCAAGCCAGTCTCGAGTTTTCACACGAGCTTGGCGGCGGAGTAGCGATAACCGTGAGCTACTTGTACGTGCACGGACTCAAGCTGGCTGCGCATACGGGTCTGCTGAATGGAGTACAGACTGGCGTGCTTCCATCGGGTAAGCCCGTCTTCGCGCGGGCGGCGGGCGGGCGAAGATTTCTCGAGCTCGGCGATTTTTACGTCATCGACGACATCGCGTTCTCGATCCATCACGGCGGAACATTTCAAATCGAGAAGCGCTTTGCTCGAGGGTTCAGTCTTCACAGCAGCTATACCTTCTCCAAGACCATCAACAACTCCGAATCGGTGGCCAACCTGGCCGACTTGCCCGAAGGTCCAGACATCACAACCGAGCGGGCGATCTCGCGTCAGAGCCTGGGCCACCGGTACACGTTGGTCTTTGTCAGCCAAATTCCTAAAGGCGTGAGCGTGCTGCACGATTTCAAATTCAGTTCGTTGCTCACGGCTCAGAGCGGCAGGCGTTTCAACGTCTTTGCGGGTTCCGACGCGAACGGGGACGGCAACCCGCTCTCGGACCGGCCGGGCAGGCTGGGCCGGAACGCGCTGGAAGGACCGGGATACGCCAGCTTTGATTTGCGCATCGCGCGCGAAATCCATTTCAACGAACGGGTCAGCGCCGAATTCAGCGCGGACTTTTTCAATCTGTTCAATCGCATCAACGTCACGGATCTGAATACGGTTTACGGCGGAATCGATCTCAACGTGGCGCCGAATCCTATTCTTGGATTTGGCACGCCTCGCGACGCCTCGAATCCATTTCAGTTCCAGTACGGGGTGAAGCTCCGGTTCTGAAGCGATAAACGGAGAATGATGAATGATGATTGATGATTGATGAGCACTGAACGCTGACGGCTGAACGCTGAATGCTGAACGCTGACCGCTGATTGCAAGCGGAATGCGGGTTTGGGGACGAATCCGCATTCCGCATTTTAGCAATCGGCTGGATAGGGAAGCTGGAACAAGAATGTTTGAAGTTCGCATACAGACTTACTGGGACGATGCGGATCCAGCGGGGCGAGTTTACTTTCCGCATTTTTTTCGGTTCGTTGAATACGCCGAGACCGAGATGTTTCGCGCTTCTGGAACTGAAAGAATGAAGCTCTACGAGACGCACGGCATTTGGATGCCTCGCGTAGAGTCGTTTGCAAAGTTCATTAGGCCGATTCTGGCTGAGGAAGCCATTTCGATTCGGCTTAGAACTCGGTTCCAAGGCGAGAAGACCGTGCGAATGGATTTCGAGATTCTCAGCGTAACCGACGGCTCTCTCCTGGCTCAAGGTTACGTGACGGCGGTCTGCATCGACCGCCGGAGCGGCAAATCCCGGCCGCTTCCTCCGGCGATGAGAGAGGTCTTTGCTCGAGCCGAAGAAGCGACAAATCAGGAGTGACGAGGAGCAGTCAGCAGTCAGCGGTCAGCGGTCAGCGGTCAGCGGTCAGCGGTCAGCGGTCAGCGGTCAGCAGTCAGCAGTCAGCAGTCAGCGGTCAGCAGTCAGCAGTCAGCGGTCAG
>JAHFUG010000295.1:6447-9882 GCA_023265195.1 Blastocatellia bacterium | reverse complement strand
CGAACTCGACCGCCGACATAGTGCGGGAAATAATCTCCTTCTTCAAGACCGACATCTTGAACAACGAATCGGCCCATCTCAGCGAAGACGATCAGATCATCTCGCAGGGACTGATTGATTCGATGGGGATCATCAGGTTGCTGACGCGGCTGCAGAACCTGTACGGCATCAAGAATATCGATAACAAAGATCTGACTCTCGATAACTTTAGAACCATCGGTCACATCGCCGCTATGATAGCCCGGTATAGATGAGATCGCGGCTCGCATAGCTCGAACAGGTCATCGGATCAGCGAATGAACGAGTTCTTACAACCCGATCTGGTGGAGATACCCGGCGGCAGCTTCCGGATGGGGGACGCCTGGGGAGACGGCGAGCCGGATGAGCTTCCGGTCCACGAAGTATCGGTGAAGCCGTTCTTACTCGCCAAACACGCCGTAACGAATCGCGAGTTTCTCCGTTTTCTCCAGGACGTCGACAGTCCCGGCGACGAAGAAAGCGGGTTGTTCATCGACATACGAAACAAGAACAATCCGATTGTCTTCAACGAGGCTGGGTTCGGGTGTAAGAGCGGATCCGAAAACCATCCGGTCACCTATGTCAACTGGCGCGGGGCCGGCGCCTACTGCGGCTGGTTGACCCGAAAAACCGGGTTGTCCTTTCGCCTTCCAAGCGAGGCCGAGTGGCAGTACGCGGCAATGGGTCCTGACGAATTGAAGTGGAGTCTGGGCGACACCTTCAACCGGGAAGACTACGTTAGCGGCAAGGACGGCCCCGAGCCGGTTGATAGCGGGCGGCCTTCTGCATTCGGTCTTTATAATGTGACGGGCAATGTGTTCGAATGGTGCGAGGATGAGTACGGGTTTCGGCTGGATTGCGGGGACGAGGCCAATATATTGAAGCGGAATCGCGTCATCAAGGGAGGCGCTTTCATACTGAGAGATTCGGCGAACTTCCGAAACGCCAAACGATTCTCGTGTGACCAGCGAAGCTGCCTATTCAGCATTGGATTTCGAGTGGCCGCCTCCGACGGTTCGACTTCGAGTTAGGAATGTGAGGTTACGAAACCGATGACTACGGAATTGTATGACCGCGTGCGCCGGGAGTTGCTCGATTACCTGGTGGAAAAGCGCTTCAACCAGTATGAAGGCGATATCGCCGTCGATACGCCCCTGTTGAAACTCGGGATCGTCGATTCGCTTTCGATGATGACCTTCATCCTGTTTCTGGAGAAGAAGTACAAGCTGGATTTCTTCGAGGTGGACATAAGCAGAGACGATTTCTCCAGCATCAACGCACTGACGGATCTGGTGGTGAAAAGCCTCTCGCCCGAGCAGGCCGATGAAGGCCAGCAAAGCGCCCCGGCTTGAGCGAGGGGATGCAGGGCGCCCGTGCTCAACGTTTTCTTGCGGCCGAAACGACACCCTCTCGAGGTTTCTCCTTGGTAACGAAGACAATAAGCGCGCAAGACCTTTTGAACGCGCAAATCGATCCGACCTATTTCTCTAACGTTGTGGCTTATTCGAGCCCTGACGTAAAGACCGTGCGATGGGATGAAGGACACGGGAATTTGACGATTGTCTTCGATGGCTCGATAGACGAACTCGACCGCCTGATCGAACGCATCAAGGATAAGATCGGCCGCGCCATCGTCAACAGGAAGCCCGACGTGATCTTTTCGCATGGAAGCGATCGCGCTCCGCAAAAGCGGGATGTTTGGGAAGAGATGATTCGGGCCGGAATGGTGAAGGATTTTGGGGATGGACACGTCGCATACTCGGGCCTCTTCCTTGACCTGGTCCAGCGATTGGATTCCGCGTTTCAGGACGTCGCGGCCGAAATCGGAGCCGAGCCCGTCCATATGCCGAATTTCATTTCATTGGATTACATGAAAAGAATGGGGGTGTTCGACAAGTACCCTCATCATCTGTACTTCTTGAGTCCGCTGGTTCCCGATATCGAGAAAATCGAAAAATTTCAGAGCGAGGAAGAGTCTTCGGATCCGCGAATCGTGGAATACCTGAAAGACCCTCGGTATTGCCTGAAGACGTCGGCTTGCGCTTTGTTATACCCCTTGCTGGAAAACACCGCCTTCAGCCGCCCGGCCCATTACACGATGCTAGGCTGCTGCACGCGGCACGAAACGAAGATGGCTACGTCTTTGGAGAGACTGACGGAATTCACGATGAGAGAAATTGTTTTCGTCGGGGATGAGGCCGGAGCCGATGAGTTTCAACGCTTTTGTGTGACTCTGTTGCAGGATCTAATCGAGAGCTTTGACTTGACCGCCAGGATCGCCAGCGCGAGCGATTCTTTCTTCGTGTCCAACTACGGCAAGTACCGTTTGATGCAATTATTGGGGAAAGAGAAATTCGAAGCCCAGCTCGTAATACCTGATACAGGCGCGGACATCGCGGTCGGATCGTTCAATCATCACCGGCGCTTCTTCGGCCAACGATTCGGCTTTTCGTATTGCGGCGAGCCCGCCGCAAGCGCGTGCATAGGGTTTGGGCTGGAACGGCTGGCGTACGGAATCGTATGTCAGTGTGGAATGGAACGGCCGAATCTAATGAAGAAGCTGGATTGCTTTCTCGAGCTTCGCGCCCAATCAGGAAAGCCAGGAACGCCGCGCCGGGCAAGCGAGTCGAATCAAGTCACCTAAGGAGGAGTTATTATGTCCGCGACAAAGAGAACCAGAATCGAGGACCTGGGGGACGGAAAAATATCGGTTGCTCGCGCACCCGCGGAGGGAGTGTCTACCGCCGAACTCAGGCTCTCCGATCCCGACGTCGTCTGCAACCCTTATCCCTTCTACAAGGAATTGAGAGGGGCCGCTCCCATCTTTCGTTCCGACAGCTTATTCGGGGACGCCTGGGTCTTCATGGACCGGGACGACGTCTCGGTCTTGTTCAAAGACTACGACCATCTCTCCAGCGCCAGGACCAGGGGCATAGTCGACGACCTGCCGCCGGAAGAGCAGCCGCAGTTTGACGGGCTCATTGATTTGCATTCGAAGTGGTTTGTCTTCCTGGACGCGCCCATACACACCAGAATGCGAAGAAACATCGGGCCGGGATTCAGCACTCAGGTTGGAGACACGATGCGAAAGGCCATCAACAAAGTCGTTTACGACATGATCGATTCGTACGATGGCAGGGAGTCAATCGAAATCGTGCGGGAATTTTCGAAGCATATACCTCTCGCCGCGGTGTCGGTGTTCCTTGGAGTCAGGCCGGAAAACCTGGACGTCGTCTCAGGTTGGATACGGGACCTCGCTCCGTACATGGGCTCGGACCAGGCGGACATGTCGTTGATCCACCAGGGATACCAGAGCCTCAAGGATTTTAGGTCCTATTTCGTGGATCTGGTGGCCGAGCGGCGCAGGAACCCGCTTCCGGATGACCTGCTGACCGTTATGCTCGCGGCCGAAGAAGG
>JAHFUG010000295.1:0-6347 GCA_023265195.1 Blastocatellia bacterium | reverse complement strand
CCTGGAGAGTCAACGAAAATGGCCAAACTCCCTTAGCCTGTGATCGGGCTCGAGAAAGGACGAACGGGATTCAGCGAACGCCGCGAGTCGTTTTCAAATGCTCGATCGAAGAAAGCGGGGTTAAAGATGTCTGAGGCAAGAATCGCTATCGGGAATCTCGGAGACGGAAAGCTATCCATCACGCGCTCATCGGACGATGGAGCGGCTCGCTCGGCGATCAGTCTGGCGGACCCCGACATCATCCGGGATCCCTATTCCATCTACCGGGAGCTTCGAGCCGTGAGCTCGATATTCCGCTCTGACAGCTTGTTTGGCGACGCCTGGGTTTTCATGGACCCCGAGGACATATTGACGTTGCTTCGAGACACCGATCATCTCTCCAGCGCCAAGTCCAGGGGCATCGTCGATGCGCTGCCCCTGGAGCAACGGGACCAGTTCAAGGGATTGATCGAGTTGCATTCACGATGGTTGAATTTCTTCGACCCGCCCAAACACACGCGAATGCGAAAGCTCGTTGGGAGAGGATTCGGCGCCCAGATTGGAGAGAGGTTGCTTCAAGCCATCAGGGACCTTGTCGCCGAGATGATAAGCTCGTTCGAGAACAAGGATCATGTCGACATCATCAACGATTACGCCAGGCGAGTCCCGCTTGCCACCGTTTCCGAGTTTCTTGGCATCCCGAAAAAGGACTTGCCTTCATTTGGCCGCTGGATCGGCGATATAGCCACGTACATGGGTTCGGATCAACCCGATCTGGAGACGATCAAGACGGCCCACCGGAGTCTTGTTGAATTCGAACAGTATTTTCGCGAAGTCGTGGCTGAGCGCCGAAAAAGCCCGATCCCGGACGATCTAATCAGCACTCTTATCGAAGCCGAAGAAACCGGCGACGTGCTGACTGAAGACGAACTGTTCGCGCAATGCACCTTCCTCAGTTTCACGGGCAGCGAAACAACCAAGAATCTGATCGGCAACGCGATCTACACGTTGTTGCAAAACGATTCACAGCGGCGGCTGCTGGTCGAAAATCCTACGATGATCGGCCGGGCCATCGAGGAAATCCTGCGCTTCGAATGCCCGGTGCAATTCATCGTTCGTATCGTCAAAGAGCCTTTCACCTACAAATCCGCTAAACTCGGCAGCGGCGAGTACGTGATCATGATGATCGGCGCCGCCAACCGGGATCCTAAGGTATTCACCGATCCCGACGTGTTCGACTTTGCCCAGGAACGGCCCAAACATATTTCGTTTGGAGAAGGAATACACGCGTGTCTCGGTCAGGGACTAGCGCGGAAGGAGTCGGAAATCGCGATCGGCTCTTTCATGGCGAAGTTCCCCAACGCGGAGTTGGATCAAGAGCGGGGTTTCAGTTGGCGAAAGAACCCGGGACTGCGCGGGCTGGAAAGCCTTTACGTTAAGTTTGGGCGATAATATACTCGACAACTCGCTGGATAGAATCGGTTTTCAGGATCAAGCAGTAACGATTAGGAAGGGGACCGCGGGTTCGGCTGTCAAGAAGCGACAATCGTCCTCGGAAGCTCTAGCAAGATGAAATACTACTTCTATATTGACAACTTCCGAGGGTTTTGTAATGCGTGCATTCCAATTACCGACGTAAATTTTCTCGTTGGCGAGAATAGCACTGGCAAGACGTCTGTTCTAAGCTTGATGAAGCTGATGTCAGGCCCACGGTTCCTTCTGAACCCGGAATTCGGCGACGAGCATGTTAGCTTTGGTCACTTCTCGGATATGGTTAGCGCACATGCCGATAATAAGAGTTATTTCCGAATAGGTGTGATTTGGGAACAAGAAGATCGAAAAAAGACTATTTCAACCGGATGTCTCCTGACGTTTGTGGCGGAGGAAGGACTGCCTCGCCTTGCTAAATGCACCGTTTCGCGCGGGACGGAGAAGGTAACAATAAGATTTCGGGGAAACGCCACTTATTACAAGAGAGAAAGGTATGAGACGGCGCCGACACCCCAAGAGATAACCTCGACTCTACTACCAAAGTGGATAGATGAGCACTGCGGGACAAGCGATGGTTATACCAAGCTCATTATGCCGTCAGGGTTTTCCGGCAAGATGCCTGTGCTTCTAGTCTTGTCATTGATCTGGGGTCAGTCAGATAGGAAGGGTAACAACAAAAAAGAAGAATCACTGGCGTTTTATCCGCCGGATTTCACGTTCCCGCCACAATTGACTTGGGTTGCCCCAATCCGTACAAAGCCGAGTCGTACCTATGATGAATTAACGCTCGATTTCTCACCAGAGGGGACCCATACCCCTTACCTAATTCGAAGATTGCTTCACTCCAAATCAACGGCTGCTAGATTTCGAGCCTTTATAAAGAAGGTAGGCAAAGCGAGCGGACTGTTTCAAGATGTGCAAATCAAGAACTTTGGCCGCGGCTCGGCGGCGCCATTCGAGGTTGATATAGTTCTGGATGAAAAGGCATTGAACTTGAGTACCGTTGGATACGGGGTATCGCAGTCTCTTCCCGTATTGGTCGAGGCTCTGGCAAGGACACCTGGAACTTGGTTTGCGATTCAACAACCGGAAGTGCATTTACACCCGCGCGCGCAGGCCGCTCTCGGCGATGTTTTCTTTGAATTAGCGATAACGGATCACAAACGCTTCTTGATCGAGACGCACAGTGACTACACGATAGATCGGTTTCGGATGAATTATAGAAACGGCCGGACCAATAAGCCTGATAGCCAGATCTTATTCTTTGAACGGCGGGATAAACGCAACATTGTCACGCCGCTCCGCATTGGGGAGAAAGGCGAACTACCATCAGACCAGCCTGACAGCTATAGAGAGTTTTTTATTCGGGAGGAAATGGGCTTGCTGCGGATTTGAAGCTATGTGTCTTATAGTTGATACTTGTTGTCTCGCACAGTTGTTCGACCCTGGAAATGGGGAGCACTCGAATTTTCTACCAGTGTTGAATTGGGTGGTTTCCGGCAGAGGACGGATAATCTATGGGGGAAGCAAGTATAACAAGGAGCTTCGAGCAGCGTACAAATTCTTGGGAATCATGACTGAACTCGAGAGAAAGGGTCGCGCAATACGAATGCCGGAAGCGCAGGTGAATAAGCTCGCGATTAGTATCAAAAGACAAGTTCCTGATCGTAAATTCAACGATGAGCATTTAGTGGCCCTTGTAATAGCGTCGCGATGCGGCGTTGTGTGCACCAATGATAGAGACGCTATTTCCTACCTTAAACGCCCGGAGTTTTATCGTCCTCATCGGTTGAAGAAGCCAAAGATCTATCGTTCCAAACACAATCACAGCCTATGTTCCGACAGGCATCTAATTGGGATTTGTTTGAGATAGGCGCGAAGGGACAAGTCTCCATGAAACCGTCTCCGACTATAGGAGTATCTGGCGATCCTTCCTGGGAACGGCCGGACAATAGCGGCGCGGAGAGTCAGACGGCCCTGCGCTGTCTCCGCGTACTCTCGTCTCAGCGGTGAGTTTCCGGTTCCATCGGCGGAATTTATTTTTGTTGACGTATAAATCACAAACGAGGAGTGATTTCTTTAGGCCCTTATTCCCGCCTTGATGCGGTGGCGAAGTGAGAGCCGCCTGAAGGCGGGACTACTAACTTGCCGCCAGAGAAGCAAAGATGCGCGACCCGGAAACATTGCTCGATCTGCTCGGGCAGCGGACAAGCGAGCAGCCGAACCGGCTGGCTTACACCTTCTTGATGGACGGTGAGACGGAAGCGGCTACATTGACGTTTGGGCAGCTTGATGCCCAGGCGCGAGCCGTCGCCGCTTTGCTCGAATCGCTTGGGGCCGCGGATCAGCGCGTCTTGTTGCTCTACAATCCGGGACTCGAGTTCATCAGCGGTTTTCTCGGTTGTTTATACGCTGGCGCCGTCGCGGTTCCGGCCCCCGCCCCGCCACCCCGGTTCAACGGCAAGATCGATCGCCTGCTTGGAATCGCCGCCGATTCGAAAGCCAGGATTGTGCTGACGACGCGCTCGCTCTTATCAAGGGCGGAAAGCTCATTGGGTAGTGTTTCGGAACTCAGGCCGCTGACGTGGCTGGCGACGGACGCTATCGAGACCGCGGAAGTTGATGGTTGGCGCGGTTCTCGGCGAATCGGTACAGACACGCTTGCTTTCCTGCAATACACATCGGGATCAACGACTGCTCCCAGGGGAGTGATGGTCACGCACGGCAACCTCATGCATAACGAAAGGTTGATCGAGAAAGCGTTCAACCAGACCGAGCAATCCGTCATCCTGAGCTGGCTGCCGTTCTACCACGACATGGGGTTGATAGGCTCCGTCCTTCAGCCTCTGTATCTCGGCGCAAGGTGTGTGTTGATGCCCCCTCTGGCCTTTCTAACTCGGCCACTGCGATGGCTGCGTGCGATCTCTGACCATGGGATAACCACCAGCGGCGGGCCGGACTTTGCTTATGACCTCTGCGCTCGCAAGGCGGCCGCCGAGAATTGCGCGGGCATGGATTTGAGCAGTTGGGCTGTAGCGTTTGACGGGTCAGAGCCGATACGCCACGAGACGATGCTCAGGTTCGCCGAGACCTTTGAGCCTTATGGCTTCAAGATGGAATCGTTCTTTCCCTGTTACGGGTTGGCCGAAGCAACTCTGTTGGTCTCAGGCGGCAGAGCCTCATCCCGGCCGTTGGTCAGATCGGTGCTGGCCGAATCTCTAAGACGCAATCGAATTGTCGACGCAGCCGCCGATCAACAAGACAGCCGTTCATTGGTTTCGAGCGGCGTGATCGGATCGGATCAAAGAGTAGTCATAGTCGAGCCTCAAACGATGACTCCCCGCGAGGCTGGCCAAATAGGAGAGATTTGGGTGTCGGGTCCGAGCGTGGCGGCGGGATATTACAATCGCGATGAAGAGACCAGAGAGACGTTTCAGGCTCATCTGGTTGGAAGCGATCGAGGTCCCTTCCTCCGAACCGGCGATCTCGGATTCATTACCGAGGGGGAGTTGTTCGTCACGGGACGGCTCAAAGACTTGATAATAATTCGAGGTCAAAACTACTACCCTCAAGACATCGAGATAACGGCTCAGCGCGGCTCGCCGGCTCTTCGTCCGGACAGCGGCGCGGCGTTCTCAGTCGAGGTGAACGGTCACGAGCGGGTAGTTGTCGTGCAAGAGGTTCAGCCTCGCTGGACAGGCGATCTCGACGAAGTAATCGGTCAAGTTCACCGGGCGGTTACGGAAGAGCATGAACTCTTGCCACACGCAATTATCCTGGTCCGAGCGGGCGGCATACCAAAGACTTCGAGCGGAAAGATTCGCCGGGCGGACTGCCGATCGGCGTTCCTGGATAATAGGCTTGAAGTCCTGGCGGAATGGCGCGAGCCCTCCCGCGACGAGGGCGGCGAATTAGGAACTCTCTGGCCGTCGCGGTTCAGCAGCGTCGAAGAGATCGAGAACATGTTGCTGTCGGTATTGTCCGCGAGGCTGGGCGTTAGGATCGAGTCAATCGACGTCGACGAACCGTTCTCCAGATACGGCCTCGATTCGCTCGCGGCCGTCGAGTTGATGCACGGCCTGGAGGCTCGTCTTGGAGCGCGGTTGCCTCTCGCTGTTTTTTTCCAGCACGCGAGCATCCGGCAAGCGGCGGAGTCAATATTTGATAAGTTGACTCCAGCCGCCGGTTCGACTGTGCCAGAAAGAATCGAGGCGAACGAAGACCGCGGCGCCGGCGAAGAATTACCGCTCTCATTTGCACAGGAGCGTTTGTGGTTCATCGGCCAGTTGGAGCCCGGTTCGGCGGTTTATAACATCCCGCTGATAGTGACGCTCAACGGCCGTTTGAATCCATCGGCATTGCGCCAGAGTCTAAGCGAGATCGTCGGGCGTCACGAAGTTCTTCGAACTAGTTTTCCAGAGCGAGAAGGGCGGCCGGTTCAGGTGATCCTCCCGTTTGAAGCGCTGGAGCTCGGGTTGATTGATATAGCCGGGTTTGAGGAAGGCCCGCGTTCGCGGCTTTGTAGAAAGCTGGCGATGGACGAAGCGGCAACCGGATTCGATTTGGCTCGGGGACCGTTGATCAGGACGAGTCTGCTTGCATTGCGCGGTGACGAGCATGTCTTGCTGTTGACTATTCACCACATTGTCAGCGATGGATGGTCGGCGCAGGTTATAGGCCATGAGTTGAGTCAACTCTACGAAGCGTACCGGGCTGGACTGCCATCCCCGCTGCCAAAGCTGAGAATTCAATACGCGGATTTCACGATGTGGCAGCGGAGGTCGCTGAGCGGAGAGGCGCTGCAAGAGCAGTTGGCGTTTTGGAAGCGCCGGTTGGCCGACCCGCCCGTGCTTGACCTGCCCAGCGACAGGCCGAGG
>JAHFUG010000643.1 GCA_023265195.1 Blastocatellia bacterium | reverse complement strand
TGAGGCGGCCAATCGCGACCCGACCCCAAAGTTCTGCCCTTGGCGGTGACGTGGTGGCGACCGTCGGCCTGTTATCGCTGTTTATCACCCGTATTCAACGAAGGCTGCCCTTCACCTGCAACCCGCCATGGACAGGAAGTGAACTACGGACGTATCGCGTTCGCGACTGTGGTGGAATGGTCGCCTATTTCGTCGCCGGATTTGCCATCTTCATCCTCGTGCCGCGGATGATCAATGTGGTTGCCTAACGATTCTGGCGCCAGCCGCGAGCGGCGCGGCATTTAACGTTGCAAGATGCCGAAACCGATGCGCGCCCGCTCGCCGGTCAGCAGCGCCGGTTAGGCTTCGTCGGTTAAGCGAACCCAGTCGTCGAATCTCGGCATGGTTGCTCCTCTACCCCATCGGCGGTACTCTTACGAAATGCGACCCCTTCGGTATTCCATCAACGTCACATTGGACGGGTGCTGCGATCATCGTGCAATGTTCGCGGACGAAGACTTGCATCGTCACGCGATCGAGAACTTCGACCAGGCCGATGCCCTCGTCTTTGGCCGGGTGACCTACGAAATGATGGAGGCAGCGTGGCGGCCGCCGGCGCGGACGGGAGCGAGGCCTGATTGGACGGAACCCTTCGCCCGGACGATCGACGCGGCAAAGAAGTACGTCGTGTCGAGCACCCTGGACCGGGTCGATTGGAACGCGGAGCTCGTGCGCGGGGATCTGGGGAAGGCCGTTCAGCAGCTCAAGCGGGAGTCGGGTAAGGGACTGTTCGTGGGAGGCGTGAAGCTTCCGATGGCGTTGGCGGAGATGGGATTGATCGATGAGTACGAGTTCGTGGTGCAGCCCAGGCTAGCGGGCCATGGGCCGACGTTGTTCGCGGGGCTATCGAAATATGTCGACCTGAAGCTCGTGAGCCGGCTGGAGTTCGGCTCGGGGGCGGTGGCGATGCGGTATGAGCCGAGAAGGTAGGGTCTGCCTGTGTCCACCTTAGAGCAGGTATGCGTGAAGAGAAGGCGCCAGGAACTTCTGTTGAAAAGGGGTCGGCCCTATCGATTCCTGCTCTGGAAGAGGATCAGAAAGATGTAACGCAAGGCATACGGCTAGTGGGTCCTACGAACGGGGAAACCCAGAAACAAGGTAGGGTCGGAACAAACAATGCAAACCTCACTGCTGGCAATAGCAAAGAAGGCGCAAGAACTGAAGGGGTATCGGTTTCTCAACCTCTATCGGTTGATCGATGAGAAGTTTCTGCTCGACTGCTGGTGCGGCATACGGAAGAAGGCCGCATACGGCGTTGACCGGGTGAGCGCACACGAGTACGGGGAGAACCTGATAGCTAATATCAGGAACCTTGTCGAGCGGCTGAAGATGAAGAGCTACCGCGCCCGACTGGGTTTCCTGGCGCGCGCGCACAAGCAGAGAGTCTAGATGAGTTGAACAAGCATCCGCGAGAAGTTATCGAAATGCTCTTCGAGGATGGCGAGCCGGAACTGGACGCTGAGTTTATCGGAACCCAGAGAGTAAAGATCGCGTGGGAGATGGGAAACCTTCCTGTCCTGAAGCCGACCGAAGTTATCGAGAAAGGTGAATATATGAATGCTACAGAGAATGAGAGAACGCAAACCGACACCGACACCGCCTCATTTACCGGAACAGGCCCCACAGCCAGTGGTGTAGATTCTTCCTCCGGCGGCACCGATTCCTCTTCCGGCGGCACTGCCTCCTCTTCAAGTGGCGCCGACTCATCCTCCAGCGGCGCCGACTCATCCTCCAGTGGCGCCGACTCATCCTCCAGCGGCACCGACTCATCCTCCAGTGGCACCGACTCATCCTCCAGTGGTACTGACTCCTCCTCCAGCGGTACTGACTCCTCCTCCAGTGGTACTGACTCCTCCTCCAGTGGTACTGACTCCTCCTCCAGCGGTACTGACTCCTCCTCCAGCGGTACTGACGCATCGAGGAATGACTCCGCCTCCCCTAGGGCGATTGTGCATATACACAATGCCAATGTCAAAAACACAACCATCAATGTGAGTATTTATGTTTACCCGCAATCAAACTCAATGAAGAATCCATCTTCAGAGTAAGCGCGACGGCTGAACGATGCGCAAACAGATGACCTGCCTGTGGGTCGGACGATGCACGCACCGTCTGAAAAGCGGCGTCGAACTCCCGCGTGGAGCGAAGCGCGCGATCCAGCTTTGGCAGGAACCTTGAGTGTTACGCGCGCGCACGTGTACGGTTGCTCGCGTAGCGCCGCCGAACTTCCGCGTTGACCGAGGTATAACGTTCGCGTGACCGGGCGCGCGTGTAACACTCAAGACTAATCAGCGATGCCTGTCGACTCGACGGATGACCTTTTGCCCTTCAGGCGCACCGATTCAGATCGAAGGGGTTCGGTAGTGGGGTCATGCAGTGTCGTTCTTCGGACAAGCTCCGTCCCCGGCAAAATCGGGGAAAAAGAGTTTCTCGCAAAGACGCAAACATCGGCGCAAAGGCCGCAAAGAAGCCGTTCGGAGAAAAATGAGATTCGTCGGGTTTGCTTCGCCGGCGGGCTTCTTGTTGCGGCTCCGCCCCGCTGCCGTCTATGCGGCCTTCAGGCGGTTCATAGCATCCGACTACTCTCTCTTGCAAGGCTGCTTCGCGGCTTTGCGCCGATCTTTGCGTCTTTGCGAGAAACTCTCCTTTGCTGACTCAGCAACACACAATTACCCCACCACAAGGGGTTCTACTCAATTCTGAAAACTGAGAACCGCGAGAATACTTCTTGACATTCTTGACGTAGAGGAAATACCGTCGGAGTTCTTCCTCGCTGATGAGATCAGGAGACTTGTAAACGCGATCCAGAACCTCGACCAGGCCGACGCCCTCCTCTTTGGCCGGGTGACCTACGAAATGATGGAGGCAGCGTGGCGGCCGCCGGCGCGGACGGGAGCGAGGCCCGATTGGATGGAACCCTTCGCCCGGACGATCGACGCGGCAAAGAAGTACGTCGTGTCGAGCACCCTGGACCTGGTCGATTGGAACGCGGAGCTCGTGCGCGGGGATATGGGGAAGGCCGTTCAGCATCTCAAGCGGATCATTGAGTCTATCGCAACGTCCGGTGATCTGGCGGGAAAGTTGATTCGGATGAATCGACCCTGTATCTGACCGCGCGCCGAACTCTCGAT
>JAHFUG010000294.1 GCA_023265195.1 Blastocatellia bacterium | reverse complement strand
TTGAGCGGCTGGGCGGGATCGTTATCGCTGATTTCGTTGGCGTTCAGCGCTAACGCGTATTGCGGATCTATCCTGACCGCCATCTGATAGCTCAGATCGCTCCACGGCTGCCGGTTCTGATCCTGCCAGTATTGCTTCATCGTCTTTTTGACGAATTTGTCGGGCGACTGGGCGCGCGCCGTTTCGCTCAGCGCACCGATCAGGATCGACAGAGCGCAAATGAAAATGTGTTTTGTTCGCATATGTACCTCGCTTCGATTGTCAATTCTTCGCTCACCGGCTTCGACTCCGGACTTGTTGGACCCTTCACTCGTAAAACGGGTCGCGTTCAACGCCGACCGGAGCCGCGCGGCCCCGCTTGCTGATTTCATGCGGGTATTTGTTTTCACCGGCTTCGTCGTGAATGAGAAAGCTGTCGTTGTCCTTCAAACGAACCGGCTGATTGCCGCCATTGATTTGATAAAGACCCAGCGGAGCGACCCGCAGCTTGCCGAATCGCCTGGTGATCACGGCGGCGTTTTCACCGCCGATCGGAATGCGGCTCTTTGCGATCAAGGGCAGCGTCATCAGGCGCTCTTCACCGCCGGCGCTCAACGTGTACCGGTTCTTGATCAGGAGAAGGCTCGCGCAGCCGCCTATACCGGCCAGCAAGAGGACGCACAGCAGCGCCGCGACCGCCCGCCGCCAAAATGTGTTGTAGGCCACGCTAAACCTAATCGGTATGACGATAGGCCGAGGGTTGTTCTGGCTCCGTTGAATGATGTTCTGAATGTTCGAGAGATTCTTCACCTGCGAGAGCGCGGCCACGTCCAGTTTCGTCTTCGTATCGGACAGGGCGATCTTCAGCGACGCGTCGACCGGCTCGCTTTCGGAGTTCCACACGGCGTCCCAAAAACCGGAAGGGTGCAGTGTCACCGCCGGAGCGCTCAAGGTGGCGGTATACGTCGTCGATGATTGCTGTCTTGGCTTGATTCGGATGGTCGGCGGCGACACCGTTGCGCGCCAGGAGGTCAGGTCGCCCCGAGCCTCGATTGAAGCGGGCAGCGACGCGGTGACGCCCTCCGGTGCGATCTTCCCCTGTTCGATTTCGCGGCCGCGCAGTCTCGAATTGAACTTGAATTGAATGTTGAACTCGGGGGCCGCGCCCTCCTTTACCGAGGGCAGCGCCAGCTTGCCGTCCACGATCTGCGCCGGTTGCGAGTTGACCGTTATGTTCGACTCATCCAGGTTGAGCCGGCCCGAGACGGGTATCCAGGTTATCGGATCATTCCCGATTCTTCGGCCCACGTTGTCCGCGATCGAATCTACGTCGGGCGGCGAGCTTCGAGTCGAGTAATGAAGAAGGTACATCACCAGCGCGGAGTCGTTGCTCGAAAGCTGCCTGCCGTTCTCTTTCGTAAGCGGAAACAGGTACGCGGCGTGAAAGTTCTTATCGCCGCTGATCTTTTGGTAGAACGCATCGGCGTCTCTCGTTCCGCTCGCGTCCTGATCGTTGTCGGTCACCATCCACAGCAGCACGTCGTCGGACGTCTTGAGGTTGCGCAGATCCGCGAGCGCGAGATCGAGCGCTTCGGGCAGGTCGGTGTTCAGCCCGTTGGCCTGCGCCGCCGTTGGCATGGCGTCGGCCACCGCCCGGGGGTTATGCAGGCCGTTGTACTTTCGCAGCGGATCGTTCGGATCGAAGTCAGTGTTTCCGCGTTGATGAAACCACCGGACGATCACGTGGTCGGTGGGCGCGAATGCGCCGGCGTTCAAGAGCGGCTCGATCAGCCAGCCTTTCAGATTGCCGTTGTACTTTGGACGCATGCTGGCCGAGGCGTCCAGAAGAAGGACGTGGCGCCTGCCGGCGACCGTCTTTTGGGCGGTGGCCATGCCCGCCAGAGTCCCGGCCAGCAAGACGATGATTAGTGAGGTGTATCCTGGAGCTTTCATGTTTTTCCCGCCGGCCGATATTCGATCGCCACTACGTCGCCAACCGTGCTGACGGCCGCGATATGGGTTCGGGTGATCAACGGCGGCGGCCCCACGTTGGCGCCGAACAGCCTCGCCTTATCTATCGGATTCGACTTCAGCGCGTTGAACAACAGTCCGTTCCCGGCGTCGTCGAGCGCGAAGACCGTGTCGCCGGCTACGATCGGAGTCACGGACACGGGGTCGATGTCGTCGGCCGACCACCGCCGGCCCCCACGACCGTCCAACAGAGTCAAGCCGGCCATATGACCCACGGCGATGAAGTCAGCCGAGGCGGCCAGGCTCGTGATGCGCGCCCGCATCGCATACACCTCGTTGATCAGCGGCCCGCCGCCGCTGTTCGGAATGATCTCGAAGACGCGGTGATTCTTATCGGTAAGGACGATTCGGTCGCGCTCGACGAACGGCGTTACCTGCGGGTTGACCTCGCGCCTTGTATGAAAGGACGGCTCGACGATTCCGTCGGACCGGTTGACCAGGAACACGTCGCCGGCTAGAGAGATCACGACTATGTAGTCGTTGACCAGAAGCGGCGCCATCGTAGGGCCAGACTCGATTCGCGGGAACTCGTTCCAGACGGGCCGGCCCTCGCTTTGCGATAGCGCATGCAGCGTTGCCGTATTGCCGTCCTGCGCGATCAAATAGACAGTTTGCTCGTCCACGAGCACGGGATGCGCCGGGGCTCCACCGTTGCACTCGAAGCTCCAAACGGGCGTTTGATGACGGTCCGAGGACCGGTCGAGATAACGCGAGACGTCGTAGCAATGGACGCCCGGCCCGGCGGCGACGAACAGCGAACCGGCGCTTATCGCCGGCGTGACTACGATCTCGTCGGGCGCGGTTAGTCGGCCGAATCGCTTGCCGCTGTATTCGCTCAACAGCTCTATGTCACCGTTCGCCAGCGAGACAACCAACAATCCATCGACGCCGATAGGAGAAGCGATGGCCGGCGACCCGAGATGAATTGGGAACGTAGTCCGAGCTTTCTTGATCGAGTGGATCGAATCGCGGCGGCCGGCTGCTCGCAGGCCGGGATGGCAGGGCCAGACCTCGGCGCCCGTCGCCATTCCGCAGCCTCGGCAATGCGTCGCCAGCAGCCGATTGGCGGATCGGCATGAGTTGCAGACGGTGACGCCGCCGCCGCACTGCCCACAGGCGTGATCCGAATCGACCGCGTCGCCGTCCAACGGCGCGCCGCAGCCGATGTGCGGGCACCGCCTTAACAACTCGATCGTCATTGCTGTTGACGCCACGTTACTCTCTCCTTGTCTCGCGCCAATTGCGTCGAATCAGATCGCTCCGGCGCCGGACACGACCACTCGCGGCCGGCGGAGAACGTCCCCGGTCGAGAGCCGCCTGAAACCGTACTGTTGAACCGCGACGATCGTGTTGGCGGGAAGACTTGACCTCTGAACGAGGGCGGAGTCGTGAAGCCGCCGATCAAAGCCAGTCCGCCCAGCGTCTATCGCTTCCGGCTGAATATCGAACCGCGCGAGCGCGTCCTCGCCCAGTCTTTGAATCCGGGCGAGTTCGCTCACGGCGGCTGCGTCCACACTTGGATAAGCTCCCTCTTTCACCAAGGCCCGGAGCTGATAGAGCCTGTCAAACCAGTTCATCAGGTAATCGGGCGCGGCGGCCAACTCCGCGCGGACGCGCTCCTCGTGCTCTGAAGGATCTGATGACTCATAAGGTCTGGAGGCTTCGTCGGAGACCTGCTGTTCGACGAGGCCTCGGTACGCCTCGACGTAAGCGGCTATGGAAATCTCGCCGCCGTTGAGTTGACCCGCGAGTTGATCCTTTCGCGATCGGAAAGCGGAATCGCGCTCGGCGAACGGCGTGCGATCGAGGGCCTTGAGCCGCTTGGCCGCGTCGTGATCCCACCGCTCGAATTCGCGTATCTCCTCGCTGAGACTTTCTACTCGCGTGATGAATTCCGCCTCAGCGTGCGAACGCCCGTTCAGATCGGCGACGAAGCGGTTGAGCGCGTCGCCAACCTCTTTGACTCGCTTGACGTTTTCGGCGAACAACTCCTTGTGCCTGGCGACGGTCTTGATTGCCCTTCTGCGCGCGGTTTCGTCCGTCTCGGAGCTGAAGCCTGCCGACAACTCTTTGATCTTCGAGCCGCCAATCCATTCGGCCATCACCGTCGTTGCATCCACTGAATGCCTGATCGCCTGATCCAGCGAGGCCGCGTGATTATCAAGCTCCTCGATCTTTGAATTGAGCGCGGCCAAGGCGGAGGCATGCTGATCGGCCGCCTTCGAGCCGCTTCGGTCCGGGCCGCCGCTTATCGCTTTCGAGCCGGCGGCGGCCGTTGCGCGCTGAAGTTCGCGTCGTATCGAGTACAACTGTTGCTTCGTCCGCGACTCGGCCGCGATGTGGACGAAGTGAAGACCGAGAGCGATCAAGATGACCAGCCCCACCGGCGCTACCACGAATGGATTGGCCGTCCACGTAGCGGACTCGGACGGCGGCGGGGGCTGATCCGATGTTACGGCGGGTGAGGTGGTCGAAGATGACGGCTGCTGGCCTGGCTCCTGGCCCCCGCCACTCGGATTCGAAGACTCAGGCGATGTTGCGAGCCCGGAGTCTTTCACCCGCGCGGGCGTAGCGGGCGTTGAAGTCCGATTAGCCGGCTTTGCCGCCGTTCGGCGGCGGTTCGTGTCAGCGGGTGGAGATTGGGCTCGTAGCACTGCCGGTATCACCACCGCCGCCGCCGCCGTCATCACTAAGACCGCGCATAAGCTCGCCGAGCGATTCTTCTTCATTGAGTCATTCATCGACTTATTCATCACGTCTGCCTTCATGGCTCGCCTACCTCCAGGATGTGACGAGCGGTTCCGTTTGCCGTTATTTCGAGGACGCGGTTTTCATCGATATGAAACGTGACCGGAACGGTCGAGCCGGCCGCGCGCCCATCGATGCGGACGACGCCGATCTCGACGGTCTTATCGGCTTCCACTCGCGCTCGGCCGCGGTTTTCGGCCAGCCGCAAGACGATTTCATCCCGCCTCGGAAACTCGACGGTCTTGCCGCACGGTATCTCGGTGTACGCCGGAAAGACCGGGACGAAAATCTCCTTCACGCCCCTCACGTCGAGATAGCCGAGGTCGTGGATCATTTGGTCGGTCACGCCGATGAACTCGACGTCGGCGTGCGGACGCCCTTTTATGTATCCCCAATAGGCCGCCCCGAGAGCCACGCACAACTTCGGCTCGATCAGATCGGATCGGTCGATAGCATTCGGGAGCGCCCGGTTGATCGTCTGTCTCACAACCGGGATGAGACTGGTGCGCCCGACGTGAAGAATCGTGCTCACGGACCCGGGCGAGACGCCGGCCTTCTCGCATAGGCCTTCGATCACCTCGACGGCCCGGTCCACGAAGGGCCGGACCACCTGCTCGACCTCGTGCTTGTGAAGTCTTGTAGTCAGCCGCGCGCGCCCATGTCCGTTCAAGACAAAAGGTTGAGCCAACGAGGCGGTTGTTGACAGCAGCGGTTCAACGACGACTTCGACTTCGGTCGCGCCGCTCAGCGATATCTTCGCCGATTCAGCCTGGCGTTTGAACGTAGCCCGGCTGCTGTTCGCCGCTTCAGACATCGCCGGAGCGCGAAACTTGTGGTTGAAGCGCTTCTCGTCGGTGCTCAAGCAATCGATATCGAAGCCTGGGAACGCCCTTATTGCGTGCAAGCCGAGTTGTTGGGCCAGCGCCCAGTCGATGTCGTCTCCGCCGAGTTTCGGGTCGCCTCCGGGCGCAAGCGTCTTGACCAGAATCTTGCCGCCGGCCGAGCCGACGTCGATCAGCGCGCAATCGAGGGTGCCGCCGCCGAAGTCGAAGATCAACAACCGCTCGGCGTCAACCGCGCCGTCGTCGCTCGCCCGTTTCGTCAGATAGTAAAGCGCCGCCGCATGCGCCTCATCGATCACGATTCCTCCGGGCGTGCTCGAGTCCATCGTGAGTCCGGTCAGTTTGCATGCGTCCAGCAGCGCGCTTCTTTGATTGGTCAGGAATTCGACCGGAGTAGTGACAACCGCGCGATGAGGCGTCTTGTACTCGCCGAACTTGAAGAGCCCGCCTTCAGTCAGCCTCACTAGTTGCTTGATCACTTCCGAAGCCATCTCGGTCGGGCTGTACTCGCGGCCGCCAAAGGTTCTGCTGCCCTTCATTCCGAGCGCGCGCTTGATTGAGGTCACCGCGTTGACCGGCTGGATGATTGCTTGCGCGAGCGCTTCGCGGCCCACCGTCACCGCTCCGTCACCGTGAAAATAGAGCGCCGACGGCATGATCCGCGGGTCAGCCTGCGATCCGGGTTCGAGTTCGATGACGACCGGCCGCTTGTTTGAATCGAGCACCGCGACGCACGAGCCGCTGGTGCCGAAGTCGATTCCGATGTACTCCTGATAAGGCTCGGGAATGACGAATCTCACTCGGAACGGGATCGTACGAATCGCCTCCCGGTACGAGTTGCTGTAGACGGCTATTTCACCGGCGTGATCGCCCTCCAACTCTTCCGACCCGCGGATTTGGACCTCGACGACCTGAGTGCTCTTCGAGACGCGGATTGGAGCCGCCACCGAGCACTCCGCCCACTCAACCGGCAAGATGATCGCCTCAACGACCAGGTCCTCTTCTCCGCTGTTGACAAAGCTGAGCGGCAAGCGCGCCTCGCGGCCCGTCGAAACCACGCCGAAGTCGAGTTCCGGCGGCTGCACGGTAAGTCGAGGCGGGCGGATAGCCTCGATCGTAAGCGCGGTAGTCAGCGATCCGTGCGGTCCGAAGTCCCACGTCATCGCCCGCTGATGGAAACCCGCCGACACATCAAGTTGCGGAACGATGAAGCGGACCGCCATCGAGTCTCCGCCTCTCACTACGAGGCTGCAGGCCGGAGTCATCTCGACGGCTTCGATCGACGCCCGATTCAGCTTCAGCACGCCGCCGCCTTTGTTGGCGACGTTGAATTCCCACTCGTTCGAGCCGCCGATCGCATATTGATAGCTGGGGTGCGGGACGATCACCGGGATCGCCAGCGGCTCAACCACGATTTCGCTTCGGCGCTTGTGGCCGCCGGCGTCGTTCGACGTTATTTCGAGCGATGCGCGATACCGGTTCGTCAGATCGAGACCGCGCGCGTCAAGCGTCACCAGGAGATCAGCGGACGAATCGCCATAGAGAACGCCTTCTTCGGGCGTGACCCGGAAGCGGCCCGCGACGCCATCCAGGCCGGTGACTTGGAAGCCGAGCAGCACCGGATTCTGGCCGGCATTGATCAGCTCGACGAGCGCGCCTACTTGATGATCTCCAAGCGGCTCGAGAGTGAGGCGTTCGTCGGCGATCTCGAGGACTGCAAGGGCGCCGCCGCACCTCGCGCAGAATCGGTCGTCTCGCCGGCAATCCCATCGGCCGCATTTGGCGCATGGCGCCGCGCCGGTTAGGGCCATCGCGGCATCGACCTGCCGAAGCAACCGGTTCGAGACCGGGATAATATCCTGTATCGAGGTTCTGGCTGTTTCACTCGCGGGCGGCTCGACCGCGAGACTAAACTCGGCTCCGGGAACGGCGGCGGCGCCGGGTTGCTTCGGCCCGCTACCTCGAGCCGCGTCTTGAATCCGCGCTTCCGAATCATCGCTGACGGCCCGAGGCGCGCGGCGCATTAGATAGCGATGAAGCGCCTTGCCCGCAACCGGCTTGAAGAGAATGTCCACGCTCAACTCGGACAATCGTGAAAGCTCGTCTTTCTCGGCGCCTTCGAGCAGGACAAGAATGGGAACCTGTTGGAATCGAGGTTCTTTTCGCAGATTCGCGCATATCTTCACGGCCTGAGCCGCTACGCGGTCGACCACCACCACGGACACTTCGCCGGAGCTGTTCGAGAATTCTCCCGGCGAAACCGACTTCATTCGAATCTCGAGCAACACGGCGTTCAACACCGGGGTGTCACCGCTGGTTGGGGCAAATACTAGTGCGTGCTGTTCCCGATCCATCACCTGTCCTGCGCCGGATTGGAGCGTTCCGAAGCCCCTGGTCACGGAACCCCATTCAATGCCACGCCGCGGAAACGGCAACGATGAGGTGTTCCGGGTTTCGAGGGCTCTATCTGGAATCTCCGGCTAACCTGTTTTTGATCCGGCTTGCTATGCGCGAATCCGTAGCCCGATGTGTTCAATGACTCATTCCAAACATGAGTGACGAAAAGACCCATCAAATTTCAATCGTCAAGTTGGCGCTTCCACTCGACAGATGGTTCTCCGCTAACATCCGCGCGCCGCGCATGAGCCGCCGTACCCAGCCGGGTACGACTGTACGGACGGCTTGTGTAGAGGCAAAAATCGCTCATACTCAGTAGTGTCGAAACACCGGCAAGGATTTCAGCAAACTGTCAGATTTTTCTCTTCGAGACCGTTATGACAAATCTCATAAGTTCTGATCGCGGAACCTGTTCTTGCAAAAGTAAGCAGACTATTGATCGGAACGGCTTGGGGATCCAGCCGGCAGCGGCATGCCTGTTTCCTACAGATCGCAGTCTTAAAAGCAGTTAAACGTGGCCAAAGATCGCGTGTGACGGTGACTTCAACAACTCGGTCGATTGATTTCAACAGGCTGGCGGATGGTTTCGGCAAACGCTGGCAGGTGACATCCACGGACGCCCGGAAACCATACTGCTTTGAGCGTGGCCGAGATTGGTCGTGTAGCGTTGAGTGTAGTCCGGATAGCGAATTCGCCTTCCAAAAGCGGGATAATCTGTACGGAGGATTGGAACTCTATCCAGTCTGCTCATGCAATCGATCAAGCGACTGGCCCCGGCGTTTCTTAACGTGGCCGTAGATCTCGCGCAGCAAAACCAAGGCGAGAATCGGCACGAAATAAACCCAGTGCTTCGCCGTTGAGGTAGTGAAGTAACTGGACAGCAGAACGACGACGGCGATAAAAAGCAAACTCACTGGCAACGCCAGTTTCCAATCCAGCCGATTGTTCAGCAGCACGAGCGCGATCGAACCAACTATGCCAAGCAGTATTACCCATACCTCATTTGGAAGAGGATGGCCACCCTTCAATTCCGTCTCGGTGGCTTGAGCCATGAGGTACACTCCGGCCCACGGTCCCAAAGGCGTATCGTGCGTATCGCGCCCCGCCTTGAAGCGTCCCCCGAGCAAGACTATCCGGTTATTGAGATCTATCAGCCCTTCTCGGCTGTACGGGTGCCTATCCCGAGCCGCCTTCAGAGACTTATAGGCCGCAAGAACCTCTGAAGCGGAGACGTGAGGAAATCTGTCTGGAGGGCCGGAGAAATCAAGACCCCACACGGTCTCTTTGATCGCGGACAACTCGCTTACGTCAATTGTTGTGTGTCCATAGACCGCGGCGAGCGCCAGTGGAAACGACGGAACTGGTCCCGATCCAGTGTCATATATGCGAGGATACCGGCGCGCTATTTTTAGTTGATCGTTCAGCACGCCATCCACGCCCCATAGTGGCGGGCCAGCGCCATCTTGGGATAACTCGTACTGATTGTCCATCTTCCTAACTGTGCGCACCCAGACGATCGGTGGGATCTGCGATAGCTCGGCCGGCTCAAACCGGCTCCACGCGGCCGTGTCGATGTCGACGCCAATGACCCTCGGATGGGCCGCGGCTATAGCCAAAATCAACTCCTTGAGCTTTGAGCGATCTAGCGGACTCGTTCCGTTAAAGATCTCCTTGTTTTCATAATCGGTGTCGGTAATCTCCACTATTGCGATCTCGGTTGACTGAGCGGAGGCCTCGAGATTCAAAGCCAACTTTACCCGCAGCCAGGTGTCTAGAACGCCTGCTTCTAGACTCTGAAACCAACCGGCGTATCCAAGAACGAGGGTTAGCAGGCTAAGCACAATGATTATGGGAGAGCCCCTGACGATACTCTTCCACAGTGGCGTAGGCGG
>JAHFUG010000293.1 GCA_023265195.1 Blastocatellia bacterium | reverse complement strand
GAGTTACTCGACGACGGAATCTTTCAGTTGGGCGGCGCTGTGAGTGGTCACACCCTCAAGCATATTGCCGCGGCCGCTGCTACATTTCTGATTCTTAGAATGATAAAGAAAAGAAAGCCAGCTTTCATTGATGGGTCAAACGGATTATTGTGAGATGGTCTTGGGCCCCGGTTGCTTTGGGATTACCTGCATTCCCGCGCGCAATTCATCCGTGCCTCGGACCGCCACCTCGTCGCCTGGCTCCAGCGAGCCGAAGACCTCGATCAAATCGCCCATCGACTCGCCTCGCTTTACGTCGATCCATTCCGTTACGCCATTGCGGATTCTCACGACGAATGTCCGCTCGGTCGTTGTAGCGATCGCTGACGGCGGCACAAACATCGAAGCCTGCTTGCGCCGGACCGGCCAGACGACGTCGGCATACATACCGGGCGACAAGCGCGAAGGTGAGTTCGCTACGTCGAGCTCGACCGGCATCGTCCGCGTCTTTACGTCCAGGGACTGCGCGATACGTTGGACTTCTCCGGTGAATGTCTGGCCGGGGAATGCGGGCACGCTGAAACTCACCTTGTCTCCCTGAGCAACGCCGCCGGCTTCGCTTTCCGGGACCGGGACCACGAGCCGCAGTTTTGAGATTTGCCTGATCCTCAACAGCGGTAATGAAGCGGGTCCGCCGGATGGGCCGGCGAGGCTGCCCTTATGGACATTGCGCTCGGTGACGACTCCGTCGAAGGGCGCGGTGATACGCAGATAAGATTCGATTTCTTCGATTGAATGGGCGGCTTCGCCGATCGCCTTAGCGTTTTCCGCCAGGGCCGCCACCTGCGCCCGAGCCGCCTTTTCGCTCCCTTCATATAGCTTGACCCGGGCGCGGCCGGCTTCAACGGTCCTCTCGGCGATCTCGACGTCGTTACCCGCTACGACGCCGGGCGTAGCCGACGCCGCCTTCAGCCGATTGTACGTTGACTCGTCGGACGCGAGTTTAGCTTCGGCCTCGAGGCGTTGCGCCTTGATGCTTTCAATGCGCGCTTCCGCTTCGGCCGTTTGCGAGAGTGCGCCTTTAGCCTTGGCTCCGGCTTCGCTACGCTGTGCGGCCAATTCAGGCGCGCTCATTCGAACGAGTATCTGACCGGTTTTGACAACTGAGCCGCGATCGACGCCCATCCATTCCACGAAGCCTTGCACCTTAGGATACAAGGCCACGTCCTGGTAGGCCTGCAACTCACCCGGCAGCCGCATCTCTCGCCTGAGCTCCTGCGACACAACCTTCGTGACCGTGACTGATGGAGTCTGAGCCGCGCCTTCTGATGCGGCTCCCTGGCTTGATGTCTTTTGGGCGCCTGTGCGAACAATCGCCCAGGTTATCAGCACTACTACCGCGATGCCCGCGATCACCGCGGCGACGACGTTTCGGCGAATCATGCGCGTTTCTTCTCCTTGTGATGGTTTTGGTTCCACTCTTGTGAGACGCCCAGATGAAGGAGATCACCACATATCAAAAAATCACAGGTGGGGAAGAGGGATTTATCCCCGCTCCTCCTTGACGCCAGTATGACTGAATCGTACCCGGCGGAGCGGGGATAAATCCCTCTCCCCGACCTGTGAGTTTTTGAGATTGAACATCTAATTTGATTTTGCTCTTTCCGAGAATGGCCAATCTTCAGCCTTCCCTCACGCTCTCACCAAGCCGTACTACCAAAGCAGCGACAAGTGGCCGCAAGCACCCCCAATTCGCTCTGCGGCAGCTCGTCCTTGGAAATCCGAACCGGATCCTCCGACACTGACGAAAGGCCGCAAGTAAATTTGTTTCAGAGCACCCCTTGATTGGGAGCTGATCCTTCTTGCGAGCCCTACTGCTGCTCCTGCCCGATTACATCATGTGGATGGCGCGAAGGCGACTTTCTTGTCGCCCCTTTCTGTGCGATTGCAAATACGAGCGGTACGATCGTCAGCACGGCGACGGTCGAAGCCGCCAAGCCTCCTATCACGGCTCGGCCAAGCGGAGCGGTTTGCTCTCCTCCTTCGGCCAGCGCAAGCGCCATCGGTATCATCCCCGCAATCATGGCCACACTGGTCATCAGTATTGGCCGGAGCCTGCTGCCGGCCCCTTGCACCGCGGCCGAATCCGATCCGTGGCCTTCCTTTCGGTATTGCTCGGCGAATGTGACCAGCAAGATGGCGTTGGCGACCGAAACGCCGACCGCCATGATCGCGCCCATGAACGATTGCACGTTCAACGTCGTACCCGTGACCCGCAGCATGAGCACGACGCCGAGCACGACGGCCGGCGCGGTGGACAATACAACGAGCGGGAGGCGCAGCGATTGAAAGTTCGCCGCCAGCAAAAGAAATATCACCACGATGGCGAGAGCAAGGCCAATGCTCAGCCCTGACAGGGTCTGGTTCATCGGCGGGACTTGTCCGCGGATGTTGACCGAAACCGCGCGGGGCGGCTCGCCGGCGCGGCGCACCGCCGCGGCGACCTCGCCGGCGACGCTCCCCAAATCCTTGCCCGCTATGTTACCCGTGATCGTGATCATTCTCTGCTGGTTATAGCGGTCATACTCTCCAGGCATCGTGCCGTAGCTGACTCGAGCTAAATCCCCAACAAGCGGGCGCGAGGCGCCGCTGGGCATCGCGGGCACGCTTTCAACGTCCTCGATGGTGCTCATCCGCGATTGAGGAATCTCCACCTGTACTTGATAAGCGACTCCGCTGGACGGGTCGCGCCAGTAGTTCGGTTGAACGTAGCGGCTCGATGACGTGGCCGCCGCCAACGCTCGGCCAACCTGCTCGACGGTGACGCCCAACTGGCCGGCTCGCTCGCGGTCCACGGTGATGTCGACCGTAGGATAATCGAGCGGTTGAGCAAACTGAAGATCGCGCAATGCCGAGACCTTTTGCATTTCCGCCATAACTTTCTCGGCGAAGGCTCGGTTCGCCGCGAGATTTGGGCCGTTCATCGCGACCTCGATCGGAGTCGGCGAGCCAAAGTTCATGATCTGGCTGACTATGTCGCCCGCTTCAAATGACAAACTGACTCCGGGAAGAATGGCGGGCAGCCTGGTTCGCAGCCGTTCCTTGAACTCCTCCAGCCGAACGTGAGAATTCGGCCGCATCGCAACCAGCAGGACCGCCTCTTGCGGCCCGCTTGACCAGAGATAGATCGAGTTGATGGGATAGCTCGCGGGTTGCGTGCCGACGAAGCACAGCGTGATCGCGACATTATCCGGTCCAGCCTCGGCGCGGATGGCTTCAAGCGCTTTGAGCGTGATGACCTCCGTGCGTTCGACACGGGTTCCGGTAGGCGCGCGCAGGCGAAGCTGAAACTGCCCGGCGTCCACCGCGGGGAAAATATCGGCGCCAAGACCGCGGCCGATCAGCAAGACGCCTCCGGCGGCAATTACCAGATATCCCGCCAGTATGGGCCACCTGAATGGGAGCAATATCTCGAGGAGCCGCCGATACCTGTTCTGCATTCCGTGGAGAAAGGATTCCGTCTCCCCTTCGGAATGGGACTCGCTCAATATCAAGGTCGAGAGCACCGGAACCAGGGTGTTGGATAGTATATATGACGCCAGCATGGCGAAGCCCACGGCCAGCGACAACGGAATAAACAACGACCGGCTGATGCCCGCCATGAAGAACGAGGGAATGAACACCGCTACGATCGACAGCATAGCCAGCAAGCGCGGAGTGATCGTCTCTCGCGTGGCTTCGAAGACGGCGAAGAGAAGCGGTTCGCCTCGCGCCTTGTGAGTATGAATATTCTCGATCGCGACGGTAGCTTCGTCGACGAGAATGCCGATGGCGAGCGCCAGTCCTCCCAGCGTCATGATGTTGACCGTCTGTCCGGTCAGCCACAGTCCCACCAGGGCAGCCAGCAACGCGAACGGGATGGTAGTGACTACAATCAGAGCGCTCCTCACATCCCGCAAGAACAGCAAGACCATCAGCCCCGTCAGGATCGCTCCAAGCGCTCCCTCGATGACCAAACCACGAATGGAGTTCTTTACGTAGGTAGACTGATCGAACTCGAAAGTGACTTTAATGTCATCGGGAATCAGCGACTGCAATCTCGGCAGTTCGGACTTGACTCGATTGACCACGTCCAGCGTCGAGGCGTCCGCGCGTTTGGTCACCGGGATATAGACCGTCCGGCGTCCATTGACCAGCGCATAGCCCGTCAAGATATCGCTCGAATTCTCAACCGTCCCAACGTCCCGCAGGAACACCGCCGGGCCCGGCCCCATTCTAACCGGCAGCCCGCTTAGTTCCTGGATATTTTGTACGACTGAATTCATCGGAGCGAGGCGATTAAGATCGCCGGTTCTAACGTTGCCGGCCGGCATGATGGCGTTGCCCGACGCGACTGCCTTGATTACTTCTTCGGGCGACATTTGATAAGCGCGCAATCGCTCCGGATCGACGCGAACGACGACCGTGCGCTGGCTGGCGCCAAACGGCGGCGGCGCGGAGACGCCTGGTAATGTGGCGAACGCAGGTCTGACGCGGAACAGAGCCAGATCCTGTATCTCGCCAACGCTGCGCGTGTCGCTGAAAAAAACCAGTTGGCCGACGGGCACGCTGCCGCCGTCGTAGCGAACCACAAACGGCGCCACGGTTCCCGGCGGCATGAAGGCGCGCGACCGCTCGACGTAGGAAACGGTCTGCGCAAGCGCCTGACTCATGTCGGTTCCGGGGTGAAAGAAGAGCTTGACCAGCCCGACGTTTTGTATCGACTTCGATTCGACGTGCTCGATGCCGGTTATGTAGAGAAAATGATATTCATAGTATGAGATGAGATAGCCTTCCATCTGCGCGGGGTCCATGCCGCCGTACGGCTGGGCGACGTAGATAACCGGAAGATTGAGATCGGGGAAGATATCAACCGGCATTCTTATCAGAGCAAGGATGGAACAAAGCGCAACGCCGATCACTAACACCAGTATCGTGATTGGGCGGCGCAGAGCGGTGTTGATCAGCCACATAGCTATCTTCTCCTTTGGACCGGCGCCGCCGATACTTGCTGAACGAATGGCTTGATGTCACCGTGGGCGGCCGCCGCCGCGAGCAGAGCCTTCCAAACGCCGAGCCTTGCAACCGCATCGTCGATTTCCGCCTGTGCGAGCAGACGCTGCGCTTCGGCTACTTCGGTCGCCGTAGCCAACTGCGCATCGTATCGCGCTCGCGCCCTGACCGCCGATTCTTGCGCGGCTTTGAGCTGAACGGGAGTGTTCGCGGCTATTCGCAATGCGGCGTCCACCAGCGCCCGCGCCCGGGCGTCTTGAGCCTTGAGGTTCTGAACTGTTTGGTCGTAACGAGCTCGCTCCGCGGTCTCGCTGCTTGCTTCGGCGCGCCGCTTCGCTCGAATGGAGAAGAAGTCGAATAGCGGAAACGTGATGGCTATGCCCGCGGCCCAGTTCGGCGTTTCCGGCAGCAACCCTTTGGTTGTATCGGTTCGGCCATTGAACTGAAGGCCGGTGCCACGGCCGAAGAGTGCTGACTGAAAGTTGAAACGGGGAAAATAAGAGCGGTCGAGGATGTGTTCCCTTGCTCGCACTGTCTCAATCGTAGCCGCCTGAAGCGTTGCAAGCGGATGCGAGTCGAAGCTGGGTGCGGAAACGCTCGTGGCCTGAGGCAGGTCCAATAGCGGACCAGCATCGACGGTCACAGGTTCGCCAGCGATTCCAAGAGCGCGAGCAAGATTGACGCGGCTGATCTCCACGGTTTGTTCAGCCTGAATGACTTGAATTCTAGCCGCCGCCAGTTCAGCCTCGGCGCGCGACTCGTCAGCCCCGGCTCGGAGTTGATTCGCTACAAGAACGCGAACGGATCTGGCGAATGTCTCGAACCGCTCGACATTGGCTTGTGCGGCGCGTGTGGCCTGTTCCGACGCGAGCAAGGCGAGAAAGGCGTCCGCCGCCGCCGCCGCTACGTCGAGCCGGGTCACCTCTACCGCCGCGGTTGCTTGAGTGGCCGTGGCTCGCGCCAGATCCACGGTGGCCCTTCGAAGGCCGAAGTCCAGGGGCTCCCACGAGAACAAGAGACCGCCCGCGCTTCCCCATGCGCTATCGAACGATTTTGTTCCGAGCGCCGGCCCTGATATCGGCGGGATGACGCCTTGAGGCAGCAGCAGCCCAAAGACGTTATTGCTGGTCGCGCGGTTCTCCTGCCACAGCAGGTCCGTGCGAGGGAGATAGGACGTCTTAGCCAAATCGATGCCCGCGTTGGCGGCTTCCGCCCGAGCCCGAGCCGCGCGAATCTCAGGGTAGTTACGCAGCGCGGCGGCGACCGCTTGTTCCAGGTTCATCGGCTGAGGAGCCGGCGATTGCGCCGGGCAGGTGTTCCGGACCGTCAGAGATAAAAGACACCAGCAAAACAGCCCGGATGTTTTCTTGATCAATGCAACGCCTCCGGAAGATATCGTCGCCGGATAATGTTCACAGACGCCGCAGAGAGGGCTTACTCTCTGCTGCTCTCTCGGCGATCTCTGCGTCTCTGCGGTGAAGTTCTCACTTTGCCGGCTGTCTTCATCTCGTGATGCCGCATAACTCAAAACGGGAAGTTATTTTTTTCACGCCTCCGTTTGTCCGCATTCCCGCAATCAGCCGACGGTTTGTGGCCTTCCCAAAGCTTCATAGTCTCGCCTGCTTAAGATCCATATGCTTTACTGGGACCAACCTGTGCCCTAACATATCAACCGCAGCCTGGCATTGCTCCAGCACAATGTAGCCAATCAGCGGCTCGTAGATTCCATCTTGTGGTTTCATGTCTAAAAACAATACCTCATTGTAAATTGGGCGGAATGCTTCCACTTGAATCTTCACTGGACCGCATATTTCACCTTGGACGGTTTCTTGAGTCGCGGTTTCGAGGTCGATCGTTTGCACGCTGTCCAGCGCGCCCAAGCGGTGTTTCCACGCAGTCGGTAGCACCATAAAAGATGCGCCGTTATCAACAGGCGCATCGCATCTTACCGCCATTGACGGATCGGTGATACTCTCTATCCTGACAGAGGCGATTATTCTTCCCATAGTTTCCCGAGTATATCCCATCGCTGAGTAGAGCGCCTTTATCGCCCGGCTACCTATAACTGTAAATCCACTGCTCCCACGAGAGCCGGCCGTTCGTTGTCATCACAACCTTCGCCTCCGTTCCTAGGTAGCCGCCGAGCCATTGTTTGATCAGTCCGAGCCGCTTCCCTTTTCACTTGGCGGTCACGCGCAAATCGTCGAAGTAGGTGACTGAATCCGCCTTCGTCCACAAACCGGCCTTGCCCGCTTCTTTGAATGTATGGTCGTCGGCGTCGATTTTCTTTTCGCCGTCGTAGTAACAAGTTATGTGGCCGCTCACGCACTCGACTCGTAACTCATGCCATTCACCGGAAGCAACTTTGAAGTTGGCGCCGGCGAGTTGAACCCGCTGTCCGTTGACCACGTGATAGAGACGGTAGTTGTTCTCGAGCGCATTAGCCCGGACTATGTAGTAATTGTTTGCGTCCTTCAGCCGGAACACGAGTCCGGCGGCTCGATCAACTTCGCCCGAGACCGCTTTGAACCTTACGCTCAGATCCAGGTCTTTAAATGAGCCTTCGTCGGCGATCGCGAGCGGGAACCGATAGTCGGTCTTGTCCGTCGAAAGTTGAGCTAACACGTTGGGCTGAGACGGCGCTGACGAGTCGGCTTTCACAACCCACTGGCTCTTCGCTCCCTGGCCGGTGAGCGCTTCGTGAAACTTCGCCGGCAGCTTGCCTGACGCATCGCCGTCAAAGCTGTAGATGAACCCTTGCCCCGCCTTCTGCAAAGCCGCGGGAGCCTCCGCCGCGACTTTATTATCCGTTCGAGGCGATTCGCCGTCTCCGTCATCGTCTGCTCCGCTTTTGCCGCAGGCGGCTACAAACAGCAGCAAGAGCGCGAATACGCTGAAGCTGACTCTGAATCTGCTCATACTTCGCTCCTTTCAAACTAAATGCTTGATTGCGGTTCCTTGCCCTGGCCATTCGCGAGCGGTAGTTCCACCGTAGAGCAACCGCCCTTGCCATCGCTACTATCGACTTCAATGCGGCCGCCGTGAGCTGCGCGGATTGATCTGACGATCGACAGTCCAAGTCCGGCCCGCGTCGCGAGCTCCAACCCCGCCCGGCCTTCCGCCGCTACATCCACGGCGAAGCTTTCCGCAACCAGGCCGCGAACAGTGAAGCGCGAGACTTTTTCTTCGTCCTCAACGACGAGGATTCTCAAGGTCGGGATAATCCGCCGCGAAAAAGCTAGCACTGATAGATTAATCTCTCATTAAGTCCGGATGAAATTCTATTCAGAATTGATAGGCAAGCTTTGAAATCATCGAGGTCAAGAAGCCGCGAATGAGTTCGGAGTTTACTATGTACATTCAATTCGCGGATGCGGGTCTTGGGGCGAAGAGTCAAGATCTGTATTATCGCGAAACGGAGGACGCCTGCTAGGGGCCGAGGAATTCCGGACGATTCCAAGGCGTCGAAACGGCGAGCACAGTCTTGCCCGCCGAGATGTCCGAAGAAGACAGAGGCCCCGTTGCGCTTAGGAACGCCCGACAAGGTATAATATGGCGACCTTGAATCAAGGAGACGTGGTTATGGAATACCCTGTCATCGTCGAACAGAAGGATGGCGTCTGGCGAGCCGTAATTCCAGCTCTGTCCGATCTCAGCGTCGAAGGCGGATCGCGAGACGAAGCGATGCAAAACGCCCAGAGTGCGGCCGAAGACTATTTGTCAAGAGTGGAGGTCACGACGATCAAAGTCTCGCTGCCACGAGAACAGCCGCTAAGAGCGGGGCGCCCGCAAGCGTTGTTAAGGGAGTTGGAAGCATTCGCCGGCGACTGCGAAGCTCTGCGCGAACATTTCGAGGAGATCGCGGCGGAGCGCCGACGCCAGCGCGAAGACGCGCAGGTCCGGGACACTGAATGAAACTCTACATAATGGACACGGACATCGTGGGATTCTTCCTCCAGCATCATCCCAAGATTGTTCAACGTATAGAGAGCCTTGCTGAGGATGATTTGATAATCACAACCATCATCACCTTTGGCGAGGATTTGAGTGGCTGGCTGCCCGCTTGCCGCCGCGCGTCAGATGGCGGCGCTCGCGCACTTGCCTACTCCCGGTTGCAACGCGGACTTGATTTCTACCGGGGTTGGATTTGCTTGCCGTTCGACAGAGCCGCCGCGGTAATCTTCGACCGATTGCGCGGACTGAAACTACGAATCGGAACTAATGACCTTGCCATCGCGGCCATAGCACTCTCAGCGGGGGGCATTCTGGTCACGCGCAATACTGTAGATTTTCGACGGGTTCCTAACCTGTCGTTTGAGGACTGGACGACGTAAGAACCTACAGTAGTTCGATTAGTCGTGACCACCTTGTAAAACCTTCTGAATGTGGGCGGGAGCGGCTTCAAGCGATTTGATGAAACGCTGGGTGTATCGGGCTTCATCGTGAGCGGCTAGACTTTACTTATCTTTTGCCCTCTGCTTAATATTGCGCCGCAGCGATGCGACCATCTCCTCGGCGGTGTCGAACGGACCATACGCTTGATTTTTGAGATTCAAACTTTGTCAGCCGAGAGCTATTCGTTCGTCGTTTGCGAACGGGGTTCATCGCAGCCGCTTGCGTCCGCCACCTTCAGCCATCGCGTGGATTTCCTCACCGATTTCAGCGTGGATCGCCTCAACGCCTCGGCCAAGGATCCGGCGGAGCGGTTCGATGAATTACGAAAGCTCGGCAGGGAGCTTTATCAAAAACTCTTCACTCGCGCGGTCGAGCAGGTCTGGAACGAGTACAAACAGCGCAACGGCTTCTTGATTCTGTGTCTGCGTCTTGCTGAGGCAGCGGCGAAGCTGGAGGTCTTGCCCTGG
>JAHFUG010000292.1 GCA_023265195.1 Blastocatellia bacterium | reverse complement strand
GGTGGGATTTGGGAAAGGGAAGGTCGCCGTCTCTACGTAGGTTGTGCTTGAACGATCCCCCAACTGCGTTGGGGGTATTCCGGAGATCAACGGGGCGACGCGTGAGTAGGCCGGATTTGAAAAGGTCCCCCCAACTGCGTTGGGGTATTCCGGTCGTTCTTTGGCGGGAGCCTCCCGCCTCAGTCATAGTTATCCAATCAGCAACACAGTATTAGGGCACTACCAAACGTGGATCACCCGGGTACAATCGGGGCCGCCGCCCGCGCGTCTTTACCAGCGCTCCGTGATATGATGTGCGCTATGGAAGACAACCCAATAATTCAGCTTTCAGGCAGAAGAGGCAAGCGGCGATTATGGCTCATAGTGGCCGCCGTCATCGTGGTGAGCGCCTTTCTTTTCGGTTCACAGATTCTCGCGATTTATATGGACGCGTTGTGGTTCTCTTCGCTCGGCCTATCGAGCGTCTACTGGTACAAGTTCCGGCTTGGCGGATTGCTCTTCATCACATTCGCCGTAGTTACTTTTTTGATACTGAAGGTCTCGTTCGCGATGCTGCGCCGGGCGTTTCCACAACTCACCGAAGGCGGCTCGATCAGGCTGGCGTCCGTCGAAGACCTCAAAGACTTCAACATTCTTCCGAGGATATACAAACCCGCCGTCTGGGTTCTGTCCGCGATAGCCGCGTTGATGTCGGGCTCGAGCATGAGCCAGGAGTGGTCTCAGTTCGCGCTGTATCTAAAGTCGGTTCCCGCCGGAATCGCCGATCCAATCTTCAACCGCGACATTAGCTTTTATCTGTTCACCTTGCCCGTTCTCGATCTCGTGAAGACATGGGCGTTGACCCTCGCGGTCATTCTGTCCATTGCCGCCGGCGCCTGTTCGCTGTATGCGCGGTATCTCGATCAAGCGCGCGCGCTAAGCACGATCTCTTCACGCAAGCGCGGCGCGGCCGCAATCAGCCTGGCCGCCGCGCTTTTGGCGTTGACTCTAGCCGCGGGCGCGTACCTGGACCGGTTCGACCTGCTTCAGCAACCGCATGAGATTTTCACCGGCGTTTCTTACATTGACGATCACGTCAAGCTCCCCGCGCTGAACATGCTGATTATAGTGTTGTTGGCCGCGGCGCTGGTTTTCGTGATCAATGCTTTTGGGGCGAAGCGCATGCGGATAGTGGCGTGGAGCGCTGTGGTGGTGGCCGTGGTTTGGATAATGGGGCTGTTCCTGATTCCCCAATCGGTTTACTCATTTTCCGTTCGCCCGAACCTGCTGGCGAAGGAGTCTCCGTACATCGAGAACAACATCAAACTGACTCGCTTTGGTTTTGGCTTGGACCGATTCGAAGAGAGGCAGTTCACTCCGGTGGCCAGCCTCACGATCCAGGAGCTTCAAGCAACCAAGGTCACGCTCGACAACGTCAGGCTCTGGGATCGAAGAGTGCTCCAGTCGGCGCTCGGCCAGATTCAGGAGATTCGCAACTACTATGAATTCCGCGTGCCCGACGTCGACCGGTACATGATCAACGGCCGGCTCCGTCAGGTCATGCTGACCGCCCGCGAGATCAACGTAGACAAGCTGCCCGAACAATCGAAGAACTGGATCAACCAGCACGTCGTCTACACGCATGGCTACGGCGTCGCAATGAACACCGTCAGCGAGTTCACGCCGGAAGGACAGCCGCACCTCGTGCTCAAAGACATGCCGGTGCAAAGCGACGCGCCGGAGTTGAAGGTCACTCGGCCCGAGATATACTTTGGCGAATCGACCAATTCACACGTGTACGTTCACACCAAGCCTCAGGGTAAGACCGCGCCCGAGTTCAATTACCCGGCGCCTGACAACACCGATTCCTACTCCGAATACCAAGGAACCGCGGGCATCGCGGTTGGCGGGCTTCTTCGCAAGATGGCGATGGCGTTTTATCTCGGGGACGGAGCTAGTTTGCTCTTCTCCGACTACATAAATTCCGACAGCCGGCTCTTGATGCGACGCAACGTGCGCGACCGCGTCAGCCAACTGGCTCCATACCTGTTGTTCGACAACGATCCGTATATGGTGATCGACTCGACGGGCAAGCTGTTCTGGATCATAGATGGGTTCACTTATTCCAACAGCTTTCCCTACTCGGCCAGTTATCCCGTCGGCAACATGAACGTCAACTACATCCGCAATTCGGTCAAGGCCGTTGTTGACGCCTACACCGGAGCGGTGAAGCTTTACGTCTTCGAACCCGACGATCCGCTAATCAGGGCGTATCAGAGCATATTCCCCGCGCTTTATTCCCCGCGCGGCGAGATGCCGGAGGACCTGGCTCGGCACGTTCGCTATCCCAGTCTTTTCTTGAACACGCAGGCTCTGGCCTATCTGCAATACCACATGCGGAATCCGCAGACGTTCTTCAACCACGAAGACCTGTGGGCGTTCCCAACGATCGATGCGGTGAAGCCCGGCGGCGAGCCACAATCGATGGAGCCTTACCACATCTTATTGCAAGTGCCGGACGGCAATGACCGGCCGCTCGAGTTTGCCGACGTGCTTCCCTTCACTCCCGCTGGAGCGGGCAGAAACAACATGATCGGGTGGATGGCGGCGCGCAGCGACGGCGACAAATACGGTCAGACTCTTGTGTTTGACTTTCCAAAGAACGTGACGGTGAACGGCCCGGCTCAGGTACGGGCGCGATTCAATCAGGACCCAACATTGTCTCAGCAAATGACGCTGTGGGACCAGAAGGGGTCGAAGCTGCTTCGCGGCAATCTCCTGGTCATCCCGATAGCGGATTCACTTCTCTACGTCGAGCCTTTCTTCCTTCAAGCCGAGAATAGCCCGCTGCCCGAGCTGCGCCAGGTCGCCATCGCGATGCAGGATCGTCTGGAGACGGGACGCACGTTCGAAGAGGCGATGAGCAAGCTCTATCCCGAGCTTGGCCGCCAATCGGGCGCATCCGTTACTGTTTCACCTTCCGCGGCTGGGCCCGCGAAACCCGATCAACAGGCAAAGAACGCGCCGGCTCCATCCCAACCGGGCAAGACCGACACGGAAGGACTCGCCAATCAAGCCAGGCAATTGTTGGCCGATTACGAGCGGTTGACCTCGGAGGGTAAACACCGGGAAGCCGGAGAGAAGCTGGATCAGTTGAAGCAGACGCTGCAAGAGTTGACGCGAAAGCGAGGCGGCTGATCGAGCCTTTTTAGTTTTTGTCGGGAAGCGTCCAGAAATGGCTTCCCATTTTTCGAGCGAACTTCACCGTCGAGACGGCTGATTCTCTGCGCTGTGTTCGCGTGCTCTGCGTCTCCGCGGTGATCGCCAAGGTTCGATCTCGAGATTTCTGGCGACGACCAGCCTCGCTCCGGGATCGTTCCGTCACGCAAAACTGAAAAGTGCGGCTACAGCCCATGTTCTCTACCGTTTTCGCCGGCTGCTTTTTACTTCTCAATGATCGCGATGAAAAACGCTAACACCAACGCCGGGCCGCCCCAGCGGTTAGTGCGCAGATTAGGATTGTTCGACGCCACGATGATAGTTATGGGAGGCATCGTCGGCTCCGGCATCTTCATTAATCCCTACGTTGTCGCGCGGCAGGTTCATTCCACTTTTCTCATCCTCGGGGTCTGGGCTCTGGGCGGTTTGATCGCCCTCGGCGGCGCATTCATCTACGCCGAGCTTGCCGCAAGACGGCCTGAAGTAGGCGGACAGTACGCCTACATTCGCGAAGCCTATCATCCGGCGGCCGCCTTCGTGTATGGCTGGGGCTTGCTGCTGGTCACCCAGACGGGAGGAATGGCGGCGGTGGCCGTTACCTTTGCTCGATACTTCAGCGCGCTGCTGAACGTTCCGATGTCCGCCGGGGTGATCGCCACGCTAGCGCTTGCTTTGCTCACCGCGATCAATTGCCTGGGAGTGAAGACGGGCTCCACCGTTCAGAGCGTCCTGATGGTGTTGAAGATCATAGCGATTTCCGCGGTGATCGCGGTTGGTTTGTTTGGCGCGAGCTCACACACTTCCTTGAGACCCTTGCTGGATCGCCCGGTGTCCGGTGATCTTTTTGCGGCGGTCGGAGCCGCAATGGTCCCCGTGCTCTTTGCTTACGGTGGATGGCAGACGGCCAGCTTCGTCGCGGGTGAGATACGCGACCCGCGAAGGAATCTCACGCGGGGGCTGATCATCGGCGTCGCAGGCGTCATTGTCCTTTATCTCTCGATCAACTTCGTATATGTAAGCGTGCTCGGACCGGAGGGGCTGGCCGCCACCGAAACTCCCGCGTCGGATGTAATGGGGTTGATGCTCGGAGAGACGGGCTCGCGATTGATCGCGGCGGGCGTTTCCATTTCGACTCTCGGGTTCCTGAGTCAGGGCATGCTCACGGCCCCGCGAGTCTATTACGCAATGGCCGAAGACGGCTTGTTCTTCAAAGGCGTGGGCTGGCTGCACCCGAGAACTCGCGTTCCAGCCGTGGCGATAGCGCTGCAAGGAGCAACCGCCATCGTTATCGCGTTGTCAGGAAGATACGAGCAGATACTGAATTATGTAGTGTCGGTCGACTTCATCTTCTTCGGGCTGACCGCTACATGCGTATTCGTTTTGAGGCGGCGCGATTTCGCAAGGGGCTCCATCAGCGGAGCGGCGTTCAACATCCCGGGTCATCCGGTTACTACGGTGTTGTTCGTAGCGGTCTGCTGGATCGTTGTGCTCAATACGGTGTTCAGGTATCCAATGAATAGCATAATCGGATTGGCGATTATGATCGCCGGCATTCCCGTTTATTTCCTGTGGCGTCCCCAGGCGGGAGCCGCGGCTGCTATGCGCAGCTCGAGCGAACAACTCGAGGAGCGTACGGCCGACCGAGAATGAAATCCGGCGTCAGGAGGGGCGCCACGGAGACTCGGAAACGATATCGCTTCCAAAGTGCGACTTTGCCTCAGTGAGCAGATTGACGGCGCGGTGGCCTTTCAGGTTGTGCGCCGCTCTCATTAACACCTCACTTCAGTGAGGTCTGAAGTTTTGGCCATTTTGAGCTGAGCTTTTGGAGGGAAGAAATCGGTTTTTCTCGCCAAATATCAAAAAATCACAGGTCGGGAAGAGGGATTTATCCCCGCTCCTCCGGTTACGATTCGGTCATCTGGCGTAAAAGAGAGCAGCGGGGATAAATCCCTCTTCCCGACCTGTGATTTTTTGATATTTGGCGATCTCCTTCATCTGGGCCCGTCACAAAGTGGAACCAAAACGGCCAAACTCAAGACCTCACTAATTTCAAAGTTATGAAAGCTTCCGGTTTCTTCAAGTAACCGCGGCTTACTATTTCTCGCCCGCTATGAAGGGCCGTATCACCGGATAGTTTTCAGCCACGCCGCCTGACAGTTGATCTATCAAATATCGGAACTCGCTGTCGTCGAGCAGTCTCGCGTGAATCTCGACTCTTGCGTAAAGCATGTCTCCCGACAGCGCGAACTTGACCTGGTCGACTTTATCATTCAGCTCCAGCAACCTCACCGGCAAAACTCCGGAAGCGTTCACGTCCTTGCGGTCGGCCAGCTTCACCATCATAAGCACCAGGTCCTCGGTGGTTACGATTCGCATCGAGAATTCCTTGGCGTTCTGGCCGGTGAAATTGATCTCCCAGATGTTATCGGCGATCTTCGCGTAGTTGAGCTTCGATCTTTCAAGCAGCGTCGGTATGTTGGCTGTCCCGCCGCCGCCTCTGGAGTTGGCCTTTGGCCGCGCCGTTTGAGCCAAGGCGGGTACGCCCAAGATGAGGATGATAAGAAGGGTGAGGAAGCCCGGTTGGGTTGTTCTTATTCTGTTTCGCAACGCGTCTCCTTCTTAACCAGGCAATATGGGGCAAGAGCCTGGCCGCGCGTATCATAACACCACTGGGGCGCCCCGAGAATAGTTTTAAGGTGCGCTGGAGCTGGCCGGGCTTCTTCTCGGCAGATTCCCGTCTAAGGCGCAACAAGAGGTGAATGGAATCGACCGCTCGAGGAAGTCATGACGAGCAAAGGTCAGTTCAGGATTGAACCCATGCTCTTTCCGGCGTAACCGGTCATTTCCAGGTAACCGCGCCCCGTATGGCTTCCCGTTACGTTGATGCCGCCTTCCCAGTAGCTCACTCCGGCGCCCTCTTTCGTTTGTAGTTCCTGGTTGTTGAACGCTGCTTTCACGGTCAATTCAATTCCGTAGCGAAGCGCCAGCACCCGCCACGAAACAGGATAGTTGGCTCCTGTGTCAGCCGAACTCCACACTTCTACCGGAACGAGGGAGAAGTCTCCCACGGCCAATTGAGCCGAGTGGCCGTCGGTTCCTACCAACGTTCCGCTTGAATGCGAATCAATAGAGCCGTCAGCTCGCCGAATTTGAAAAAGCATCAAGTCTCGGCCGTCGTCGAGATGAATCGAGAACCAATCCCATCCGATCTGATCTTTCTCGAGAACGCTGCTGCCGAATTCGTGATCCATCCAGCTCAACCCTTCTACGTCTAACTCCTCTCCATCGACGCGAAGTCGTCCCGATGTTTTCATTCGCGTCATCGAATAGTAATGTGATGCGTTGCCGCCGCTCGAGCCCTTGACGCTGACGCCGCCCGCGCCATGAATTACGTCAGGTTTCGCGGAAGCAAGGCGCAGATCGATCGATGAGCCGCCATCAGTGGCTTTGAGTCGATGAACTTCCCCGTCAAGCCCGGCTTCCCAGTCTTCATTCCACACCCGGTACGAATCGGCCTTGGCTCCCGCCCAGCCAACGCCGGCGCGATTGAGCCGTTCGAACGAATGAAACGTCTCCTGGCCCATGTCGGAGATCGCAAAGTGAGCCAGGTGCAAATCACGGACGGCCCAGCGCGATTTCAAGTCAGGCTCGAGAACTACGCCGATGCGGAAGAAAGTCAATTGATAGCCGAAACGCCGGCCCGCATTGGTGACGAGATTCCCGGTGTAATACCACCATTCAATTCGATACTCCGGGTGCGAAGAGTGATCTCGAGGAAAGGAGTAGTGATACCCGGGAACGGCCCGCCGCCAGCCGTCGAGCCCGCTTTCGCCGCCAGACTCGATGACGGCGGGCGGAGTGTTCGGCTGTTGATCAAACAATTCGGACGGAGGGGCGGCCACGAAGGACCGCCCGTACAAGGTTGAACTCAAAATCACAGCCAAGCCAAAGAGGGCGGCGAGAATCGTTGGATAAAACTTGAGCCACGAAAGGGCGCAAGAGGCGCATAACTTATGACCACGCATCCGAGCCGTAGTTGTTTCTTGCTGCTTAAGTTTTGTTGGCGTCATCTCGTTCGTTCCGCCATGTGGTTGTTGCGATTCTTTGTGGCTCATTCTTCTCTCGCGAAGCGGATCGATTCAATTCCAGCGGCGCGCGACGCGGGATAATACCCGGCGAGCGCGGACACCACGAGCATCGCGGCCGTCGATTGAATCAGGAACCATCCCGGAAAATGAAACTGAATCGTCCATCCGAACGACTGGACATTGATAACGTAAGTCAACAACAGCGACAACAGCGCGCCGACAACGACGCCTATCGCCTGACTTACACCGCCTATCAGCACGGCTTCTATCAAGACCATTCGCCGGATTCGGCGGCGTGTGGCGCCGATGAAACCGAGCACCGCAATCTCTGCTTGCCGTTCCAGGATCAACGCCATCAGAGTCGAAATTACGCCAAGGCCCGCGACCGTGATCGCGATCAACTCGAGCGCATAGGTAATCGAGAACGTGCTGTCGAAAATGCGCATCACCTCGCGCCTCAACGACCCGTTCGTAGACACAACCAATTGGTATCGTCCCGAGACCAGTTCCGCGATCTTCGTCCTTACCTCTTCGGCGTTCGCACCCGAGTTGACATAGATTGAAAGACTGGACGGACGAGCCACTCCGAAGCGCCTTTCATAGACCGCCCGGTCCATCACGGCGGTTCCACGGTTGCTCGAATAATCGTAATAGACTGCCGCTACTTCGAACGGACGGAATCCGGCCGGCGTAGGGAGGTCGACCACGTCGCCCGGTTCCTTCTTGAACCGAAGCGAGAAGCTTTCCGACACGAGCACGACGTCCCGGCCGATTGCGCCTCGCATTCGTTCTTTCGCGTTCAACGGCGACTTGAACAGCAGCCTTCCGTGATCGAGCGCGGCTCCAAAATCGCTAACGCCGAGAGTGATCAAGGCGCTCTGATAGCTGACCGGCCGCGAACTGAATGGCGCGACGGCCGCGACCTCGGGCTGAGTCCTGATCAGATCGGCCACCGCATCGTCAATTTCGCCCTCCGCCATCGTCGTAGTCCGAGTGGCCGGCTTCACGTAGACGTCGGCGATCATCGTTTGATCCACCCAGTAGCTTACCGTCTCGCGAAAGCTCCCGATCATTATCGAGACCGCGACCATCATTGCGAGACTGACTGACAGCGCCGCCACCGATATGGCTATGCGGGGTATCGTTCCGCGCAGGTTGCCGGCCGCGAGCATGCTCTCGACTCTTAGCCAGGGAATGAGACCGATCAAGCGGCGGCCTAATCCACTCGCGAGCCAGATGGCGTTGGGCGCGGCCACGGCCCCCGCAAACACGAGCGCCACCGCGGCCAGGTAACCGAATATAGGCAGGCCGCCGACCGGCTCCATCCGGCTGAAACCATAACCAAGCACGAGCAGCGCCGCGGACGCCGGCAACAGACGGTATGAAGGCTTGAAGCTCTTCTTGAGCCGCTCGGCCCCGCTCATCGCTTCGCTTGGCCGGACTCGCGACGCCTCCAGCGCCGGAAGCGCCGCCGCGATCAGCGACAAAGGAACTGCTACTAAAAAAGCCGTTGCGATCTCCACGAACCCGAGATGATGCCGTGACACGGAACCGGTGGCCACCGCCGCTATGTAGAATGTCTCCACGGTCGTCGCGGTCGCGCGAACGGCGGCTCCGGCCATCAACGGGCCGATAACAAGCCCGAGCACCGTGCCGATAACCGACAACAGCCCGGCTTCGCCCAGGAACAGAGCAAGCGTCAGGCCTCGGCCGGCGCCGGCCGCCCTCAACGTTCCTATCTCCTCCCTGCGGATTATCACCGAGACTGAAACCGTGTTGTAGATGAGAAACAAGCCAACCAACAGCGCGATCGACGCCAGCGCATTCAAGTTGAAGTGAAAGGCCGTGATCATTCTTTCCACCTGGCCGGCTTGATCGTCCGGGCGGACGACGATCAGTCCCTCCGGCAACGAATCGGCGATCCTGGACTGCGCCTGTTCTATCGGGATTCCGGGGTTGAGTTTCAGATCAAGCCGGTCAAGGAAGCCGAGTCGATTGAAGTACTGCTGCGCGGCGGCGATGTCCATTAACGCGAAGTTGCCGTCGACCGCGCGGGCCGGACCCTCGTCCAACAGCAGTCCTCTTACGGTGAACCTACTTCGCGCATCGCCGAAGGTCAGGCTTATCTCGCCGCCGATCGAGAGCCCTCCGCGCCGCGCGAATTTCTCGGTGAGTATCACCGCTCGGGGATCCGTCAGCAGCAACAAGAAATCTCTGCCCGTCGGCTCGGATTCATCCTGGGTGAGCTTGAGCAAACGATAATTCCTGAGCGCGCGGTCGCGAAGCACGTCAACGCCGAGCACGTGCAGGAACTCCGGACCGCTCGGCCCATCAGCCATTGCGATTCCTTCTATAACCGGGCTGACCTGTCCGTACTCGCGAAGCCAGCCAATGCCGCGAAGCTTCAATTCATCGAACCGGCCCGCCACTCCCGTGATTTGAAGCGACGCCTCGCCCGCGACGGCGTCGGTCGCGGCTTTGAATGAATCGAGCGAACTTGAATTCGCGAGGCGTATCGAGACCATCACGGCCACGCCCAGCGCGACGCCCAACAGGGTTATGGCCGACCGAGCCGGGTTTCGAACCAGCGGGCGAAGGATAAAACGCTTAAAGAGTTTGAAGTATGCGATCGGCATTGGTGGGCGAGTGGGTCTTGTTCTCGATCAGCCCGT
>JAHFUG010000041.1:19880-26536 GCA_023265195.1 Blastocatellia bacterium | reverse complement strand
GCCTCGTTCGCCGCGCTTCGGGAGCCAGCGTCGCCGACGAGAGCCGCGGAGAAAGGGAGCGGCCTCGCGATCTCGACGTAGAGCGCATTCGCCGAAGCGAACAGCGCCGCCGATCCTGAATAGCAGCGGGCTAGGCTTTTCGCGTACTGCGCCGCGAAGAAATGGCCCTTCGGGCAACCGATTCGCCCGCGCAGTCCGCGAAAAAGCGAGATCAGCTTTCAGCGGTCAGCTAGACGCTCAGCTTGGGGGGCAGTCCCGTGAGCATGCGTTTGACCTCGACGACACGGTGAACCGTTTGTTCATACGCTTGCATATTTAAGAACCAACTTGTTGTCGTTCTCATTTCCATAAGCGATTAATCATGAAAACCCTGGCCGCCAACAGCGCATTCCATCACGTCGAGGTTCCGTGCGACGACCTCGAAAGAGCCGAGTCGTTCTACGGCAAGGTGTTCGGCGCGGAAGTGTATATGCGGAGGGACGCGCGGCGAAGGGCCGGCGTTCCGGCCGATGGAACTATATCGCAGGCCGAAAGCCGGGGTTTCAACATCGACGCGACTTATATGAGAATCGGCCGGTCATTCAAGATCGGTTTTCTCAAGAGAACCCCGGATCACCGCCAATCCGAGATAGACCATTTCGCGTTCGTGATCGACGACGAACTCGAGGCTCTCGAAAACTCTCTCGTGAAAGAACAGGTGGAAATCGTTGACCGCGACGAGAATCGCATGTTGATTCGCGATCCGTTCGGTATGGTCTTGGAGCTTTGGCCTAGAGAGAGGCTCGCGAGGATGGGATTGCTGTAGCAAGGCCGGATGGCCGTGTTGCTTGACTTAGCCGCACGGCGGAGTCGCGCGATGGGCGACGGCCCGAGGTCGGAAAGGAGCCCGTTATGAAATTAACGATACTCTATGCAAGCCTGATCTGTTTCTGCTGCGCGTCGTCACTCGGAGTTGAGGCTTCTCAGAAAAAGAAATCGCTGCCGCAACGGCAAGCTGGCCGGCCGCAAGCCCGCGTCTCTCTCGACGGCAATTGGACGGGAAAGACCGGACAAAACAAGTCCATTACTTTCACCGTGCTCAATGGCCGCATTACAGGGTTTTCGGGGGAAGGGCGATTTGCCGGGGACGGCTGCACATCGACTTCCAGCACGAGGACTACAGTTGACGAGCAAATCGTCAACAATGCTTTTTCTATCGTCACATCAGGCGGGCCGGGCGGCATTTCATTCAAGATCAACGGGACGTTTACATCGGCTACCATGGCCGAAGGCGTCGCTAGCATGCAGCTTCAACCCGCACTGGGTCCTCCGCCTGGCATTCCCGGCGTTCAATCGGCGGCCGGTTGCGGTGGTTCCTTGAGGACGACGTGGACTGCCTGGAAAGGCGACCAGCCGCCAACGCCGGAGATGCTGGCGGCCGCAAAACGGGCCTCCGACGCCAAGAAAGGGCGGGCTTCGCTTGTCGAGTTGATTTCTCCCATGCCTGAAGAGACGCTCGATAATGGCTGCGATAATCTGAAGAAGGAGATGACGTGGGAGTTCAAATGGTCCGAGACGCCTGGGGCCCAGGCCTATCACTTGTACGTCATCCATGAGTTGGCCTCAAACCCAGTCATCGACGATTCAACTATCAAGTCGGCCTCATTCACTTACCGGAATAAAGGCTTCATAGCGCGTAAAGACCTCGAAGGATGGATGTGGAAAGTGAGACCAATGCTGAACGGCGCCTGGAAGGACTGGACCGGCGAGCGGTCCTTCAACGTGAAACCCGGAAACACGGACTGCATAGCGTGGGAAGCGTCGTTGAGTCAGGCCATCGAGAAAGGCGATGCGCCGCGCGTCAAGGAGCTGTTGACCCAGGGATGGGGGAGCCTTAAGAACGCCGATAGGGAGCATCGCACACCGCTGATCCGGGCGGCTCAAGCAGGCCTCGTCGAGATCGTCAGGCTCCTGGTGGCGGCCGGCGCCGACGTGAATTGGGCCCCAGGGATGAGTGATCCGACAGCTTTGATGATTGCCGCGAGGGACGGCCGCTTGGAGATAGTTCAAATCTTGTTGGAGGCGGGCGCGAGTGTGAACCGCCGGGAATTCGGCGCGGATAAGACCGCTCTCTACTACGCCGCCGATAAGGGCCGCGTTGAGATCGTAACAGCCCTGCTGAAGAAGGGCGCCAATCCCAATGGCGTCGATCGAAGCAACCAGGACGCTCATCCATTGCTTGCCGCAATACAGACTGGTAATACGGAAATCGTCCGAGCCTTGCTGGACGCCGGCGCCTCACCCAACGTCGGAAAAACGAACTGGAATAGTCTAAAAACGGAGACGGCTCTGCAGATGGCTCAATCTAAAAACCTCTCCGAGATAGTTCGCTTGCTTCGGCAACATGGAGCGCGGGATTAGGGAAGCCTAGGCAGCCAAGAAGTTCACAAATGAGTCAAGTTTTTTCGTGCCGGAACTCGGCGGTATGAGGTCGCTCGCTACGGTTAGCCGCGAAGACTACGGAGACGTAAAGAAATGACTTCCCGTTTTGACTGTCCGTCAACGCCGCGGGGTTCTGGCCTCCTGCCGAGGGGGTGCTGTACCAATGAAGAAGACGTGTGGGCCACTCATCCCTTCAGCCATGCAACCAGTCGCAGCAAAGGGCTGTATTGCATCTCGCTCGACGGATAGATCAGCAGCCACGCTATTCTGCCGACGCCGTAGACCGTCATTAGGATCACGGTGTTTCGGGCTACTCTCAGCTTAAGAACCCACGTGTCGAACACGGCGGCAGGCCTCTTTCGGCCGATGAGCACGCACGCCGACCTGGCCCAGACCATCAATGTAAGGGCGAATAAGAATGGTCCAAAAGGGTTGAATCCGAGCGAGCGAAGAAATTCGCCTTTTCCTATCGCGCAGAAAGAGTGAGTCAGGCCACAGCCGGGGCAGGGAAGCCCAGTGAGAGCTTTGAAGCCACAGATCGTGAAATAGGGCTGGTCCAGAGGTATATAAGCGATGCTGACAATGAAGACGCCGCTGATTACGATCAGGACTATCGCGTTAAGCCGCTTCGAGTAGGTTCCGGCTGAGTCCTCTTGCAACTGTATCGGTATTTCGTGGTCCATGCTGTCGTTCGCGATTCGACCCTGAATTCTATCATGGATGCGATCGCCATTGGTTCGCTCGCCCCTCTCTATATATACTCTCGATGAATCTCCCGCGATAGTCGACCGTTCCACTCACCCAATCTCTTCGTACAGGACCACGATTTGGGTCAGTGTGCAAAACGATTCGAAATTGGATGTCTGCTCATCCGCGGTGGGTAACATCGCGGAGCCAAGTTTGATGTCCTTAACGACTATCCTGGGATTCTGAGCAAGCCATTCATTGACGATGCTCTCGAGTTTGTTTTCTTCGGCGGCGAACAAATCCAAACGTTGGGCGTAGTCAAAAATCTTTACTTTCATGATCGTCCTCCTCCCGCGGCCGCTGATACAGTGAGGCCATCATTCAGCGATGATTCGTGCGGCCGGCGACGCCTCGGTAGCCGTAATCTTTTTCTCTCGCGGTTCCTTCTTTCTTTGGTCCAATGACGATCGCATGCACTCGGCGTAGTCTTGGCCGTGTCCTCCGGCGCCGGGGTGGAAAGTCATCGCGCGCTCTCAAGGACTCCACTCCGCGCGAAGCAGACCGTAGATGACTTCATCAGTCAGTTGGCCGCGGCAAAGACGGTCGCTACGCAGCAGGCCCTCTCTCTTCATACCAAGCTTCTCCATCACTCGAATCGAGGCCACATTGCGCGCGTCCGCCCTGGCGCGGACGCGTTCCAGTTGAGGATAACATTGGAATGAGGAAGCGATGACGCTTCGGCATGCCGCGGTTGCGATTCCCCGGCCCCACAACAGGCGGGCGACCGCGTAACCAATCTCGGAGACTCGATGTTCCGAGAAGAAGCGGATGTTCAGACCACCGGCTGGCGCTTCATCTCTCTCGATCGCCCATGATGGATTGCACTCTCGGTCCAGTAGGAGCTGCTTTGCCAGAAAGTCCGCCGCATCTGAAATCCGGTATGGCTTGGCGATCGGCAGATATCTAAGGTAGTCCTCATCGTTCGCATACCGGAAGACTGCGTCGACATCGGTAATCCGAAACGGCCGGAGCCGAAATCGGTCAAGCTCGATCACTTCTGGTAGCATCGCAGCCCGTATCTTGCTCACCAAACTCCAAGCCTCGCTGAATCGAAGCCTCGCGGCGTTGGAGGTCAACGTCCGAATCACTCTCGCGGCGAATTATATGCCGGCGAAGAGGCGCTAGCCAGTGGTCAGTCGTCCGTCAGGAAATGGTGGATGGTTCAAGCTCGACCTACACGAGCAGGACGTTCTTCCCTTTCCCAAATCCCATCTGCGGCAGAGGCTGTGTGGGAATCCCAAATCCCACCCACGGCAGTGGGTGGATAGTTCAAGCTCTGCCTACACACGGACAGCCTGCTTCCTTTTCTAAATCCCACCCACGGCAGTGGGTGGATAGTTCAAGCTCTGCCTACACACGGACAGCCTGCTTCCTTTTCTAAATCCCACCCACGGCAGTGGGTGGATTGTTCAAGCTCTGCCTACACAGGACGGCCTGATTCCTTTTCTAAATCCCACCCACGGCGGTGGGTGGATAGTTTAAGCACAACCTACAAACCGAGAGCCGCAGCCTCTACCCAAATCCCACCCACACCTTTGTTGTTCCGTTGGAAATACAGATCGACATGGCCTTCCTAACGGAGGGCAATGCTCCTACGGAGCCGCGACCTCAATGAGGCGGGCTCGTTACTACTACAGACAGGTCACTGCTACGGAGTTGAGAATGAGAAATGGCCAAACTCCAGTCCTCCAACTCCCGTTGGGGGTATTCAAGAAACGGCCGCGGCGGCGTCTGTAGCCAGTGAATGAACGCAGTCCCCAACTCGGTTGGGCGTATTCTCGGGTTGCAGCTATTTTTCTTACGAGCAACACAGGATTAAGACACTACTAACTCTTGCCAACCAATTGACTCGCTCTGTAATATGCCTAGTTCCGAGTCGCGATAGAATTTCGCCAGTGCGGGCTAGCCGCACTACGCGAAGTCCAAAGCGCCCGTTGCCTGGTTTGCAATTTGACAATGTCTCGTTCGTCTAGCCTGGCCTAGGACACCGCCCTTTCACGGCGGCGACACGGGTTCAAATCCCGTACGAGACGCCAATTAGAAATCAACAGCCTTAGCCCCTCTGCTTGGGCTCTTGAGAACCATTTGGGCCGCCAGGCGTTGAAGTACGAGAGCCGGCGGCCCTTCTGATCTAGTGCGCCAAGATACACTAGTTGGGCCCGGCGGCCGGCGATACACGAGAAGAATCAGAATCATCATCAATGTTTCGATTTACATCATCTCGGCTCCTGATACGCCCTCAGCGCTGTAATCGCCAGAAACAATCTGAAACCATGAAGTCATTAATTGCGCTTCTCATACTGACCTTATCGATATCTACTCTGCTCGCGACGCGAGTTCGGGCTGCCGGCGCTTACACCATCGTAGTGATCCCATTCGAAAACCTCTCGTCAAGGCCGGAGTACAACTGGATCGGAGAGAGCTTCGCCGAAGGTCTCGCCGAGTTGCTGGATAAACCAGGGCTGGTCGCCATTCAATCCGACGAGCGAAACGTGGCTTATAAAGAAGAGGGCTTTCCGCCAACCTCGATATTGACCCGAGCCACGATGATCAAGCTGGCCGAGCGCGCCGGAGCGAGCCTCGTCGTCATGGGAACGTATCGAATCTCAGGCGAGGGGCGCGAAAGCACGATAACGGTCAGCGCCAGAACCGTGAACATTATTGAAGGCCGGCTGGCGGGCCGCGAGTTCAGCCGCGGCTCCGCGCTGCTCGAATTGCAGAAACTTCAAGGCGAGTTGGCCTACGACATCCTGTATCAAAGCAATCCCTCGCTTCCATTCTCTCGCGATCAAATAATCAGCCAGGCGACCCAGGTTCCAATAGGCGCCTTTGAGAATTACATCAAGGGGACGGTCACTGTCGACCACGATGCGCGCGTCACTTTTCTCGAGCGCGCCATCAAAAAGACCGCCGATAAGACGAAGACCGTGTACGCCGCGGCGGTGTTCGAGTTGGCTCATCTGCATTATGAAGCCGGCGAGTACAAAGATGCGCTCGATCTGTTCGAGAAGCTGGACCGGAGGGCTACTCGCTATGATGAAGCGCGGTTCTACTCGGCTACGGCGCTCGACATGATCGGACAAACCGACAAGGCTCTCGAGGCGCTTCAAAAGCTCGCGGAGACTCTCCCGCTCTATGAGGTTTACAACAACGTCGGGGCGCTCTTCATAAAGAAGAAGCAGTACCAGGACGCGGCGCTGCATCTGAAGCCGGCGGCCGACGCGGGGCCGCGCGACACCGATGTTGCTTTCAATCTTGGGTACGCGCTCTACCTCGCGAAAGACCTGGCTGGCGCGGAGGCCGTGCTTCGAAAGGAAATCGACCGGAGGCCCTCGGACGGTGAGGCTCACTATCTGCTGAGTAAGGCTCTTGCGGCCAAGGGTGACGCGGCTGGAGCCAATTCGGCGTCGGATCAAGCGAAGAAGCTGTTGCCCTCGTATGCTCAGTGGGAAACAAAGGGAATGCCGTCCCTCGTGCGCGTCAAGACT
>JAHFUG010000041.1:0-19780 GCA_023265195.1 Blastocatellia bacterium | reverse complement strand
GATCAGCGCAGATCAGCGGCCCGAAGGCAGCGAAGATCAGCGGTTAATCCGGAAGCTGACTCGGCAACACTCTTGGGCAAATGATCGATTATTTCCGCCGAACACAACTAGAGCCATTTTGCCAGCCGCCGCTCCGCTTCCTCTTCAGTCACGACTCGACCCTCTTCGATATCTTGCAGGCCGTTTTCTATCGCTTGACGAACGTATGTGTGGTACTGAATGTCTTCGAGGGTGACGTCATCGGGAATCTCATCGAGGATGCGTCGAACGTGTTCCTTTGCCAGTTCATTGGAGTTCTCCAAAAACCATTTGAAACGCAACCAAGGTGCACCGATTTACATGTCGGCCAAGCGGTTTCTCGGCACTGACCCTGTAACGCGATGGATCACGCTGCATATGACCAAATGCCCTTACTCTCAAGTTGCTCCTCGAGACTGTCAAGCTGCGTGGATGGTAACGATATATCGGCCATTTTCTCGATGATTGTCAGGCTCTTCGGTTTGACGATTCGTATGTCATAGACAATTCCTACAAGCATTCGATCATCGGCATTCTTGATATCCTGTGACCTGAAGCCCCACGCCTCTGCATGCAGAAGGTCGAGTTGAGGCAGAATAGCCAAAGCAAGTCCCTTCGAACCATTTGGCTGTATGTAAAAGTCGACCTTGTGACTTTCGATCCTTCCTGGAACGAGACGCCCTTCTTCAAAGCAAAGCCGCTTAGCTTGAAACGTCCGGCGAATCCTCTGCCTAACGTGTTCATCTTCTCCCTCGTCTTTGTATCCGCCTCGGGTTGGATAAGCCAGATAAGCGTCGCCTATTGTCTTTGCAGCCTCGGCAAACTCCTGGACTGCCGTTCCCAGCTCTTTCGCCGAGCAAGTGCGCACCAGTGTGTTTCCGGAGATCTGCACCTTCCACATTTTTGTGATCGCGCCCATTCTCTCTCGCAGGGCGCCGCCGACGCCGTATCCAGCGTCTTTGAGTTCACCTATCGTCTGAGCTAAGTCCGATATGACGAACTGGTCTTCATCGATTCGCGTCACGGCAAACTCGACTCTCGTATAAGCTGAAAAGTGAAGAGGCAGCGAGACCAAAACACTATCACTGTCCACTGCTTCAACCTTTACGGATGCGCGGTGCGCCGCAACGTACTTGCTTCGAATCTCACTGGCAAGAGTCATGATAATTCTCCAAAACGGTATTGCTTAGTTGAATCTTCAATATTCCAACGCTTCAGGCAGAATCTAATGAGCGCCCAGAAGTCGGCCCTTCTAATGTTGCGGTTTATGTCAACGATGAACCTATCTTCATCTGTGTCGGTCCATTGATGTTCATACCAACCTTTTACTCTACCAGTGACGGCTCCATTTTGAATAACGTCGTGCTGAAGTCTCCAACTGATACCCCTAACGCGACAGTTGTGCCATCTTAGCGCAACGCCTGGCGTTGGCCTGGGACCGACTGAGACAGTAGGCCGCTCCAAGCGTGCCGAAAACTGTAAGTGCAGATTGAGAGTTGGGTTGTCCTTTCCCCGAATATCATAGACCACCTTGATCTCTGAAGCTTCATTCGCTTGAGCGTAGTTATTATAGACTTCCCTGAAAATGAGTTTTCCCTTCTTGAGAAGGAGTTTCACCTCCGCTTCCGTTATTCGGCGCTGCGCCACAGGGTCGGATGGTATCTGATGGTTGATACTTTCTTCAACCGTTCTTACGAACACCGTTCTTATGCGCGCTTTGTGCTGGTTCATCTATTCTTTTTCTCACTAACACAGAGTCCCCGCGCATTGAATCTATTGAGTTCCTTGTGTAGTCTTATTCGCCACCAGAGTTCTTGTCCGTTGGCCGGTGGGTAATGACGAACGCGCTCACATCAAGGGAGACTCGTGGCTTCGAGCATAACCGCTGACGTGGAGGATCGCGCCTCGCATTGGCGCGACAGAATCATCGAGAGCGATTGCGAAAGCGCATTGCGCACTATGCCGTCAGACATTGTCGATCTGGTGGTCACATCTCCCCCCTACGCCGATAAACGCAAGAGCACCTACGGCGGCACTCATCCCGACGACTATGCGGAGTGGTTCCTACCAATAGCCGGTGAACTCAAGCGGGTCCTCAAACCCGACGGCACGTTCATCTTGAACATCAAGGAAAAGACCTACAACGGCGAGCGCCATTCGTACGTTTTTGACATCATAGCGGGCATGCGAAAGCAAGGATGGCTGTGGACCGAAGAATTCATCTGGCACAAGCGGAATTGCTATCCGGGGAAGTGGCCTAACAGGTTTCGTGACGCCTGGGAGCGGTGCCTTCAGTTCAACAAGCAAAAGAAGTTCAACATGTATCAAGAGAGCGTGATGGTCCCAACGGGAGACTGGGCCAAGGCCCGATTGAAGAACCTGAGCGAAACCGACAAACGTAGAGACGAGTCAAAGGTGAAAAGCGGCTTCGGGAAGAACGTGTCAAAGTGGGTCGGTCGAACGATGGTCTACCCAAGCAACGTGCTTCATTTCGCTACCGAGTCGAACAATCGCAGTCACAGCGCGGCGTTCCCTTTCGCGTTGCCGGAGTGGTTCATAAAACTATTCACCAAGGAAGGCGATCTCGTACTCGATCCATTCCTCGGCTCTGGCACGACGGCGATCGCCGCCAAAGCTCTTGGCCGACGTTATCTCGGCATAGAGGTCAAAGCGGATTACGTTGAGTTGGCCACGAAGGCGCTACAGAATCCAGCCCTGGCGCGACGCGTCGGCAAATAAGCGACCGCCAAACATCAAAAAATCACAGGTCGGGAAGAGGGACTTGTCCCCGCTCTTTCGCTTACGATCCTCTCGAACTGGCTGCAAGGAGAAGAGCGGGGGCAAGCCGCCCTTCCCGACCTGTGATTGTTTGATGTTTGGCGATCTCCTTCATCTGGGCGCCTCACAAGAGTGGAACCAAAACGGCCAAACTCCAGTGACCCTCCTACGGGGGGCCTAGTGGTGCTCGGCGGAAATAACCCCACAGCCCGTTGTTTTGAGTTCACGCTTCAGCGTGCCGCAGCCTAAAGGCTGAACTCTGAACGTCTCCCACCCGGACAATGGCCCGTTGCAGCCTAGAAACTCCCGCCGAGCACCACTAGTCGAAGTCCTGCTGACATACAACCGTTTCAACGTTTTCCCCTTGACGAACTGATCCGAAGCCCGCGATTTTACGATACAAGCCTCGTTGTGATACTTTCCTTCCCGCGATCATCCACAATCCGGAGGAAGCGAATGTCTCAGAGCATCGACTCGATTCTTAAGGAAACGAGAGTCTTCGAACCAGACCCCCGGTTCAGCGAGCATGCTTTCATCGGCAGCCTCGAGAAATACGAGCAAGTCTACCGCGACGCCGAAGAACGTCCCGAAGAGTTCTGGGCAGGAATCGCCCGCGAGCTTCATTGGTTCAAGCCCTGGGATCGCGTCCTCGAGTGGAATGCCCCCTGGGCCAAGTGGTTCGACGGAGGCCTGATCAATCTCTCCTACAACTGTCTCGATAGACACGTGGCCTCGTGGCGAAGAAACAAAGCGGCGCTGATTTGGGAAGGCGAGCCGGGCGAGATTCGCACTCTTACCTATCAACAATTGCTCACGCAGGTTTGCAAGTTCGCCAATGCGCTCAAATCGGCCGGCGTCAAGAAAGGCGACCGCGTAGCCATCTACATGGGCATGACTCCCGAGTTGGCGATCGCGATGCTCGCTTGCGCCCGCATCGGCGCCACGCACTCGGTCGTCTTCGGCGGCTTCTCGGCCAACGCCCTCGTCGATCGCATCAACGACGCGCAGGCCTCAGCCGTGATCACGCAAGACGGCGGTTATCGCCGGGGAGCCGAGGTTAAACTGAAGCCGGCGGTCGATGAAGCTTTATCCTCGTGTCCGTCGGTCGCTTCCGTGATTGTTTACCAGCGAACCGGTTCTGACATAGACATGCAGCCGGGCCGCGATCATTGGTGGCATGATCTGATGGCCGCTTCCTCGGACGAATGTGAAGCCGAGCCGCTCGAGGCCGAACATCCGCTGTTCATCCTCTACACGTCAGGCACCACGGGCAAGCCAAAAGGGATACTCCACACGACGGGCGGCTATTCCGTCGGGAGCTACATAACCGCGAAGTGGGTGTTCGATCTCAAGGATGAAGACGTCTACTGGTGCACGGCGGACATAGGCTGGGTGACCGGCCACAGTTACATCGTGTATGGCCCGCTTCAGAACGGAGCGACGACGGTAATGTACGAGGGCGCTCCAAACTGGCCGGGGCCGGATCGCTTCTGGCAAATGATCGAGCGCCATAAGGTGAACGTGTTTTACACGGCCCCGACCGCGATCAGGGCTTTCATGAAGTGGGGCGAAGAATGGCCGCGAAAATATGAGATGAAGAGTTTGAGGCTGCTGGGCACGGTGGGCGAGCCGATCAATCCCGAAGCGTGGATGTGGTATCGCGAGCGGATAGGCCGCAATCGCTGTCCCATAGTCGACACGTGGTGGCAGACTGAAACCGGCATGATCATGATCACGCCGTTGCCTGGCGCTATCCCTACGAAGCCGGGCTCGGCGACCAGGCCGTTTCCCGGAGTCATCGCCGATGTAGTGACGAGGCAAGGCGAGCCGGTTCCCGCGGGTTCGGGCGGTTATCTTGTGATCAAGCAGCCGTGGCCGTCGATGTTTCGAACGATCTACGGCGACCCGGATCGGTACGTTCAAACGTATTGGTCTGAGATACCCGGCGTCTACTTCACCGGCGACGGAGCGCGAAAGGACAAGGACGGCTACTTCTGGATACTTGGGCGAGTTGACGACGTCATCAACGTGTCCGGCCACCGGCTCAGCACGATGGAAGTGGAGTCCGCGCTGGTAGCCCATCCTCGCGTGGCTGAAGCCGCGGTAGTCGCGCGGCCAGACGAATTGAAGGGTCAGGCCATCGCGGCGTTCGTAACCCTGGAGTGGGGAAACGAGCCCAACGACGATCTTAAGGAAGAATTGCGCCGGTGGGTGGCGAAGGAAATCGGAGCGCTGGCGAAACCGGACGACATACGGTTCGCCGATATGTTGCCCAAGACCCGGAGTGGAAAGATAATGCGGCGGCTGCTTCGCGAGATCGCCACCAGCGGCGAGGTTCTCGGCGACGTAACCACGCTGGAGGACTTCTCGGTTCTGGCGAAGCTCCGCGATGATGATGAGTAAGACAGGCCTTATGACTCCAATCAAACTCATGCTCTTCGATCTGGACGGTACGTTGATCGACTCCCGGGCGGACATAACGAAATCGGTAAATCTCATGCTCGAGGAGTTGGATCGCCCTCCGCTGGAAGAGGCTGCCGTCGCCGGTTTCGTTGGAGACGGCGTGAGAGTTTTGGTGTATCGCGCGCTGACGGCGACCGATCCGGCCCACCGTCCTCCCGATGACAATCTTCACGCCGACGGGCTCGCTCTTATTCGCAAGCATTACTCGGAGCGAATGCTGGCGACGACGAAGCTTTTTCCCGGAGTCGAGGAGACGCTCGATCATTTTCGTGACAAGCGGAAGGGCATCGTCACCAGCAAAGAGGTGGGCTTTACGGAGAGGATTATCGGCGCTCTGGGTATCGCGGGCTACTTCGACTGCGTGGTTGGCGGAGATACGCTGCCCGAGCGAAAGCCCGATCCCAGGCCCGTGCTCGAAGCGATCATTAGACTGGGAGGCTCGCCGGATGAAGCAGTGATGATCGGCGACAGCGAGAACGACATGACGTCAGGGAGCAGGGCGGGCGCGCGCACCTGCGCGGTCACCTATGGTTTTCGCGCCGCCGAGCGGTTGAGGCTGACCTCTCCGGATTTCATGATAGACCGCTTCGACGCTCTCGAGACTCTCTTTGTCTAAGGCGTCGCGGAAGATTTAGCCGGAACGGGAGGTCGAAGAATAAATGTACGGGCGGCTCTCCGTGGCCGCCCCTCTTCCCGAAGGCGTCTCTTTCAAGAAATGACGGCAGTGGCTTCAAGAGGGGCGGGCAGGGACGCCCGCCCGTACATTAACTTCGAAGGCTCGCGTTGAAAACGTAAGGCTATTCGGTTGCAGTCCGTCAGGCTGCGCTGCGATGGTGAGGCCGTGATAAATGTCGACGACGAAGTCTTGGAACGAGCCGGGCGAATACGGCTGCTCGTGATGGATTGCGACGGCGTGCTGACCGACGGGCGAATTATTTTCCTGCCCGGCGGCGACGAGACGAAGCAGTTTGATTCAAAGGACGGGCACGGGCTTCGAATGGCCTCTCGAGCGGGGCTGCGGCTGGCTATCATCTCAGGGCGTCAGTCGTTCGCCGTCCGCACCCGCGCCGAGGATCTTGGCGTCGCTCATTTGTACGAGAAGGCGTGGAACAAACTCGAGCCTTTCAATGAAGTGATGGCGGCCGAGGCGGTCAGCCCCGAGGAAGTCTGCGTGATGGGCGACGACGTGACCGACATCCCCTTGTTGAGGCGGGCGGGTCTCGCGGTTTCCGTATCCGACGCGGTAGACGAAGCCAAGGCCTGCTCGCACTATGTGACTCTGCATGCCGGAGGAAAAGGCGCGGTGCGGGAAGTGGTCGAACTGATATTGAAAGCTCAGGGGAAGTGGGAAGGCGAAATGGCTCGCTATTACGAGGACTGCCAAGAGTGATGATTGCTCTTTTGTTAACCTCCGGCAAGTTTTCAGTGGCCTGGTAGCATTCGGCGGAGACTATTGAATATTGGCGCCCTGAGAGTCTCGCCGAGTGAGCTTTAGGATTAACCGCTGATCTTCGCTGCCGTCGCGTCGCCGATTCGCGCCGATCAGCGTCACGCAGTCAGCGCAAATCAGCGGCTTTCCTGTATTGCAACTTTTGCCGGCCGTCACCGGTGGTTTCCGATCACGAGCCCGTTCCGCCCGAAGTAGGCGATGGTTCATGCCGAACTTTTTCTTGACCGCCGGGGAACGCCTTCGTATTATGCTCTGTGCTATTCACCCCAGGTAATCCAAAAGACATTTGGGAAGAGTCTCTCGCTTTTTTTATTTGAGCGAGTGGAGCGTCAAAACAACTGAAGAAGGAGCAGGACGATGAAGGCAGACACCGAACACGGCTCGTATGTATGGCATAACGGAAGCATCATCCCGTGGGACGATGCAAAGATTCACGTAATGTCTCACGTGGTCAACTACGGCTCGTCCATATTCGAAGGCATACGGTGTTACAACACGAAGCGCGGCTCGGCTGTCTTCAGGCTTGACGATCACATCGACCGGCTAATGAACTCGGTTCACATTTATAGAATGGACATCCCGTATTCAGCGGCGGACATTCGGCAGGCTTGCGGAGATGTGATCAGGGCCGACGGGTACGACGAGTGTTACGTGCGTCCGCTGGTTTTCCGCGGATTCGGGACCTTCGGCGTCGATCCGTTCCCGGCGCCGATAGAGACGTTTGTGTGCGCCTGGAAGTGGGGTAAGTACCTGGGCGCCGGCGCCATCGAGAACGGAGTCGATGTTTGCGTCTCGAGTTGGACCAGGATCGCGCCTAATACTCTGCCTTCCATGGCCAAGGCCGGCGCAAACTACATGAACTCCCAATTGATCAAGATGGAAGCGAAGCTGAACGGCTACTCCGAGGGAATAGCGCTGGACAGCAGCGGCTACATCAGCGAAGGTTCCGGCGAGAACATCTTTCTGATCAAAGACGCCGTGGTGATGACGCCTCCGCTCTACTCGACGATCCTGCCGGGCATCACTCGGGATTCCGTCATAAAGATATGTCAGAGACTGGGAATCCCCGTGCTGGAGCGAGCAATCCCGCGAGAGATGCTCTACATCGCCGACGAAGTTTTCTTTACTGGAACAGCCGCCGAGATAACGCCTATCAGATCTGTTGACAAGGTCTCAGTCGCGAACGGCCGAAGAGGCCCGATTACGGAGATGATTCAAAACGAGTTTTTTGGCGTCGTCTCCGGCTCCGCCGATGACGTATTTGGCTGGTTGACGCCGGTTGAGACGCTGAAACCTCTGGCGAAGACTGAATCGCGAATAGGATGAAGTCCGCGGTTCGCCTACCTACCGCGGATTTCAGTCTGTCTCTTTTTGTTCGCCTGCACTGAGACAACACGTGAATCTTGCAGGGCTCTGGACCTCGAGAACTACTTGTTTTCGAACTCCAGGCTAAAAGCCCGTGGTTGGAGCTTGGCCATTTCGCTTCGGCCCTCCGTCGGAGGGCCATGTTTATAGCACGTGTCGTAGAAGGATCCGCCCTCCGTCGGAGGGCCATGTTTATAGCACGTGTCGTAGAAAGATCCGCCCTCCGTAGGAGGGCCATGTATTCTTTGGAATTGATTGGACACTTTTATTGTTTCCGTAACAAGATGGACATGGCCCTCCTAACGGAGGGCGGATGCCGAGCCCGATCCTCTGCTATAAACATTGCACTCCCACGGAGTGCGGCCACAGGCTGAAACCCCGCGGTACACCGGACATCAGCCACGCCCCACGGGGGCGGGGGAAGCGCTCTTGATTCTCAGGACTGCGTCGAGAATGCGGCCCGCCACATCGCGCTTTGAAAGCAGCGGCAGCTCCGTTGTTTCACCTTCGGACACCAATGTTACGAGGTTGGTTTCAACATCGAAGCCCGCGTTAATGGCGGACACATCGTTGGCCACAATGAGGTCGGCCCCCTTTTCGAAGAGCTTGCTCCTGGCGTTGTCAATCACGTTTTCGGTTTCAGCCGCGAAGCCGACCACGATCCTGCCGCCTTTCATTCGGCCGGCCTTCGCCAGGATGTCTTCGGTTCGCTCCAGGTCCAGGGTCATCTTGGCCGCGCCCTTCTTGATCTTGCGATTCCGAGGTTGAGCGGGACGATAATCCGCAACAGCCGCGGCCATTACGACTATTGATGCGCGGTTCAAGCGCGACATTACCACGTCGTGCATCTCGGCCGCGGAACGAACCTCGATCGTTTCGGCGCGAGAAGGCGGCTCGATTGAAACCGGCCCAGTCACCAGAGTGACTTCGGCGCCGCGATCGATCGCAGCCTTGGCGATCGCGTAACCCATTCTGCCTGACGACCGATTCGTTATGCCTCGAACGGGGTCTATCGCCTCGTAAGTGGGACCGGCGGTTACGAGCAATCTTTCACCTTGAAGATCGAGCGGCGCGGGCGCTTCTTCCCGCGATCCGCCGGCCGCCCGGCTTCGATCGATCAGCAATAGCGCCCGCTCGACAATGCTGGCGGGCTCGGCGAGCCGGCCGGGGCCGATCGTGCGGCACGCCAGAAAACCGTCTTCGGGGTCGACGAACTCGACGCCGCGATCCCGCAGCACTCGCACATTGCCGCTCGTGGCCGGATGTTTCCACATTTCCGCGTTCATCGCCGGCGCTACCAGCACGGGAGCCGTCGTCGAAATATAGAGCGTCGACAAGAAATCGTCCGCGATGCCGTTAGCCATCTTCGCGAGTATGTTAGCCGTGGCGGGCGCGATGACCAGAAGATCGATCTCCCGGCCAAGCGATATGTGCTTGATGTCCGGATCGTGGCCAGGCGCGAACATCTCCGTAATCACGGTCTGGCCCGAGATGGCTTGAAATGTCAGCGGGGCCACGAAATTGGCCGCGTTTCCGGTCATGGCGACTTGAACGGACGCACCTGCCTTTTGCAGCCCGCGAAGGACCTCGACTGCCTTATACGCCCCTATGCATCCGGTCACGCCCAGCGCGATTTTCATGGTGTCTAGCCGATCCGATAGGGAGAAAGCATTACCCGCCCATCTTCACTACCTCATTCCTCTTCCTCCTCGGCGCCGGCGGGCTTCTTTGTAATCGCCTCGTATCGGACCATGCCCTGTTGCACTTCTTCAAGCGCAATGCTGGTCAGTTTCTTCCTCAGCGAATGGACGCGCGGTTTCGCGCCCTTTTGAAGCTGCTTGCTCCGTCTCGCGGCCACGATGACCAGACGGTACTTGCTATCAATGCTGGTTTTCCAAGTTGTGTTATTGCTTGCTTCAGGCATCGCCTGTTGTTCCTCCGAAGGTTGTTAAGATTGGTTCTATCTTTTCGGCCAGGTGACGGGGCTCGTGACGCATTGCCGTGATAATTGCTTCGAGGACCGCCGACGCGCGGTCGAGGTTGTCATTTACGATAACGTAATCAAATTCGGGATACCGGCGCACTTCAGCATCGGCGTTACGCAGGCGATGTTTCAGATCCTCTTGCGAATTGACGTTCCGCGCGATAAGCCGGGCTTGGAGATCCGCCTTGGACGGCGGCAGCACGAACACCGTTTTCGCCTCGGGGGCTCTTTTGCGAATCCTGCTTGCGCCCTGCACGTCTACATCGAGAATGCAGTCTCGGCCTTCCGCGAGAATGGCTTCGATGAATGATTTCGAAGTGGCGTACAAGTGATCGTGCACCTCTGCCCACTCTAAGAACTCGCCTCTTTCGCGCCTTGCGCTAAACTCTTCAACCGAGACGAAGTGATAGTCGACGCCTTGTCTTTCCGACGCCCGCGGAGGCCGGGTGGTGAACGAAACCGACTGCCGTAATGTGTCCATCTTCTCGAGCACCCGGTGAACCAACGAAGACTTCCCCGCCCCTGAAGGGGCCGAAACTACTATGAGGTTTCCGCGTTCAGGCATCCCTTTTATCGAATCGGTCCCCTTCTTACTCGACGTTTTGAACTTGTTCCCTCAACTTCTCGACCTCGGTCTTTATTACTATGGCCGCGTCGGCAATAGCAAGATCGTTGGACTTTGAAAGAATCGTGTTAGCTTCGCGATTCATCTCTTGCAGGATAAAGTCCAGGCGCTTGCCGACTTCGCTCTCGCCGTTCATTACTTCGCGCAATTGAATTATGTGGCTCTTGAGCCGCGCGATCTCCTCGCTGATATCGCTGCGGTCGGCCAGCATAACGGCTTCTTGAGCGATTCTGCCTTCGTCAAGTTGCAGGCCGCCTTGAATCTCCTGCATTCGTCTCGACAGCCGCTCACGGTAGACCGCGGGAAGCTTGCTCGCTTCGCTCTCGATGCACGGCAACTGCTCCGCGATTGCGTTCAAGCGCGCGCCAAGCTCGGCGGCTAGCTGGCGCCCTTCGGCCAGCCGCATCTCGGCAAGCGACGTCAGCGCTCGGCCCACGGCCGTCGATACGCCGGCTATCAATGAGTCATTGAGATTGCTCGAGTCCTGCGATACTTGAACGGCGCCCGGCAGCTTTGCGACCAACTCGAGGGACGGCGTTCCATCCAGGCCGAACTCGCTCTTCAAGTCGGCTAAGGCCGTGAGGTAGCCCGACACCAGTGGTCTGTTCAGCACGAACTCGGCGCGGCGCATTTGCTCGACCGCTACGGTGAGGTCCACCCGGCCGCGGCCAAGCGCGGCTTGCACCTGTTTTTTGAGCGGGATCTCCAGACTCGAGATTTCCTGCGGAATGCGCAGGTGAATATCCAGGAATCGGTTATTCACCGTTCGAACGTCCGCACGCACCTTGAAGTCCTGCCCTTCGGCGCTCCCTTGTCCAAAGCCTGTCATGCTTCTAATCATTTTCGATTCCCAGTTCTGAGCGGTCAGAAGTCGCGGTCAGCGGTCAGCGGTCAGCGGTCAGCTATCAGCGGTCAGCTATCAGCGGTCAGCTATCAGCGGTCAGCTATCAGCGGTCAGATTCAACAACACTGATGAACCTCTGTCAAAGTGAAAACTGTCTGTATCCGTGCGCCAGATCATTTTCTTGGTTCCGCTTGTCAGGATTATGTACGCACCGATCTCCCTAACGTCCTGCTGACCGCTGACTGCTGACCGCTGACCGCTATTCCCCTGCTGCTATAAACTGCTCACCTCCTCTTCGGAGAACTGCAGCTCGTACAAGTCACGGTAGATTCCGCCCCGCGACATCAACTCTTGATGAGTTCCCGCATCGACGACTTGACCTCGGTCCAGGACGACGATTTTATCGGCGCGATGAATCGTGGTCAGCCGGTGCGCTATAACGATGGTCGTGCGGCCCTGCATCAAGTTCGCCAATGCCCGTTGGACGAGTCTCTCCGAATGCGTATCCAGCGCCGAGGTCGCCTCGTCTAGAATAAGAATCGGCGCGTTCTTCAGGATCGCCCTGGCGATCGCCACCCGCTGCCGCTCCCCCCCGGAGAGTTTCAGTCCACGCTCGCCGATCACCGTGTCATAGTCGCCGCGTTCCATTATGAAATCGTGCGCATAAGCGGCCGCGGCGGCGGCCTCGATACTGGCGTCGTCGAACTCCGGACTGCCGTACGCGATATTGTTCCTGAACGAATCGTTGAAGAGGATCACATCCTGGGTCACCAGCGCTATTTGCTTCCGGAGACTGCTGAGCCGAACCTTCTTGACGTCGATCCCGTCAATCAAAATTCCGCCGCTAGTTGGATCGTAAAAGCGCATCAACAGGTTCGTCAGCGTGGTCTTTCCCGCTCCTGATAGTCCTACCAGAGCCACCACCTCGCCTCGATTCACGGTCAGCGTAACCCCGTTGAGTATCCAGTCATTGGAGTCCCGGTATTTGAAGGACACATTCTCGATCTCTATTTTGTCGTTCAGCGTAGTGATCGTTATCGCGTCTTCGGCGTCCTTGATCTCGGAATGCGTGTCCAGAAGCGAGTATATGCGCGAGCTAGCCGCGAATGATTGCTGAAGATGATTCTGAATGCGGGAAATTTTTCGAAGCGGATCGTACATTTGGAGCAGGGCGACTATGTAGGTTGCGAAATCCCCAACCGTCATCGTTCCGCGGCTTATCATTTCTTGCGCGGCGAGAAGGAATGACGCCGCGACTACTACTCCGAGCATCTCGAGTATAGGAGACGACAGGTAGACCACGCGCGCGGCCCTGACCTGCGTGCGCGCCAAAGCCGTCAACGCCTTTAGGAATTTGCGTTGCTCGAAGCTCTCCATGCCGAAGGCTTTTACGATCCGGCTGCCCGATATTGTCTCCTGAGCGATGTCGAGCACCTCTTCCGTACCCTCTTGAGTATGGTGAGCTATTCGCCGAAGCCTTTTCCCAAATCTGACGGTCAACAGATACACTATCGGGCCGATCACCAGCATCAGCAGCGTCAATCGCCAGTTCAACACAAGCACAAGCAGGAAGAGAAAAAGAAATGTGAGCCCTTCGCGAAGCAGATCCGCAAGCAACGTCGAGACAGCGTTCTGCACTCTTTCCGCGTCGCTGATTATGTGGGAGGTCAGCGAGTTGGTTGGATGATCGGTGAAGAACTCGCTCGACTGTTGAAGTATGTGGTCGTACAGCCGCCGCCTGAGATCTACTACGACGTTGACTCCAACCCTCCACATCAGCACATTCGAGGCGTACTCGGAGAAACCGCGGATCATCGTGAACAGCACAAGCAGCCCCGCGATAATGGGCCAGGCGTTGACGCCTTCGGGCAGATAATGATGGACGTCGATTCGGGAGAAGACCTGATGAGAGCCGCCGCCGGGCAGCGCGTCGATTATCGACTTCAGGAGGGCCGTGCGTCCGGCTTCGAAAACGGCTACAAACGTCATGAGAATGAAAGCCAATGCGAATAAACCCGCATAGGGCCTGACGTTCTTTAGCAGTATGCGGAAGTCTTTCATTAGATCATGAGCGAGGGCGTAAGCCTGCTGGTTGAAACCGTTTATTATACGCTACGCGGAGTCAGGCTCAAAGCTTGCGAGACTGACTGACGCCAGATGACCGCGTGAATACGTTCCGCGGCTATGGGAATGTAAACTTCCCGTTTTGGATTACACGGTTGTGCCTTCCAGCCCAGGGTTGCTGTCAAGGCTCGGGAAAACATGGAGTTCCCGAGCGCCAGCGGCAATGTCATCGTCAAAGCGCCCGCCAATCTCGACGCCGACATCGAGATGTCCAGCTTGAGCGGTTCGCTGAGGGGGCGTAATAGAAATAAGTTCCCTTTTTCGAGGGAGTTCACTGCAGAGCCGCGGAGACCGCGGAGAGGGACGCAGAGGGGACTTACTCTCCGCGGCTCTCTCAGCGATCTCTGCGTCTCCGCGGTGAAGTCCCCACTTCACCGGCGGTCCTCATCTCGCGCCGCCGCATAATTCAAAACGGGAAGTTATTTTTTTGCCTCCTTAAGACCGATTTCCCGATAGAAATTCAAGAGAAGCGCTACGGCTTGGGCCGCACGGCGCGCGGAAAAGTTGGAGAGGGCTCGCGTGTCTTGAAACTGAGGCCGGTTTCCGGAGCGTAAGTCCCGAACGGTTCTGAGACGTGCTCACGAGAACCCTCAACCACAACGGACTTGGCTGGCGCCTTGGCCATTTTGGGTTACGCTTTCGAGGGGAAGAAATTTGTTCAGCCCGCCAAACATTAAGAGTCACAGGCCGGGAAGAGGGATTGATTCCCGCTCCTCTCACCGCCAGTTTTTCTAGTGAATCGTAAGCGGAGGAGCGGGGATCAATCCCTCTTCCCCGAGCTTTGACTTGACTGAAGTCAAACGCCGCGATTGTTTCAAAGACGGCCCCGCTATAGCTCTCCTATAAGGTTCACGAAACCGAGGTTGATGCTTGCCATTCCGTGGCTGTATTATGCACGTGCTCAGAGGGTGAAAGCATTGCTTCCCGTTTTCAGATTGAAACTGAAGGACTGATGTTATTTGAAGAGAGAAACTTCGTCGACAGGAGTAGGCGCACGGGGTAAATCTCTTACTGGATTGAACCGTTGCGCGAGAATTGCGGACCGAAGCCCGCTGTACATACGGACTGAAGTCCGCGGCGCATCAGGAGGGGCGGCCACGGAGGGCCGCCCGTACATTAGTTGCTTGAACGCGCGGTCAGGTCGGGAAGTGAGTGCTTGAATGCCCTTAGCAGAGATCACTATATCAAGGAGATTATGCGATGGCTGAAACACCTGGCTACAGCTCGATCGGACCACTCGATGCAACCGCTGGTAAAGAAGCCTGGCCTTTGATTGGACTAATCCTGCTGGCAATGGCGGTAACCGTCGCGGCCCTGTGGATAGTGGGAAGCATAGCGAATTCCCTGTAGAACCACGGCCCTTTTTGAGCTACTTGGACTCCGCGGACGATAACGTCGAACGGCGGCGGCCGTCGAAGCTGAACTACTTCAACTTCTTCACCGAAGTTGAAGAGGAGTTTGTCCGGCGGCGCGGAACCCACCTGTTCATCTCGCCAATTGATTGGGCCCTTGTTGAGACATGGAAGAACGCCGGCTTTCCACTCCACGTGGTGCTGGGAGGGATCAACAAGGCCTTTGACAACTACGACGCGCGCGCACGCCGATTCCGTAAAGTAAACTCGGTCTTGTACTGCCAGCAGGCGGTGGAAGAAGGATTCTCCGAATGGAGCCTCTCACAGGTCGGCGGAGTCTCTACCGCAAGCGAAACTAAGCCTCTCGCTGCTCCATCAGGGAAAACATACCGGACCGGCATGAGCGCCGCCGACGTACTTGAATTCATCGGACGGCTAGACGCCGAGCTTGGGATGGCTACGCCCACTGCCGACGGCTCGAACGTTTCGGATGAAGCCAGGCCCGATGGATACCTCAGCGGCGATTTTGGAGACGAGGGGCCACCATTGACCAATCCATTATTTATCGAAGCCGTAGGCCGGGCGCGAGCGAGGCTCGCCGAGATCAGAACCTCGGTGGAAGCCACGGATCAAGCCGACTCCGAAGCGCTGGAGCGCGATTTCGACTCGATCGACCGGCTGTTGATCGAGACGGTAAAGACGGTTGGCGGCGACGAGCAGCAAGACGCTTTGCGAAAAGAAGCCAAGGCTGAGTTGCGCGGTTATCGGAATAAGATGGCGAAGGATCTTTACGATCAAACCATAGAGAATTTTGTCGCGCGCCGGCTCCGCGAAAAATACCGAATACCGCGCTTGAGCCTGTTCTTCGCGTGAAGGTTCCGCCAAACTGCCTTCCTCACGGCGCCTGCATACTGCTATCTTCCAGACATGACACAGCAGAGACCAATAGTAGGCGATGTGATAGAAGTGACCACCGAGAAGATGGCTTACGGCGGCGACGCTGTCGCCCGCCACGAAGGACTAGTGGTATTCGTGCCCTTTGCAGCGCCCGGCGAGCGAATGCGTGTTCAAATTACCGAACAAAAACGAAACTTCGCCCGCGGGTCGATTGTCGAATTGCTGGAGCGCGCCGACGACAGGCGCGACCCTCCGTGTGAGCACTTCGGAATCTGTGGGGGGTGCCAGCTCCAGCATATGAGTTACGCCGCTCAGCTCGAAGCCAAGAGCGGCTTCGTCCGCGACGCCATACAGCGAATCGGGGGAATTGACTGGCCTCACCCGATCCCGGTTCAGCCTTCGGTCGAATTCGGCTACCGCTCACGCGCCCAGTTCAAGATCAAATCAGTAGGGCGGGACGCCGGGGATGGCCCCGGCGCGCCACAATTCAGAATAGGGTTCAATCAAGCAAGCTCCAATTCGGTTTGCGACGTTATGTTCTGCCCCGTTTTGACCAATGACCTCAACGAGGCTCTCGCAGCCGTTCGAGAGACGTTTCACAAGCGGCCGGCTTCACCGAGACTTCATGAAGTAGAGGCGGCCTCGGGCAGCGCGGGCTTCTCGATTCAGCCGGCGATAGGCGCCTTGCCTTCAGGATCAATCGAAGTTGCTATCGGGGAAGACAAATACCGCATCGAACCAGGCGTCTTCTTTCAATCAAATCAATCGATGATCCAACAACTCATCGAAACTGTAGCCGGTTCATGCAAAGGCGAACTCGCCATAGACCTCTACTGCGGCGTTGGGCTATTCACCGTGAGTCTGGCCCGGCGCTTTAGCAGAGTTATCGGCGTCGAGTCCGATGCGGCAGCGTTCCGATTGGCGCGCAAGAACCTAGTTTCAAACAATGCTCCAAACGCGGAAGCGGTCAACCAGAGCGCGGAAGAGTGGGCTAGGAATTTCTCGCGCCGGCAAACGAGGCGGAATCTCAGCCCGCCCGGTTTGATTGTTCTCGACCCGCCTAGAACCGGGGCCGCGGCCGCGATCCACGACGTCGGGGCAATAGGGGCGGCGGCTATCACGTATGTCTCTTGCGATCCGACGACTCTTGCTCGCGATCTTCGGGTTCTCGTTGACCGCGGATACAAACTCGATGAAGTCATAGCGCTCGATCTGTTTCCACAGACTTACCACGTTGAGACGGTGGTGAAACTCGGCTTGAGATAATGAGCGGTTCCGGTTGGAGTGGCTCTTGCGGCAGAGGTTGGGTTGCTCTCCTAACGGAGCTTCACTCTCCATAGGAGGGCCATGTTAATAGGACGACGGGCGAGATGTCTCCGTAGGAGGGCTGGAGTTTTGGCGGTTTTCGGAATGAGCAAATTCAAATTCCAGGTTCAATCTCAGGCAAATCACAGGTTGGGAAGAGGGATTTATCCCCGCTCTTCCGCTTATGAATTCACTCAAACTTGCCAAGTGAGGAGGAGCGGGGATCAATCCCTCTTCCCGACCTGTGATTTTTTGTTGTTTGGCGATCTCCTTCATCTTGGCGCCTCACAAGAGTGGAACCAAAACGGCCACACTCCAGCGCCCTTCGTAGGAGGGCCTGGCCCTCCTGACGGAGGGCTCTCTATTTTCGACGAAACCTTCGACCGCGCCTTCCCGGCTTTCAAGATCGAGAACACGAATCTATACTTCGTGTCTCGGCGATCGGACATCTTGCGGGTATCGCCGCATTGAGCCGGCAATAGAGACGGCCTTGCGCACGTTATCGGACCGGGTAGCCGAAAGGATGAGAGCAATGGACCGAAAACTGAGCGACATCGCGCTTGAATCGCTGACGAGCCGGATTACCGGGATACTGCCGGCTCAGATACGCTCGTGTGTTGAACAACTCGATGAAGATCAGCTTTGGTGGAGACCGAACGAAAGCAGCAATTCGGTAGGCAATCTGGTTCTTCATGTGTCGGGCTCCCTGCGTCATTACCTTTGCCGCAGCCTTGGAGGCTTCGAATACGAGCGGGACCGCGCCGGAGAGTTTGCCGAACGCGGCCCCGTCACAAAACAGCAGCTACTAGCGACGTTTGATGAAATGGTAAGCCAGGCGGCGGCGACGTTAGACGTGTTCGATACGTCTCGATTCACCGCCGCAACCGAAGAGCCGTCCTATTATCCCTACGTGTTCGATCAACTGATCGGCGTTCTGGCTCACCTCGCGACTCACGCCGGTCAGATCGTCTTCGTCACCAAGATGCTGAAAGAAGGAGCGGTTGACGAAATATGGATCAAAGCTCATAAGACCCAACGGTGATAACTCGTCGTGCTCAACGTGTGTCATGCTCAACGTGTATGGTCGCTGCGATTGGTTCTGCATCACGCCAACCTACTGTTGATTCGTCGCTAAGGGGGCGTAAAAAAATAAGTTCCCTTTTTCGAGGGAGTTCACCGCAGAGACCGCAAAGAGGGACGCGGAGGGCGCTTACTCTCTGCGGCTCTCTCAGCGATCTCTGTGGCTCTGCGGTGAAGTCCTCACTTCACCGGCGGTACTCACATCGTGCTGCCGCATAACTCAAAACGGGGAAGTTATTTTTTTTACGCCTCCTAAGGCAATGCCTCCCTATGAGGTTTTGTGAGACGTGGAGTCACCGAATAGTTCCTCAACCGTCAGATTGAGCGCTCGCGCCAGTCTTTCTCTCAGGTCGGGCGAGACTCGCCTGCGCAATATGCAGTAGGAGAGTTGAGAGCGGCTACAATGAAGCTCTCTGGCAGCCGCCGTTAGCGTTCCCCATTTTTCCAGAAATTGTATTTCTAGTGGAGTCATGCCATCATCCGCCTTCCGATTAAACTGTGAATTGGCGCCTGCTTGCGGGCGAATCAGCGCTTCGATTCCGTGAGCGCCCTTTAATCCCGAAGCGGCTTCTCCTTACGCGTAGTCGGCCGTTCATCGAGGACGCGCCCGTCCTGAGCGACTACCTGTATCTTGCTTCCAACGCGGCGTTCGAAGAACTCGACCACGTTGTAGTCGAATGACACTGAAGCGTGTTGTTCGACGGCTGGGGCGGCCTTGGGGGAGCAGCCGCAACTGTATACCTCACCGCTGGACAGGTCGGCCCTTGCAACGGTGATTAGTTCTCCGCACTCGCATCGCGCGAGATACTCGATCTGGTGAAGCTTGTTGAAACCGAGCCGCTTGATGACCGTGAGCCGGCCGAATTCTTCACCAGGTTTGATCGTGCGGCTTTCCACCAGACAAATTGCTCCGAGTTTTGAAAATACAAAACGGCCGCGAAACCGGCGATGCCTCGAGCGGGGCGTCCGCGGCAGGTTCCGTGGAAGGAAAGCCATGACCGCATTCGCCGGCTCGCGACCGAGCCCATACCTCTGCCTCTTGTTCGTTCCGAGCCCGGCCCCGTGAGCGATCGGGCCTGACTCATCCCTATGATTCACGTCACCGGCCGCTTCAACCATCGGCCCGATGCGGGGCACGCTCATACTCTCATCGCTTCAACTTCCCGAGTTCGAATAACCGGCTACTAAGGGGATGTAACGGCACACAGTTTATCCGCGGCGCCATCGAAGGTCTATAATCGGGAGTTGTTGAAAACGTCTCTCTTGTTGTCAACCACGCCCGCATGTTGTGCAGAGTGGCTGTTCGTTGTACGGCGCGCCTATTTCTCGGGCGGCAACGAGAGGAACTTCACGCCCCGAATCCGCTTTGCCCTCTGAACGATTCGGGCTCACTCGACTCCTTGCGGCCCTCTGCCTGTACTCGCTGGGCGGAACACCAAACACTTGCTTGAAGCTCTTCGTGAACTGGCTCTTGTCCATGAATCCAACGTCGGTC
>JAHFUG010000642.1 GCA_023265195.1 Blastocatellia bacterium | reverse complement strand
TATTTGTGTTGCTTGCGTCCAAATGGAACGGCGATCAGCTTGGGTTTCGCTTGCGCCGCATCTCCGTTTGCGCCGCATCTCCGTAGGAGAGACCTGTCTGTAGATACAAGCGATGACCACCGCCGCCGCTTCCGTTAGGGTCGTAGCTCCGTTAGGAGCGACCATTGTGGCGGAGATTGGGGTCGCTCCTGACACAGATGGCGGCGGTGGGGGCTATCGCTCATATCTACAGACAGGTGTCTCCTGCGGAGACAGCCCACAAGCGACCAAGCCGATCCCCGATCCACTTGGACGCAGGAACACAGCGGCAGCAGGAAATGAGGGCCTCCGGTGAAGCGAGGACTTCACCGCCCAACTCACCTTCAGCGCGTCAGGAATTTCCCTTCTTTATGAAGCTCCCTTCTGATCCCATACACAAGATCGCGCGACACGATCTCCCGTGGGTTTCGCACGACCGCCTTCAAGCAGGCATAACGCAGCACGTTGATGATGCTGCCTCCGGACAGTTCGTAATCGGCCGACAGCTTACGCAAGTCAACGTCCTTGCCGAGCCGATAGGGTTTGTCCTTGAAGTTGTCCTCCCAGAGCCTCAGCCTCTGTTCGACTCCCGGAATCTGGAAGTGGATTATCGATTGAAAGCGGCGGGCGAACGCTTCGTCCAGGTGAGACCGCAAATTGGTCGCGAGTATGACCACGCCCGGATAGTCTTCGATTCGCTGGAGCAGATATGATATCTGCTGGTTCGCGGCCCGGTCGTTGGAGTTCCGCGACTCCGTGCGTTTGCCGAATAACGAATCCGCCTCGTCGAAGAAGAGAATCCAATCCTGGTGCTGCGCGTGATCGAACAAGCTGGCCAGGTTCTTTTCAGTCTCGCCGATGTATTTCGATATGACTTTCGACAAGTCGATCCTATATACGGAAAGACCGGCCGCCTTTCCGAGCAAGCACGCCGTCAACGTCTTTCCAGTGCCGGGCGGGCCGTAGAACAGGCTGCGGAAACCGGGTTTGAGCCGCTTACCAAGCATCCAATCGTTCATGAGAACGTTCTGGTGGCGAACCCAGGCCACGATATCCTCGATGTCCTCGCGGGTGGCGCGGTCCAGCACGAGGTCGTCCCATTCATATGTAGTGGCGATGCGTTGCGCGGGGAACTCCGGACTGAACGGCGGATGATATGAACGCCCCGTAGCCAGCCGCTCGACGTATTCGGGCGTCAGCAGCAACACCGAAGAAAGCGGCGGCTCTTCCTGATGCCTGTGATCCAGCCGCAGAATGTTGTGCTCATACAAATAGTGATCGTGGCCGAAGAGATACCGGAACCGAAGCCGGGCGCGCACGTCGTCACCCGCCAACAGAAACAGCGCGGTCTCACCGGTCGGCAGGAACCCGCCGTGTGAAAGGCCGGCAAGACCGCCGAACTCGGTGAATCGCCGATCCAGCGCCCGGTTCTGAATGAAGAATGGGTCCAGCATGTCCGGCTTGATGTGCGGTATGTAGCTGAGGATCAGCACCAGCCGTTCCGCCTGATTCATGTCGAATCGCCTTATTACATCGGCATAGGGTGCGGATTGAGGAGGCAAGACCGGCGGTTCGAGAACAGCGAGAACGTCATCGTCTATCTCCTCGCCGGAGTGCCGCCTCATCCGATGATCCAGGACCCGCCGAAACCAATCGAGCTCGTTCCGGATGCATTCGGAGTTTATGGCAAGTGATTTCGAACTCGTTTCCATTACCACACAACGTAAAGCGGCTGCGGCATCCACGGGTGAAAGATCACGGAGATGCTCCAGGGTATCTGATCAACGAGCACGTCGAGGGTCTTGCGCTGCACCCGAAGTTTCCAGCCGTCACGCGTCCGATCGAGCCTCCCTTCGCGCTGAAAAAAGGCGCTTTGGAGCCCGTCGACCGAGGTGTTTTGGATGATGCTCCAATTGGAGATCATCGCGTTCAACAGCCGTCCGCAGACGTCTCGCTCATCGTCGGTGATGCCGATTTCCCGCTGGACGGGTTCTTCTACGGCCGCGCCGCAGAGAATCTTGTTGAGCACCAGCAGAGGCTCGGGAGCAGCGGCCGATCCCTCCACGAGATATTGCAGCAAATGAACGGCTCGCGAGACGGTCTCGCCGCCGCGCAATCGCATGTGATCCTGCTCGCCGGGCTCCAACATATTCAACGAATCGAACAGGTGAGGAAGAAACGGAGCGGCGAGAACCAGCCCGGCGTTACTGATATATAAGGGCTCGCCCACACTCTCGGGCTCATCGGCCCACAGGCTGAACGCCGAACGGCCGCCGATTGATGGACGGTCTTTGGACGAGCCGGTTCGCCGCCCCCGCGCTCGCGCCACTGGCGCATCCGGCCCAGCGGGCGCGGCGCCTCTGTTCCCGGACGATCCTTGTTTCGCGGGCCCGGATAAACGCGAGATTGCAAGAGAGAGACTCGCCGCTAATCTTGAATTGCCCGATGCTTTGGCGATCTCTTTAGCGCGATTGAGGACACGGCTCTCGAGAGAGATTTCTTCTTTCGAAGCGGACGACGCGGTCCCGTATCGCGCCGAGACATAACGCAGGAACTCCATGATGAGCCGATCGACCGACCTGTTCGCCTCGCTGGTTCCGGCGAGGAACTCGAGCAAAAACACCCAAAGCATTTCGCGTGCGCCGGAGGCCGATACGGATCCTACCGCGCTTTCGAGCCACGATGCAGTTAGCGCTTCCGCGGCGTCGAGCAAGACCCGATACTTCCGCGGTTCAAGCAAGAGAGTCAGCCGGACCAGCGTCGATTCGGGCAAGAGACTCACCCAGCGATTTCGCACATTCGGGCCGGCCAGATTCGGCGCGATTATGGCTTCGATTTCCTCCGGCGACTCTTCGAGCATCAACGCCAACTCGTGCAGGAGCGCATCCATAACGAAGGACGTATCGGCGATCGGCGCGGAGTCGCTGCTCCTCTTCCCCAGCAAAAACGCCGCGACCGTCTCACGCCGATTTCGCGGCGCGGCAGGCCGCCCGGAGTCTTGTTGGTCCGATTCACCTTCGAGCGCAGGCGATTCGCCGTTGCCCCTGGCGCCGGCCGCCTTGAACGCCGCCTCGAGCGCCGCGACTTGCTGCGAAGGCAGGCGGTCATATTTCGACCAGGCGGCGCTCTCTTGAAGAAGGATGCCTGATATCGGTTCGGACAGCGGTATCGCGAACAGA
>JAHFUG010000291.1:7097-10015 GCA_023265195.1 Blastocatellia bacterium | reverse complement strand
GTGAAGAGAAGCGCAATACAAGTTATTGGGACCTTGTTACTACACATTATGTCGCCGGTGAGCGATCCAAGCTGTAGGTTGAGTCTAGCATTCTAGCCCGGACTCACTCCGAACTCCGAACCCCGAACCCCGAACTCCGAACCCCGAACTCCGAACTCCGAACTCCGAACCCCGAACTCCGAACTCCGAACTCCGAACTCCGAACTCCGAATCAGGACTCAGAATCCAAATGTCTTCGAGAATTCATCAGCGCGTTCTTCAACGTCGAGGTGTGAAGTCAGCTTATTAAATATTTGCTCGAGCGACCCTTCGCCGCTCTCCGCGCGCAACTGGGCCAGCGTTCCGTCAGCTATTACTTTTCCTTGATCTATAATCACTATGCGCTCGCACATTCTCTCGACAACGTCGAGGACGTGAGAACAATAGAAGATGGTTTTTCCCTCGGCCGCCAGATTCTTTATGAGCGTCTTGAACATCAACTGAGTGCTCGCATCGAGTCCGTTGAGCGGTTCGTCGAAAAAGATCACCCGAGGGTTGTGAATCAACGCCGCGGAGATTACTACCTTCTGCCGCATTCCCTTGGAATAAGCCGAAAGCTGTTTGGCGCCGAGCGTTTCCTCGCCAAGCTCGAAGAAATCTCCGAATCGCGCTATGCGTTCCTGGATGAGGGAGTCGTCCAACCCATAGAGCCGGCCCACCATCTCCAGGTACTCGCGCCCAGTCAGAGTTTCGTAAACGGCGCCCGATTCCGGGACGTATCCGATAATCCGCTTCACCGCGATGTTGTCGCGCTGGGTGTCAAGGCCGCATACTTCGGCGCAGCCCGAGGTAGGCGCCATCATTCCCGTGAGCATCTTCACCGTCGTAGATTTGCCGGCGCCGTTGGGACCGAGGTATCCCACAAGCTGGCCCGAGGGAATTAGCAGGCTAACCCCGTCGACCGCGCGCTGCTCGCCATAGCACTTCGTCAGGTTCTCTATCCTAATCATCTTCGTAGTAGCTGACCGGACGAAACCGAGGAGGCCGGCGGCTGCGAAAGATAAAAGTGAGGATGAGGCCAGCCACGAAACCACCTATGTGCGCCATGTAGGCGACGCCGCCGCTTCTGCGCGCCGTATGACTGAACGCCGTGTATTGGCTGAAGACTTGAATGACGATCCAGAATCCGAGCACGACCACGGCCGGCAGCTCTATCGTGGTCCATATGAACCCGAGCGGGAGAATGCAGCGCACCCGATTGCCCGGGAACATGATGAGGTATGCTCCCAAGACGCCGGCTATGGCGCCGGACGCTCCAAGCGAGGGAATCATCGAATTGGGATCGATCGCGATCTGTGAAAAGGACGCCGCGATTCCGCAGACCAGATAAAATATCACGAACTTGACGTGGCCGAAGTCGTCCTCGACGTTATCGCCGAAGATCCATAGGTAAAGCATGTTTCCCGCGATGTGCATGAAGCCGCCGTGCATGAACATCGAACTCAGCAGCGTCAAATAAATCGGCGAGGGCCCGGCCGCCTGCGGAATGTCTCCCGGGCGAAGACGGCCCGTCGACACCAGGTCCAGGCCGTGCGTGATCTCATAGGGAATCACCGAATACCCCGCGATGAAAGCCTCCCCTCCACCCGACAGCTCGATAAAAAACACGAAGACGTTGACCGCAATCAAGAGATAGACGATGTATGGAGTCTCTGTTCGGCTGCTGTTGTCGTCGCTGATCGGAATAAGCATAGGGCTGTACGCGGCTTCTTACCTACCGGCCGCTCCACCTCAATTTATCACGCAGAATTTGAAAATAGTCTTTGCCAACCGGCCGAATGATGTTGAAAGCGCGCCCGCTCTTCTTTACCCTGACTTGATCTCCCGGCTTCAAGGGCAGACCCTCCTGTCCATCCGAGGTCAAAGTCACTTCAAGGTCACGCGGCTTGGGCTCCAGGGTCACTTCGGAAGAATCGGGAAGGACGAGAGGCCGGTTGGTAAGAGTGTGAGGACAGATCGGCACTATCGATATCGCCTTGGTGTCGGGATGAATTATGGGTCCGCCCGCTGAAAGATTGTAGGCGGTTGATCCGGTTGGTGTGGCCACGATCAATCCATCGCCGCGATAAGTAGTCACATAGTTGGTTCCGACGGAGCAATCCACCTCGAACACTCGAGCCAGGCCGCCGTTATTAACCACGACGTCGTTGAGCACCGATCCTTCTCCAACTATGTGCTCGTCACGCATGACCGTCCAGTCGAGCATTGCCCTGCTGTCAATTTCGTAGTCTCCGTGTGCTAACGATTCGAGCGCTGGGATTGTTTCTTCCACGGTGAACTCCGTGAGGTAGCCAAGCGAACCGAGATTAACGCCCAACACCGGAGTATCCCGTCCGGCTACCAGTCTCGCCGCGGCTATCATCGTCCCATCTCCGCCCAGAACGACGAGTAGATCGCTCTTGCCGGCGATCTCTTCTTCCGGCGCGCATAGCCCTTTGGAAAGCGAGCCGTTCCCGCGCTCGTCAACGAGCAGCTTTGCCCCGCGTTGAACGCACCACTCGGCGATGCGCTTGACGACGGCTATGGCGCGCGGCTCGCTTGGCTTGATGATGACTCCAATCCGCTCGAGCGATCGCTGCTTCACTTGTTGATCCCTTCTGTATTTCGCGCTATCGCCCGATTGTAGGCAGCGCGTCGAGACAGTGTCAAACGGCGAAGTTTGACGCGATAAATCGAGAAGCAGTCAGTCGTGAAAGAACAAAACCACTAAGCTCGCGAAGACCACGAAGAAAAGCGGTGCAGGCGCCCCGTCAGGGGACAATGTTTATAGATACGTGGCCGTTAGGACAGCGCGCCCCAGCGGGGCGCCAAGTCCATCTTCGCACAATGCGCCCTGAAGACCGGCATAGCACCCCGCTGGCGTGCGGCACGTCGGGCGA
>JAHFUG010000291.1:0-6997 GCA_023265195.1 Blastocatellia bacterium | reverse complement strand
CTGATCGGATTCGCCGGCGCGCCCTGGACCCTCGCGGCGTACATGGTCGAAGGCGGCGGCTCGAAAAACTACGCCGAGATCAAGCGAATGATGTTCGCCGAACCAAAGACTCTTCACGCGCTCCTGGACAAGATCGCCGACACGGTGATCCTCTATCTAAACGCGCAGATCGAGGCGGGAGCGCAGGTCGTTCAACTCTTCGACTCATGGGCGGGCGAGCTTTCTCAGCCGGATTACGCGGAGTTCGCGCTTCCTTACGAACAGAAGATATTCGCCGCGTTGAATCGGAATGCCGCGCCGGCCATTCTGTTCATCAACGGCTGCGGAACTTTTCTGGAACCGATGGCCACGAGCGGAGCCGACGTGCTGAGCATCGACTGGCGCGTCGATCTTCGAGAGGCTCGGAAGCGAATCGGAGACCGGATCGCTCTTCAAGGAAATATGGATCCGTGCGTCCTGCTTTCGACGCCGGAGTTGATTGCTTCAAAGGCGCGCGAATTGATCGCGGCTGGAGAGGGCCGGGGTCACATTCTCAACCTTGGTCATGGTATTCTCCCGATGACGCCGGTGGAGAACGCCCGAGCGTTTATCGACGCAGCGAAGGCGTCTATTTAGCAGCCGTTGGATGGCGTGAAGGAGGTGGCTCCTGATGGCGGCAAAGAATCCAGTTGGGCTAGAAAAATCCGAGGGTGGCGGCTCGGAACTGACGCCGGGCCAGCTTAATGCGGGAGAAAAGCTATTCAGGCTGGCTGAGGAACAAGGCGTCAAGCCCGTCACTACGGAGAAACTCAGGGCCATGGGCGACCTCTGGCCGGAAAACGAGGACATAGAAGATTTCCTGTCCGCTTTGCATCAGTGGCGCGGCCAGAAGAGCCAAAGGAAAATATCATGACTCCTTGCTTAATCGTTCACTCGACGTCTCGAAGCTGAATCATTATCTAACGCATGTCCGGCGAGACAACACATCCTCAACCTACCGGAGTCCTGCTCTTCAATCTGGGCGGGCCGGAGACGCTCGACGACGTCCGGCCGTTTCTCTACAACCTCTTCTCGGATCCGGACATAATTAGACTGCCCTGGCGGCCTATGCAGAAGCCGCTCGCGTGGCTCATCTCCACTCAACGATATAAGAAGTCCCGCGGCTACTATGAACTGATCGGCGGCGGATCGCCGCTTCGCCGCATCACCGATGAACAGGCGCTCGCCCTCGAAACCGAGCTTACGCGTAGAGGCTCTTCCGCCCGGGTCTACGTCGGCATGCGCTACTGGAAACCGTTCATCGAAGACGCGCTCGATCGAATCGCCGGCGATGGAGTGAAGCGCCTCGTCGTGCTGCCGCTCTACCCTCAGTATTCCGTTTCCACCACCGGTTCGAGCCTCAACCGAATGAACGCGATCATGAGCGAAAGAGGGACCGATGGCCTGACGACCACCGTCATTAATAGCTGGCAAGACGAGCCGCAATATATCGCGGCCCTCGCTCGAACGATCAGCGAAGAGATTGCGCAAAGCCCGAGTGACGATCGCGCCGGCGTTCACATTCTATTCAGCGCACACAGCGTGCCGGTGAGCTACATCGAAGCGGGAGATCCTTATCTCGAGCAGATAAAACAGACCGTGAAGTGCGTAATGGCGGAGCTTGGATCGGACCGCCCTCATTCGCTCTCATTTCAAAGCAAGGTGGGGCCGGTGAAATGGCTGGAGCCTTCAACCGATCAGGCGGTTCGGAGACTGGCGGCCGAGGGCGTCTCTCGAGTTTTGCTTGTTCCGGTCAGCTTCGTGTCCGAGCACATAGAGACTCTTTATGAACTCGATATTCTGTACCGCGACGTGGCTGGCGAAGTCGGAATCGCCGATTACCGGCGCGCGCCCGCGCTCAACTGCCGACCGGACTTTATTGAAGCGCTGGCCACGCTTGTCGAGAGAGCGATCGAAGCTCCGGTCTCCGCCGCCGAATAGCGTAGTTTGGAACTCTGCATTTCAGATTGGACGGGATAGTTGAAGCTCAATGTACAGGCGGCGATACGTGGCCGCCCCTCTTGAAGCGCCCCTGACTCAAGGTTTGCCCGTTCCAGATTGCAGGTAAGGCGCGACAGCAACATAGAATTGGATAAAGGCCACTGTGCATCAGGAGGGGCGGCCACGGAGGGCGCGCCCGTACATTGAGCTTCAATCTCGAGTAGAGAACGAGACTCGCAGTCTTTAGAGCGGCGGCCCTCAAATGGAACATGCCCACAAGGACGTTGTAGTGATTGGCGCGGGGATTTCCGGCCTCGTGTGCGCCTATCGTCTTATGTCTCGCGGCCTCGACGTCGCGCTGCTTGAAAGCTCTGATCGCGTCGGCGGCGTGATTCGCTCCGAGAAGATCGGCGAATACCTGATCGAACGCGGCCCAAACAGCTCGCAGGGAACGGTCGAGTTTCTCTCGCTGGTCGAAGAGTTGGGCATAGCGGATCAACTCGTCGAAGGCGATCCAAAAGCGCCGGCCTTCGTCTATTTCGATGGAAAGCTTCACCCCGTTCCAAGCGGACCCGGCGGTTTTATCAGCACCAACGCACTAAGCCTATCCGGCAAAGCGCGGCTGCTCGCCGAGCCATTCATCTCCGCGCGAATCGGCGATGGCGAAGAGAGCATCGCGTCGTTCGCGCGGCGCCGAATCGGACGCGAGGCCGCCGAACGGCTCGTGGGCTCGTTCGTGTCCGGCATCTATGCCGGAGACGCTGAACGATTGAGCCTTCAAGCGGCGTTTCCGAAGCTGGCCGCGCTTGAAACCGGCTACGGCGGCCTGATTCGCGGCGCAATAGCAAAGGCCCGTCAGGCGAAGAAGGCTAAGACCGCCGCGCCGGGTCCAACGCCAAAGCGGAGCGTCTCATTCAAAACCGGCATGGCCTTCCTCCCCGAAACGTTGGCCAGGTCCCTTGGTGAATCCCTGCTCGTCGGCTGCGCCGGCATAAAGATCAGCCGAGGATCTCGCTCGGATGGCCCCGATTATTCGATACGATTCGATTCAACGGCAGGCCCTGGCTCACTGACGTGCGGGCGATTGATTCTCGCGGCGCCGGCCTGGTCCGCGGCCGATCTTCTCAAAGGGGTCTCCGTGGAGATGTCGGGCTTGCTTCAAGAGATCGAGTATCCGCCGCTTGCGATCCTTTATGTTGACTACGAGGAGTCGGCTCTCGGCGCGCCTCTATCTGGATTCGGATTCCTGGCGGCTCCTTCGGAAGATACGCCGGTGCTTGGCTGCGTTTGGAACAGCAGCCTCTTTGCGGGCCGCGCGCCGAAAGGGAGAACGCTTCTTACGGTCTTCATCGGTGGAGCGCGGCGCCCCGAAGCCGCGCGGTATGAAGACGCGGAACTAATCTCTATCGTCAACACAGAGCTTCAAAAAGCATTTCGCGCGACGGCGGCGCCAAGAATTCTGGGAATAACCAGATATGAGCGATCTATTCCTCAGTACAACCTGGGCCACCGCGATCGCGTGCGCAAGATCGAAGCGATCCTGGAAGCAACTCCCGGCCTACAGATCGCCGGAAACTACATGCACGGGGTTTCGACGGGAGACTGCATTAAGGAGGCCGAGCGAATCGCTCGCGGAACCCCGGGCTGAAGTGGACGATGGCGGAAGAAACGGCTGTGAAAGAGACTGTATGAAGACCCAAATCCACCTCACTGAAACGCTGTATGAAAACCCGAAATCCCCCACACGGAAGTGTGGGGGATTTGCGAAGGCAAGGACGTTGCGCTTGTGTAGGTTGAGCTTGAACGATCCACCCACTGCCGTGGGTGGGATTCGGGGAAGCAAGGACGCTGCGCTCGTGTAGGTCGAGCTTGAACTATGCACCCACTGCCGTGGGTGGGATTTGGGGAAGGAGCGATAGCGTCGTTAGGTAGGTCTCTCGCTTGCACCATCCGCGAACTTGCCTGAGTCCAGATGCTTCGTTGCAAGCTTGAAATTGTATCGACAGCCCGACCGAGAATGAGGGCTTGATCTGGAGACTGAACCGTGAAGACAACCGGCCTTGAAAGGGGGGAGAGCTTTATGGACACCAAGAGAGAGATGCTCCGCCACGCAGTGGCGGCCCTGGCCTATCGAGCAGCCAAAGCGGTGCGAGGAGCGCCGGACGAGTTCGCAAGCTATCGTGCTCACGAAGGCGCCCGCACGCCTAATGAACTCGTCGCGCACATTGGGGACCTGTTCGATTGGGCGGTCACTTTGGCGCAAGGCAATCAAGCCTGGAATTCATCGACCCCATTGGCGTGGCCCGATGAAATCAATCGCTTCCAGGGAGCGCTCGAGAAGTTCGATGATTACCTTGCGTCGGACCAACCAGTGTCCGCGCCCATCGAGCGGTTGCTCCAGGGCCCGGTTGCCGACGCGCTCACACATGTAGGCCAACTGGTAATGCTACGGCGGCTGTGCGGCTGTCCAATGCGAAGCGAAAGCTATTACCAGGCTGGAATCACGATTGGCCGGGTCGGACTTGAGCAGGAACCACCCAAGTTCGAGTTTGATTAGCTGAAACGCATTTGCTTGCGAGCCAGGCCCGGCGGTTGATTCCGCGCGTCAAGTCTGATCGTGAGTTGCGGCTTTCGCGATGTTTTCAGCATTGCAATGTTTTCTTCGGCACGTACTCTAGGCAGGCTCGGAAATGAAGTGTCACGCAACAAATGAGAAGATCACATCTCTTATGAAGATTCTCCTTTTCCTCTTTCTTATGATGACCGCTCCGGCTCTCGGAGAGGACTGGCCTGAGTTTCGAGGACCCTCGGGTCAAGGTCATTCCACCGAGCACGGACTCCCGCTGACATGGAGCGAAACGAAGAACGTAAAGTGGAAGGTAGAGATTCCAGGAAAAGGCTGGTCGTCGCCCGCCATTCAGGGAGACCGCATCTGGCTCACGTCGGCGATGGACGAAGGCAAATCGTTGCGAGCCATCTGCGTGGATCGCAACAGCGGCGCTTTGATGTTGAACGTCGAGGTCTTTCGCCTCAAAAGCTCCGGGCGCATCAACGGCAAGAACAGCCACGCGTCCCCTACACCGGTGATAGAAGGCGACCGCGTCTACCTTCACTTCGGCGCGCACGGAACCGCGTGCGTCACTCAGTCGGGCGAGATCGTTTGGAAGACCCGCCTCGAGTATGACAACGGTCAACACGGACCGGGCGGCTCTCCGGTAATCTACGAAAACATGCTGATCGTGAGCTGTGATGGGCAGGATGTTCAGTTCGTAGTTGCGTTGGACAAGGCGACCGGCAAGGTTCGATGGAAGCGGTTTCGCACTGGATTCCAGGCCTACACGACCCCGCTCGTTGTGAAGCTGCCTGAAGGCGATCAGATCATCAGCCCCGGCGCCTTCCGCGCCATCGCTTATGAACCACGCACCGGTAAGGAGATATGGCAAGTCAGGTACGGCGACGGGTTTTCGAATATTCCTCGGCCGGTGTACGGGAATGGTTTGGTTTATATCTGCACCGGATTTCAAGAGCCGGCGCTGCTGGCGGTTCGAGTAAACGGACGCGGCGACATCACCAAGAGTCACGTCGCCTGGACGCTCAAACGCAGCGCGCCGCTCACGCCGTCGCCGCTTCTTATCGGAGACGAGTTGTACTCGATCAACGATAACGGGATCGCCGCATGCGTTGATGCAACGAGCGGAAAAGAACATTGGCGGGCGCGCGTTGGCGGCAATCACTCCGCCTCTCCCATTTATGCGGACGGCCGAATCTACTTTCTCAGCGAAGAAGGAGAGTCGGTCGTGATCGCGCCCGGCAAGCAATTTCAGCCCCTCGCGAGGAATCAGCTTGATGGCCAGACGCTGGCGTCGATGGCCGTCTCAGGCGGCTCGATCTTTGTTCGAAGCCAGACTCATCTTTACCGGCTGAGCAACTGATGCGACGGCGTTAAACGAACACTTCGCCGCCCTCAACGAGTCGCTGGAGTCTCCTCTGCCGATTCGGATGTAGGATGGGGTCAGGCGTGCAATATGCAATTGACACTCTGCCGGGGCCTTCAGTAGACTCAGGCCGCTATGCGCAAGCCGAGACTCGAATTTGAAGGCGGGCTCTACCATCTAATCACTCGAGGCAATAACCGCCAGCCGATCTTCGGCTCCGACGACGACTACCGCAAGTTTCTCCTTCAACTCGCTCATCAAAGAGTCAGGCTCCCATTCTACCTTTACGCGTACTGCTTGATGCCCAATCACGTTCACCTGCTGGTCGAAAGACAAAAGGACTCGATCAGCCGCGTAATGCAGCGGCTGCTGACCGCCTATAGCCAATATCACAATCGCAAGTACCGGAAGTCGGGCCACCTGCTTCAGGGACGTTACAAGGCCATACTCTGTCAAAGCGACCAGTACCTAGCCGAGCTTGTGAGGTACATTCACCTGAACCCGGTGCGGGCGAAGATGGTCCGCAGCCCGCGTGAATTCCGCTACAGCAGCCATCGCGCGTATCTGGGCTTGGACGAAACGTCGTTGGTGGACGACGAACCGGTTCTTAGACACTTCGGCGCGACGAAGAAGCTGGCGAGAGAGAGATTCCGGCTGTTCGTGCGGGCCGGGATGAAGCAGGGGCATCAAGAAGCGTTCTATCGGGCAGAGGGAGGGAGGATACTGGGATCGGAAGAATTCGTGGCGAAGACGAAGCATCGGATCGGCGAGATTCCACGAGGCGCAAGGCCTGAGGTGAAAGCCGGATCGCGGCTGGACGCCGAGGCGGTGATGAGAGCAGTGGAGAAAGTTACGGGGCTCAAGCGGCGCGAGTTCTGCACGGCGAGAAAGACTGGTGAGGTTGTTCTGGTGAAAGAGGCGGTGATAGTAGTTGGGCGGGAGCATGGAGCGAGCAACGCGGATTTAGCGAGGCTGTTGGGCCTGGATGCGTCAGTAGTGAGCCGGAGATATGAATCGGGAAAGGAAAAGATGAGGGAGTCTCAAGAGGCGAGGCGGCTGGTGAAGCGGGTTCGAGACGAGTTGGAGGGAAAGAAGTGAACGCC
>JAHFUG010000290.1 GCA_023265195.1 Blastocatellia bacterium | reverse complement strand
GCGCCGCCCAATCAGGTATCTCGTTGGATAGAGAGGCGCCGGGCTCTTCAAGTTCTCAAACTAACTTAGGGAAGGTGTAGATGAAAGTGTAGATAAAACAAAGCCGCCGATTTGGCGGCTGTAAGCTATTGAATTTAAAGTGAGCCGTGCAGGGCTCGAACCTGCGACCCGCTGATTAAGAGTCAGCTGCTCTACCAACTGAGCTAACGGCCCGCGCCACGTTATTCTACTGGTATTTGCTTCGTTGTCAATCCATCGCTCACATACATGCATCACATACATTAAACATCACAATAATTCGCGGCAATCGGCTTTCGGCCTTCATTGAAGGGATTCAGGGGGTTGTGCGCCTAATCCGAACATCTCGATGGCGGAGCGGGTCGTCATACATGACAACCGGATTTCGGTTCCGCTGGTCGTGGGAGCGACTCGCGGTCGTCACGGTATCTACTTCGGCAACGTCAACAGCCTGAGCATTCGCGCAAACCGGCTGACTCTGGTGAGGCCAAGCGGAGCGCAGGACATGCAGATCGACGGCGTTCGAATCTTCGGACGAGTGGGACGCTCGATCATTATTCGCGAAAACCATCTCCAGGGGTTCAATACGGGCGTTCATTTTGAGCTGCGCGGCGCTGCGCCCAAGACGCCGATGTGGCTAATCAACGATAACCTGGCGGAGAATTCCAGCCTTGTAGTCAGCGCGCCAAACGGCGCCAATAAGGACAAACAATAATTGGGGTTGACGCATAATCAACAACCCAAGCGCACGAACGAGGAAGCTGCTGAGCGGTTTTCTCAAACCACTTAACGACCTATACCTGAACGTAAGGACAAGGCAAGGCTACAACTGCGGCGGAGTATCAGCGATTTGAAGACTCCAAGAATAAGCCGCCCTCCCCGCCTTCGAGGTCAGCGCCAAATCCCGCAATCATAGACCCAGTCAACAAGTCCGACGGATTAGGCGCGGCGCGGTACGCGGCGGACGTGATGATCGCTCGATGGTCAATTGAGGCTCTGGCGCATGCGGTGAGAATAAGTGACAACGGCGCACGCGAGACTTTGGCAACGCGGATGAACGTCGCCGAGTACGACCACGTGCTCAAGAAGGACCCGGAAAAAGACATTACTACTTCTTTATCGTCAGCGTGCGATGATTGATTCGACGGCGCTGAGTGGGTTCATCCTGCTGTTTCTAGCTTTGACTATGTGGGCACTCAGACGAAAAGACCTGTTGTAGTAAAAATACCGGGAGAGAGACCTGATGCGATGAATACCATCGGGCTTCAGCCGATGGAGCTTCAGTTTCGACCTAACAACACGGCGCGGGGTTCTGTGGACACCATCGGGCTTCAGCCGATGGAGCTTCATTTTCGCCCTAACAACACGGCGCGGCGTTCCCTGGATACCATCGGGCTTCAGCCGATGGAGCTTCAGCTTCAACCTAACAACGCGGCACCGCGTTCTCTGGATACCATCGGGCTTCAGCCGATGGAGCTTCAGCTTCAACCTAACAACGCGGCGCGGCGTTCTCTGGATACCATCGGGCTTCAGCCGATGGTGCTTTCAGTTTCGACCTAACAACACGGCGCGGCGTTCCGTGGATACCATCTGGGGTGCACCCCACTATCTCCGTCCGCTGTTCACTTCAACTGAGGCGCAGGCAACAATCAGCACCGCGGTCGAAGACGTTTGCAACCGGCATGGCTATCATCTGCTGGATATGCAAATCTCTCCCGATCATCTCCGCCTGCTGCTTAGTCTGAAGCCGGATCAGACCGTGTCGCGCGCGGTCCAGATGCTGAAAGGCAATCTCTCACGCCAGTTTTCGCGGTCTTGCGCCGAACTCCTGGATCGCCAGCGGACCAAGACGCCTTGGGCAGAGGGTTACTTTGCGAGGAGCTCCGGAAAAGCGGATCTCTCGACGGTTCGCGGCTACATAGAGAATCAAGCCGATCATCACGGATATCGGGGCGAATGGACCTTCGCACTCTCCTATAGCAACACAAACTTTCGCTCCCCGGCTTTCAAATTCGATCATTGCGTCTGCATGCTCGACTATCACATCGTTCTGGTCACGAAGTTTCGCACACCGCTGTTCGACGATTACATTGCTCCGCGGCTTTTTGAGTATGTTGTCGCGATAGGGAACAAAAGGGGGTTCGCTGTGGATCGAATCGGCCTCGGGACTGATCACATTCACCTGATAATCGAGTCTCGTCCGGACGTGAGCGCATCTGACTGCGCGCTCTCGCTTGTGAACAACTCACGTCGCTGGATGGAGAAGAACTATTGGGGGGTGCTGAAGCAGACCTGCTGCTGGGACGTATGGCAGCCGTCGTTCTACGCCGGAACGGTTGGAGAGTATTCGACCGCGCAAATCAGACGGTTCTTAGGGCAAAGTTGAAGCGCCATCCGATGAAGAGCATGAATGCGGGGCGCGCCACTCAGGGCGCGGCGGTCGTGGGGATGACGACGGTGACCTCGGCCGCGCTGCCTGTCGCTGCAAGGGCATATACTCAAACCTTCATTAGCTCCTCGGATGTACATATGACGGGAGTGCGAACGCCCAGGTGTTAATGTCCAGCAAACGACAAACGGCGTTTTTCACTTATTGGTGATGTCGTCCGGCGCTTCGTCCGCTTGTTGATGCTCCAGCAGCGCCTCCAATTCCGGTAAGACGAGCAAATCTTTCACGCGGCCCGCCGCGCGTTTCGCGGCAATCAGCTTTTTCAAGGAGAGAATCTTATAACGATGGCTGAACAGTTCATACGTAACGGAGTTTTTTAGCGCCTCGGCATGGAACCCGACACCGGAAACCTCGCCAAGCAAATCCAAGTCGCCCAAATCCGTGATAAACGTAAAATTCAACCCCCGCCTTAGAGTTTCCGCATCCAGGAGAAAAGGGACATCCTCCGCAACACCACGAAGCCGGGCGTTGATTGATTGGAGCGCGTTCGCGAGACGTTCCAGATTGGCTTTGTCACGGGAGTAGCAAATGTCCAAATCCTGTGTGACCTGCGATGAACCATAAAGCGTTGCCGCCACGCCGCCGACCACGATGAAATCCACCTGGTATTGGGCAAGCACAATCAATTGTTTCTCAATGTCCTTCATTGGTTATCACAAACCGCCCTTGCGTCTTCAGGCGGTATAAACCGCCGCGTATGTCGTCAAGCAAGCGAACCCGCTCTTCGGGCGTCAGGCGCAGGCGTTCAATCAAGAGCGTCAGATCGATGCCGAAATCGCGCGCCGCCGCCGCTTTTGTGCCAGGCTCAGGGTTACGCAAACGTTCTTCTTTGTCTTTCATTGCCGCCGTATTACCAAACGTCTCAATGCCGTGGAATGCGCCCTCTTGTGCCCCGCGTTGACTATCCGGGTAAGGATGCGACGGCCGAACATCGGGTGGTATCCCGAGAAAGGCATCAGTCACAAACAGCCCTCTCGCCACTTCGTGCCGCACTCAGCAGAGAATGTGGTGGTTGCTTAGACTCCGCATGCTCGAGTTGACCCCAGTGTCCGCGCCACAAGAATTCTTGATACGTCCGAGTCTTTTGTCACGATCGTGTATCCGTCCTGCCTCGCCCATTTCCAGACGAGATCATCCGCCGCCTGGTCCATACCCAATAAGAACAGGTGCGAGGAGTCTGGGTGAAGGTCGGCCAGCCGCCTTACTAATTTAGGCAGCAGGTTGTGATCAAACAGAAGTTTCACTATGTACCAACGCAGACTGTCGCTCGCGGTCCGCGGCAAAGGCATAGCAGGCCTGAATGTCTTCCGCTGCCAGGTACGGGAAGTCCTCCAGTATCTGCATCTCGGTCATTCCCGCGGCCAGGTAGCTGAAGACGTCGTGGACGGTGATCCGCATGCCACGGGTACAGGGCTTGCCGCCGCGCTTTCCAGATTCTATCGTTATGATGTCCTTATCTCGCATCCCCTCGACTCTACCCCGCGCGTCCCGCTCTGGCAAGAATGTTGAAGCATGCCGGTTGGGTTTTCATAATTACGCCATCCGTCGTCGTCGCGAGCGCCAGAGTGAGTTTACCGGGTGGCCCTCCTGACGAAGAGCGGCGCTCCGTCGGAGCGGGATCCTCTTCGCAATTATCCAGGCAGGATACCGATGCCGGAACATCGGGTTGTGTCCTGAAGCGGAAACCCGGCTGACCTCCGGAGCGCCTTACGGGCGTGCTTGAACGCCTGCTCCTTGCCCACGGAGATCAGCCGGGACTGATCACTGCTGAACGATCTTCAGGTCATCGACCGCGGCCTCCACAAGGCTGGCCGTGGCGGCGTCGACGGCCTCGATCAAGAGCCGCACCGTTTGGCCGCGAAACGCGTTCAAGTCCACGGACGCGCTTTGCCATGCCCCGTTTACGTTTGTGGCTGAGCCCAGCCTCTCGAAGACGGTCGTGGTGGTTGTTCCAACCAAGACTCGAAGCCTGAAGGCGTCGGCGTTCGTGGCGTTGCTCCCGTGAGCCAGGTAAAAGCTGAACGACAGCGTGAGATTCCCAGTCGATGGCAGAACGATGGCCGGCGACTGGATCGAAGTCGTCCCTCCGTCAACGTCCTGCGCGCCGGCCGATGCGCCGGCCAGCCGTCCGGTCACCAGGTCATTGACGCCGCTCACCGTCGTGCCGAGTTGCTTCAGACCGCTGGAATTAGTGTCTTCGGGATTCCCCCGCTCCCATAGCCCGAGAGTGGCCGTGTCGGTTCCCAGCGCATTACGGGTCCAACCCTTCTCCGTTTCGAAGTCGTCAAAAAACACCGTGACCGCCCCCGCGCAGGTTGCGCCGCACGGAGTCACATCGCCGGTCACAACCAGAGCAAACGGCTGAGCTCCGCTTGGAATGTTGGCGGACTGAACCTGCACGACGTATTCTCCGGCCACCGGAGCAGTGAGCAGAACCTGCTCCACGGTGTTGCGCCGGTCGGCGGCGCCGCCCGTGACGGATTGCCCGCTGGAGAAGACATTACCCCGAAACGTGCCGCCCGGGCCTATCACGGTCAGGTCCAGATCATTATTGAGGTGTGGGTTAGCCGCGGGTGTGGAAGGAAAGTCGGTCCAGACCAGCGTTGCCTTGAATGACTGCCCTGCCTCGGCCCGGAAACGAAATTCGCGCCGCTCGCCGACCGAGCCAAGCGGGAAGCCGGTGTTGTCGTCATTGATCCACAACTTGCGCTGTTGTCCCGCGAAGAACAGCGCGTCGTCGAGAAGCGCGCGGCCCCATCCCTGGCAATTAGACGGAATCGGAGCGGCGACGTTCTCCATCGCGTGCGCCGAGTTGAGCAGCGTCGCCTTGAGCAGCGCCGCCGACGGCGCGACGCTATCGGCCGCGTTCCTCACTCCCGACGGGTAGAAGCCGTCCGTGTAGTACTGCCTGATGAGCGCCGTCAGGCCCGCGCCGGCCGGCGCGGCCATGCTCGTCCCGCTCGAGGAGCGCGTAGCGCAGTTGTTCGAGTTTATGTTCGTGTCGTTTGCGGCGGAGATGATGTTGGAACCGGGGAGGGTGACGTCCGGTTTGATCCGCGCGTCATCGGTAGGGCCGCAACTGCTGAATGACGCGATGCTGCCCGCGCTCGTTCCCCTGAGCGTGGCCCCGACCGCGACTACGTTCTTTCCCGTAGCCGGGCTGAGAATGCTGCCGGTTCCCGGTCCGGCGTTGCCCGCGGCGAAGACCAAGAGGAAGTCCTTGTGAGTCCACATGAATTCGTCGGCGTCCTGGCTGCCGACCGAGTAGATGTTAGTCGGAGTGAAGTTTTCCCTGTCTCCCCATGAGTTCGAGTGAATCCTCGCCCCCTGCTGATAAGCCTGGAGGAAGATCGGCTTCAGATCCACGACCGGGCAGCCGATCCCGGGAAGATCAGCGCAGTTGTCGGTGCCAAACCCGGCGTCCTGGATTACGAGTTTCGCCGCTGGAGCCATTCCGTCGCCTGCGTCATGAACGCCATTCGCCAGGTTGTCCCCGGCTACGGTGCCGGCGACATGCGTTCCGTGACCCTGGTTGTCCCATTCAGCCGCGCCAATCCCACCGGCGCAATCCGTCGACCAGAGGAAGTCCACCGCCAATACCTTGCGTTGGGCCGCGTCGATCACCGTGCCGCCGTTGCATTCGTTTCGCGGAGGCAGCCCGCGGGCTGCGTCTCGGAAAAAACACATATCAGCGTCGAGACCAGTGTCGATAATCCCGACGACCTGGCCTTGACCGAAGATTCCTTGACTGAATATCGGCGTGGTCTGGCCGGCGGCAAGACCGGACTGTCCCACCCAGACGGTCGTGTCGTTGAGGATAACGCGGCGGGACTCGGCTTCCATCCAGAACACCTCCGGGATTCGAGCCAGCGCCTCGCCGTATTGCGCAATCTCTTGCGGCGTGACCAGCAGTCTCACTCGGGAGAAGAACTCACTTGGTTCGGCGCCGGCGATGCGCGAGATACCCGTGCTTCGGATCGCGTTGATGACCTTACTCAACTTCGCGTCAGGGTAGACGAGCAACAGTAGCGGCGCCGCGTGGTCGGCTTTCGACCGCTCATCGACGATTGAGACGTCGTTCGCTCCGGAAGCCATCAGGGCGGTGACCGAAGGGGACAGTTTGTAGGCCGGGTGATACGGGCCGGCCCAGATCGCGCCGGAGTTAACGGTCGCGGCCGTCATCGGTTCGTTCGCCCGCGTCTTCACCAGGAACGTGTGATATGGGAGGTAGGTGTAGACCTTCTCGACCGAGGCAGCCAGATTCCCGTACTGTTCGGCAGTGACCGGACCGGGGAATTTGACCATTACATACTGCTGATCGCCGGGGGATCCGGCGGCCGCCTCGAATCCCGCTTGAAGCGAGGAAGGCACAACGGGCGGCTGGTTGATGTCGATGCGCTGCGACCTGAGCGAGATGATCGAAGCCTCCTCACCCGATGCGATCCTTGGCGCGATACGGGACGAGAACACGGCTGGGCTGAACGCCGCGGCGAACAACAGAGCAAGACACGCATACCGAAGGTTCATAGGCATCCTCCTTTTGGCGGAAAAGTCGCAGGGCGGTCCTGCGACGAAGTGGTCTTAAGTTGGATCTCCGGCGCGTTCACAAAACGCGTGCGGCGTCCATTCTATTCGTCCAGCGGAACTGCTCGACTGCTTCAAACAGATTGTTTTCTTACTATGGTCCGAGACTTCGCTCTTACTTCTTATGTCATCTTTTTGTTTTCAGTTCAACCACTGACATGCGCCTACCCTAATCGGACCGGGAATTACTTTTAGACCGGGCTAGCGGATATGTCAAACCCAGGTAGTGTCCTAATCATATGTTGCTGCGTCCAAATGGAACGGCGATCGGCTTAGGTTTCGGATCGGCTTACATATAGGTTTCGCTTGTAGCCGCATCTCCGTAGGAGAGACCTGTCTGTAGATACGAGCGACGACCACCGCTGCTGCTTCCGTTTAGGGGTCGTAGCTCCGTTAGGAGCGACCCATCCTCTGCCGCAAGGGTTGCTTTCAACGTCGCTAAGAGAGATTCACCGGCTCGGACTATAGATAGGTCGTCTCTACGAGACTAATCTAGAAAGGATCAGATATTTCCAGCAACAGGTAGAGAAGCTGCGACAGGTGGAAGCAAATCCACATAGCTATCGCTTGTCAGCCGGAGGCTACCTTGCGGAAATAGATCGAATGAATCTGGAAGTTAGAGAGTACCTCTGGCTGCATCGAAGCGAACTCGAGGGCCAAGCAGCTTAAGCTCCGATCAGTCGGCATTGTAGAGATTGCCTTGAAGCCGCGTAGAGTTCTTATAGTAAGACTGAAGATCAGCAGACTGGTTCCTATGTGCTGTGCGTTGATGACGGCGGCTATCCTGAGCCGCTCGAAGTGCGCAAAGTATACGAAGTCCCGCCGGATGAACGCGCCGGTGCGATTTGGCTATCATTCAATGAAAAGCTCCTGAGTGAGAGTAGGCATTGGTGAAACTAAGAAAAGCGCGCGCCACGGCCGGTTATTCAGTTCTCAGTTCCGGCACACGCTCATCCTCATACTTCTCTATCAAGATACTAACAACTTCCATAAGAGAGGCGAGCGGGTGGGACTCATCTTCTCCCACCTCATCAACCAAGCCGTCGAGCAATGCGGCCAGCCTACGATATTCCGGTTCGCTGTGCGGTACGAAGACCGCGCCGGACAGCGAAGACCACGCATTTGCCGTCTTATCCACATCGATATTCCGCATACTCATTCCTTCCACCTGCGTTGGCCGTACTCGTCGTGAGTTAACACGGCGCGAATGTAGATTCTCCGTCGATTATAGTGGATGGCGGCTATTAGACGAACCTTATTCCCTCCTATATTGAATACGGTGAGTTTGCCGACCTGATCGGCGGATGGGAACGTCAGCCTCAACTCCGCGAAGCTCGAGAAATTACTTTGTTTCGCCAACCTGTACCAATGGGCCAAAGCCGTCCTGGTGTCAGGATATTTTTCGGCGAACTCGTTCAGCCTCTTGCGCGTGATCACATGCATTATGGTGGTAGATGCTACGGCATTGCGCATCCAAGCGACAACGGGCATGGCACCCGATTATCGTTTAACGATCGATATATACCAAAGACAGAACGTACTTGCCGCTTCGCTTCAAAGATGTATCTGACCGCCGATACCCGCGAAGGTCATTCGCCTCCTTGCCCACCACTGCCGAGAGCCGAGGTGACCCAACACATGCAATACAACATATTGCAAGGCTTCACTCAGCGGACAAACCGGAACCGGCATCTGGCGTCGGGCGTAACAAGATAGCGTTGAGATTTTCTCCCTGAGTTCCGGATACTTACTGTCGCTCGCGTTTTTACTAAGCGCCTGAGCGATCCGCGACGCTGCGCGGCAAGCCCATCGCGTCAGCGCGCTCAGGATTCGTCAAGAAGTGTGACGAGGCCACGGCGTTGTCGAGCGTGGCTTGAAGAATCTGGCCTTGCGCGGCAACGATGACACCGCAGACCCAGAATAGACCGCCCACTATCGCTGCGAGGAAAGTCAACGCCAGCACTGCACCGCCACCAAACAAACTGTTCCCAGCGCTCAACGAACCAAGAACGATGATGCCGGCAAGAACCACTCCGACAACCTTGATGGTATTTCCGAGTCCCACCAACGCCGTCCCAACGCGATAGGCGTCCTGGTATCTATTTACAACTGGCGACATCGAGCCGACTCCCCTCCTAGACAGTGCTCCTTCCGCCGTGGGGACGGGAGTCTTGTTCTCACCTTGTATGGGATTCTTATGAGGAATCAATCCGATAGTCTCGTTAATCATCTCGGTAAACACAGACAGCGACGATCTCTCGATGAAATCCATTCGAAGCACCTTTGCCTCGTTAATAATGAGCCAACGTGGAGAACCCATAATAAAGCTCGAAGAATTGACCGCCTTCCATGGTATTACTCGCGGAGATTGACTTGGATTCTTTATATAGATGCGCCTCTCTGTAAGAAGAGCGCCATCTTTAGCTGAACCAGAACTTGTATTATCAATGAAGACGAGCGGGGTTTCTCCCTTTTCAAGTTTGTCAAAGCGAGATAGAAAGTGGCTCAGTTGCTCCGGTGGAATATTGTCCTGGAAGAAGATACAACCGTCTTCGATTCTACCTTGAAAATTAAGAATGATCTTTTGAATCTCGTCGGTATCCTTCATAGCGTCTAGCTCTCTTTACACTGGGTTGTAGGTCTTGCGCGGCCAGGCATTCACTGTATCTTCTGAGACTCTTATACCACGCCGACCATCTGTTTGTGCTTCGGTAAGCGATATTGTTGGATTGAGAATCGAAAACAACAAAAGCAGAACGGCGCAGAGAGAATTAGGAGTGGGATTTGACTTCATAAGGTTGATTCCTTTTACCGCGTGGTCATTTGTCACTTGTCACTTGTCATTTGTCACTCGTCATCAATTTGTCATTTGCTGTCGATCAATATCCTCGTTGGAACTTACCGGGCGTGGGGAATAGTGTCTGATCTGTAAATGTCCTACTGGGCGCACGCAACAGGTAACTGAAATTGCGGATAAAACCTGTTGAACTGAAC
>JAHFUG010000289.1:1302-10059 GCA_023265195.1 Blastocatellia bacterium | reverse complement strand
GCTTCGGCAGACTGGGTTCATCTTGGCGGAGGATGAACCAGATGAGCAGCGCCGTTCCCCGCAGCTTGTGCGTGCCGAGGAATACGTACCGGGAGGTTACCGTGACCCCGGAGGGGCTGGCTGGCAAGAAAAAATCATCTTGCCGCCGGCAAGGGGGTAGTTTGTTCTTGACATCCCCTTTCATAGGACATGACCCTCCTACGGAGGGGCGGAAGAAATGGCCAAACTCTAGACGATCCCTTCGGGGTTGTCACTTCTGGGTCAACCCCTTCGGGGTTGTCACTTCTGGGTCAACCCTTTCGGGGTTGCCCATTCGGGATTACCCTTTCGGGGTTGCGCCTGCGGGATTATCGCTTTCGTGGGTTGCCGCTTCGGGGTGAAGATAGCTCTTCGCTGAGGTTCGTTTGCTTGCGGACTCCGTGCGAGTATATATTTCCGGGACGCAATGCGAACCGCTCAATCGATAGGCCACACCGGAGTCCGGTCGGACTCTTTCGATGGCCTTGCGCAATACTGAAGCAATCAAACCGAGATCGGAGATACATAACGTGCCTACGTTAAAAGAACTATTCGACCTGTCAGGCAAGGTAGCGCTAGTGACCGGGGGTTCGCGGGGACTTGGTGAAGAAATGGCCGAAGGGCTGGCTGAAGCCGGAGCCTCGCTGATGCTATTGGCGAGGCGTGAACAGTGGCTGACTCCAACCGTCGAGAGCTTTCACAACCGCGGATTCAAATGCCAGGGCGCGATTTGCGATGTATCGAATCCCGACGACGTTCAGACGGCGGTCAATCGAACGATTGCGGCCTTCGGCCGCCTGGACATCTTAGTAAACAATGCAGGCGTGACCTGGGGCGCGCCCGCCGAAGAGATGCCGCTCGACAAGTGGAAGATGGTGATTGACATTAATCTTACGGGTGCGTTTCTATTCTGCCAGGCGGCCGGACGGCAAATGCTCAAGCAAGGAAGCGGCAACGTTATTAATGTCGCCTCCATCGCCGGGCTCATCGGCACGCTTGAAGACGGGCAACACATATCCGGATACGTTTCTTCAAAAGCAGGACTGCTGGGATTGACGCGAGAGCTAGCCGCGAAGTGGGGACGCCACGGTATTCGCGTTAACGCCATAGCTCCCGGATTCTTCCCCTCGCGAATGACCGAGAGGATTATAGAAGCGGCCGAAGCTCAGACGCGGGTTATGACGCCGCTCGGCCGCGTGGGACGCGAAGGCGAGTTGAAAGGCGTCGCGGTCTTTCTTGCCTCGGATGCTTCGAACTACATAACCGGGCAAGCCATCGTAGTTGACGGCGGAACGACTATCGTGTGATCCGTTGGAGCGCCTCAATGAAACTGAGACACACAGTAGCGATTCTTCTTGCGGCCGGATTAGTCGTCCTGCTGCATTCGAACGCAGCCGCGCAAGCGAAGCTGATGGCGGGCGCGGGCAAGGCCGACATCACGCCGCCGATAGGGACGCCGCTCGCGGGCTACGGCGCGAGAGGCGGGAAGCCGTCAACCGGCGTACACGATCCGACCGAGGCTCGCGCGGTCATCCTCGATAACGGCGTCGAGAGAATCGCGCTCGTCAGCGTCGATCATCTCGGCTTTGACCACGGCATGGTCGAGCGGATTCGAGCGATCGCGTCCGAGGCCACGCATACCGCGCCCGATCACATATTCGTGATGTCTTCGCACACGCACTCGGGCGGTGGAGCTTACCTCGAGATCTTTCCCATACTCGCCGGCAAGTACGACCCTAAGATTCGAGCGCACTACGAGGATCGCGCGGCTGAGGCAGTAATCATCGCGAGCAAGAGCATGAAGCCCGCGCGAATAGCTTTCGGTTCGGGTGAGGCGAAAGGACTGTCTCGATTTCGGTCGGCCTGGCCTCCGAATGGGCCTGTCGATCCCGAGCTTGGAGTTATTCGCGTCGACTCCGTTGAGACTGGAAAGCCGATGGCCGTCGTGATGAACTTCGCGGCGCATCCGACCGTGCTTGGCGCGAAGAACTTCGAGTTCTCGGCGGACTACGTCGGATACGCGCGCAGGTCGCTCGAGAAGATGCTCGGCGGCGATGTAATGGCCGTGTTCGCGAACGGAGCGCAAGGAACAATCTCGCCCCATCCGTTTCAGGGCAATGACGACTGGGAGCGATCGGAGAACATGGGTTCGATTCTGGCGGCGGAAGTTTATAAAGCCGTCTTGATGATCAAGCCTCAGGACGCGGTCGAGATCAAGCTGACTCGCACGCCGTTTTCGATCAAGCCTCAGCCGCCGCCCGGGTTTCCGGCAGGCGTACCCTTCCCGCCTCAATACGAGACCGAAGTGGACGGGATCTCCTTCGACAATCGAATAGCGTTTGTGACGATACCGGGCGAGTTGAGCAGCATCCTGAACTTTCAAGTGAAAGATCGCGGCAACCTGCTCGGTTTCGAGAAGACGTTTTTGTTGGGACTGACCAACGACGCGCTCGGGTACATAATCACGGAGGATGAGTACCGCCATCACACCTACGAATCAACGATCTCGCTATTCGGTCCGAACTTCGGGAGCTTTATTGCGAACGAAGCATTCCAGGCGTTGGAGAAGCTCCGGCCCATTCCAAAGAAATAAGATCATGAGAAGCGCCCCAAGGCCGTGTCAGGAAATAAGTCCCTGTCCGAGGGAAATTCACCGCGGAGACGCAGAGAACGCTGAGAGAGCCGCAGAGAGTCAGCACTCTCTGCGGCTCTCTCAGCGGTCTCTGCGTCTCCGCGGTGAATTTCCCTCGGAAAAGGAACTTGTTTTCCCAAGAAGGTGGGAACGATTAGCGTCCGTGGAGGCGGCGGATTCTTGGGGTTTGGCAATGGATCATTAAGGGTCGAATGGGCGGGTTCTGCGTTTCCGACGTAGTAAGCTTCGCGGTTTTCAATTCTCTCAGACGTTCTTCAGTTCGATCATCAATCTCGACGGAAGGGGAAGGGCTCGGATCGCTTGTTCGAGCCAGGCGTGAATATCGTCAACGAAACGGTCACTCCTCGAGGTAGCAAGCCGGTAATGTCGCCCTTGGTGATTATCCGAGTAGTCGTTCCGTCCAATTCGTAGAAGCCCGCGGGGTACTTCATCTTTCGTACTCTCGCGCCGTTGACCTCGACAACCGATTCATCGGGAATGAAGCTCCGTCCGTCAACGGTCAGTCTTCCTTTCGACTCGCTGTATGCCGCGGTCGAGATCACCGGCGTTGGCGGTTCCGGCGGCGCATCGATAGCGGCGATGGCTGCGCGAAGATCCGGTCTTCGTCCGATTCTCTTGACGGCGTTGGAGTCTTCCGGCGTTCCGGTTGTGAAGAGCAACTGTCTTAACTGAGCGGGCGGCAAAGGGGAGCGGCCTCGCGCCTTCAAAATGCCTTGTATGCAAGCGGCCGCGCCCGCGATCATAGCCGCCGCGCCCGAGGTCCCGCCAAAGCTGTCCGTGTAGCTGTTGTTCTGACCCTGACGCCGCAGATCACCATAGCCCGCCGATACTATCGAGCGGCCCCAGCCCTGGAGATCAACTCGTGTTCCATAATTTGATTCATCCGTGGCGGCGAGATTCGGACCCGGACCATACTGCCCTTCGGGAGGCATGCCAGCTCCGACTATTATCGCTCCCGAATCGTGACCGCGATCGAACCAGCCGCGATAAGCCGGATCGTCCAGATTGTCCAGTCCGTTCGCCGAAGGCTCGATCACGACAATGCCGGAATTGGCCGCCGCTTGAATAGCTTCGAACACCGAAGGCTCGTACTCAACGGGAGCGAGACCACGGCCGGTGATCGGATCGAAACGCGGCCCGACGCTTTGCTGCTCGAGCAGTATCACGTCTCCCGGACGCAGAACCGCGGCGGCGCCGTTGATCGCGTCGGCCACGTGCAACGTCCCATCGGCTCTCAGAGGGTTGATCAAACCAAGCCTCGCGAGATTGGCTATTCCGGTTATGCCTATGCCATCGTCGGCTGCGACTATTTCTCCCAGCACCGCCGTTCCATGATCCATATTGATGTCGGGCCGCTGGTCAATGCCTTTGACGTAAACAAGAAGAGATGACGTTTTGTCCGTCAGTTCGGAGTGCGAGAGGTTCCAGTCGACTTCGATGTCTACGATTCGAATCCCTTCGCCGCGCCCGCCGGGTATCGTCCACGCGTAGCGAACATCCATGCCAACCGGCGCGGGATCGAGATACCCCTGAAAGACTTCCAGGTCCTGAGGCGCGGAGTTGTCTTGTTGCTCGTGTGAGTAGGCTTTGTAAAAAGAAGATGAGCACAAAGTCAGCAATAGGATCAGCGCTGTGCAGAAGACCGATCGCGGAGAAGAACGCCTTGGAAATCGAAAGAGCACTGATGGTCTCCTAATCCCGCGGGGGAGCGGGTCAATTCTATTTTCGGGACTTGGAGAGTGTCAAGAACCGTGGGGTTGGGTTGGGCGCACTTCAGCGTCGCAAGCCTGTCTGAAGCGACTACGCTGACAGATCAAACGACTGATGCACTCGGACTCCGTTGCGGCGATCCGCCCAGATCGGCGGACGGAAGGCAGCGTTAATCGGCGGTTCGTGTTTGGAGCGCAGCGCCGCCCGCCGTGATCAAGAATAAGTCCGAACAAGCTCGATGAACTCCAAATGAACCTCGTAAACGAAACCAATTGATTGACTGTCAATTAACACAGTAATATTATTGGGTTGTGGTATCTTGGATGTTGTGAATACTTGCTTATTGAGGATTCCTAAACCCGGAGAATAGACCAAACGGAGGAACACATGTCTTGTTGATTCCAAGATTCGATTCGGAAGGACTACTTCCCAAAGGGATACATGCGGCAACGTGGGAGGAAGTGACCGAGCGTTTTGGGGCTAATGAACGACGACGTCAACTGCTCGCAGGACTGCACGAAGCAGTCGGCCTATTGAGATCGGCGGGATGCAAACGCGTATACATCGATGGAAGTTTCGTGACGTCGAAAAAGCAACCGAATGATATTGATGTTTGCTGGGACATTGGTGGGGTGGATCCCGGTGCCCTCGATCCTGTGTTTCTTGACTTCGGTGACGAGCGGGCGGCTCAGAAGGCTCGCTTTGGAGCGGAATTCTTTCCAGCGCAAGTGCCTGAGGGTTTAACCGGGAGCGTCTTCTTGGAATTCTTCCAAGTGGACAAAGAGACGGGCCAACCGAAAGGCATTATTGAGCTATTGCTGGATGATGCATAGCAATGATAAAGAATGAACGCCAATACCGTATGACGAAAGCGCAGGCTGGAAAACTCGATGCCGCGCTTAGGTCCTTCGCGGCGCAGTCGGCCGGCGATCGAACGACCCACCAACGCCTGATCAAAGCGCAAAAGGACGCGATGAGGAGTCAACTTGATTCTCTACAGCGTGAGTTGCGTGAGTTCGATGAGCTAAAAGCAGGGGCACTGCCGCCTCCCGATCTTCGGTATATCGCATCGGCGCCTCGAGATCTAATCCGTGCTCGCATTGCGTCGGGGCTAAGTCAGAAGGAACTGGCGAAGCGCTTAGGGATGCCGGAGCAACAGATTCAGAGGTACGAAGCAATGGAATATGAGTCGGTAAGCCTGCGCCGCGTTTCGGAAATTGCGGAAGTGCTTCAAGCGGTTACATCCGGATCGCGTAAACGCAGGGGCGCCAGTAAGCACGCTGAGTAAATCAGGGTCGTTGCCTGCCCTTGATTCTCGGCATTCAGTGATGTCCTCTTCTCGTAAAATACGCCAAAGCTGGGGTTTTATGCAGTCCTAGCGATGAAGCTCACCGGCGGCTTTGGAGCGCAGCAGAAACCGTCCGGTGCAGCGGCTTGTTAGGCATTTTCTCTTTCTGAGTCTAAATAAACATACAGGCTGCTCTCGCGACGGCGACGGCGAAACCATAAGAAAGCGCTTCGCACGCTCGCCTCAAGACTATGTTGGGCGGCTGCGATTACAAGAGCTTGTCGTAGTCGGCGTGCGACCCAATCCAAAACCACACGATTACCTCGGGTGTGTCCAGCCCGAGCGCCCGGTAGTGAGCACCGACGCGAACCGACCACAGACGATCAATGCGCTTCAAGTGCAGTGAAGGATGATGAGGGTCGGCTTTGAGCAACTGGAAATTCTTGTCCGCAAGTTTCCGCACGGTCTCAGGAAGGTTGCGATAGTGACGCCAGAATCGAGGCGACGCCAGATGCTTCACAGCGATTCACAGCGGCCGGAACCGAGATTCTGCGCGGCTTCATCAAGCAACGAATCGAAGCGCCCCGCCCGCACATCTTGTTCGATTTGATGGTCCCAGAGTTGGGCGTGAAACCGTTCAAACCACGCCGCCAATTCCGCCACCTGCGCCGGTGGTAGTTGAGTGATCGCACTCTCGATTTCTTGAACATCCATAGTTCGCAGTCTAGCGCGGCTTTAGCACAGCATCAACCTGCCGCCTAACGGCTCAACGTTACGGGGAGGGCTCGCGAACGGCGATGGCGAAACCATAAGAAAGCGCTTCGCGCGCTCGCCTCAAGACTTTGATAGCTCGATCATTCTCATCCTTGAGTTGACCCTATCGCCGCGCCACACGAAGTCTTAATACGTTTAGGCCCGCTTTGGCAAACCATAGCGTATTACAGTTGGCTTGAGGCAGATGTCTCCAATGTCCTGCCACTGGGTCCAGATCGCCAACTTATCGCGTTCTATGGACATTGTAAAGCGGAGTGGTATTACACGCTACGATTTCCCCGTCATTCTTACACCAGAGCCCGTCATATGTGAGTTAATGTTTGACTCCGCTTTCATGCCGTGGTACTCTATGCGGCGAATATGCACTTATGCATTGCATATTCAGTGTTGAATAGGATGCAAGCATGATGAAACGGCTTCGGCAACAGAAGATTCTGGAGATCATAAGCTCTAAACGCATCGAGAGCCAGCAGGAGCTTGCCGAACATCTTGCCAAGCGTGGAGTAGGCGCGACTCAATCGAGCGTCTCACGCGATATTGTCGAGCTCGGACTCGTCAAGACCGGCGGATTCTATTCGCAGCCACAAAACGAAATCAATCTATCGGGGCCGCTCGTCGAGATGGATACGGCGGGCGATCATATGGTCGTCATCAGAACCGAAATCGGACTTGCGCAGCCGACTGCATTGACGATCGACCGGGCAAGGATCGCCGAAGTGGTTGGAACGATCGCCGGGGACGACACGATTTTCATTGCCGTTAAGAATCAGGCGGCGCAGCGGCTCGCGATGACGAAGATCAGCCGATTGCTATCACCCAAAAGCAGAACTCGTGAGCGCGCAGGCTCCGCGGTGAAGCGGAGTCGTGGGAAGAATACGCGCGCGCGTGGAGGTCCCGGAAGGTCGAAGACTCGATAACGGAAAGGGTAAAAAAACGGAGGGGAGCGAATTGAGCGATAAGATCGATAAAGTGGTGCTGGCTTATTCAGGAGGCTTGGACACGTCGGTAATTCTGAAGTGGCTCAAAGAGACTTATGGATGCGAAGTCATCTGTTTCGCCGCCGACGTCGGACAGGCGGAAGAACTTGGTGGGCTCGAAGAGAAAGCTCTCGCGACTGGCGCATCGAAGCTCTACGTGGAAGATCTGCGGGAGGAGTTCGTGCGCGACTATGTTTTCACCGCCCTCAAGGCCAACGCGGTCTACGAAGGCGTCTACTTGATGGGAACTTCGCTGGCCCGGCCTTTGATAGCGAAAGCGCAGATCGACATCGCTCGAAAAGAAGGCGCCCGCGCGGTTGCTCACGGGGCGACGGGGAAGGGAAATGATCAAGTCAGGTTCGAACTGACCTACTACGCGCTGGAGCCCGGGATTCAAGTGATCGCGCCGTGGCGTGAGTGGGACTTCAAATCGAGATCGGATCTGATCGCGTACGCGGATTCGCACAACATCCCTATCAAGGCCAGCAAAGAGAAGCCGTATTCGATGGATCGCAATCTCATGCACATCAGCTACGAGGGCGGAATCCTGGAAGATCCGTGGGCCGAACCGCCTGAGAACATCTTTATTCTTACTCGGTCGCCTGAAGACGCGGCGCCGAATCTGGCTTATGTAGAGATCGATTTTCAATCGGGCGAGCCTGTCGCGGTTGACGGAGAGGCTCTGTCGCCTGCCTCGCTGTTGGACCGGCTCAATCGTCTCGGCGGAGAGCACGGAGTCGGGCGTGTTGATGTTGTCGAGAATCGCTTTGTCGGAATGAAGTCGCGCGGAGTGTATGAAACGCCGGGAATGACCATCCTTCATGCGGCTCATCGCGCGGTGGAGTCGCTGACGCTGGATCGCGAGGTGGCTCATTTGAAAGACTCGCTGGGGCCGCGAGTCGCCGAGATGATCTACTACGGATTCTGGTTCACGCCGGAGTTCGAAGCGATTCGCGCGTTGATCGACGAGACTCAAAAGCGAGTGACCGGCGCGGCGCGGCTGAAACTGTATAAAGGCAATTGCGCCGTTGTAGGAAGGCGGTCGAAGCTGTCGCTCTACTCCGAAGCGTTCGCGACTTTCGAAAAGGACACCGTTTACAACCAGCGCGACGCGGAAGGCTTCATCAAGCTGAATGCGTTGAGATTGAGGCTGAGAAATTTTGCCGAGAAGGAGCGTCATTAGCCTGAGTTCATTACTAAGAGGTAACCGGGAAGGAAAGGGGACTGAAAATGAACGGTTTGACAATGGAATCCGCGAAGACAATTGAAGCAAGCAGCATCGAAGCTCAGAGCGACATTCGCCTTGTTCGCGCGGACAAGATCGCCTCATCAACGAT
>JAHFUG010000289.1:0-1202 GCA_023265195.1 Blastocatellia bacterium | reverse complement strand
AAAGGGGACTGAAAATGAACGGTTTGACAATGGAATCCGCGAAGACAATTGAAGCAAGCAGCATCGAAGCTCAGAGCGACATTCGCCTTGTTCGCGCGGACAAGATCGCCTCATCAACGATCAATCTGAATCTCAGTAACGATATCGAAGTAGTCCAATCGTTGCGAGAACCGCATACTCCGCGGGCGGGTGACGCCGTGGTTGTGCGGACGCTGACCGACAACGCTACGTACAATACGATCGAATTGGTGTCGGGCCGAATGGCGAAGATCAATCCGGGCGACATCATCGCGGGTGTTCTGGGTTATAGGCGGGCGCTCAAGGGCTTCGTAGGCGACGTTCCGGACAGCATAACCGCGGGAGATCGCTTGCACATCCTGAACCTTGGCGGTCTCGTGGGGAGGTGCCTCGGACATCATCACGGCCTCAGCAACGCCATCGAAGTCGAAGTCATAGGCATGCCGATTAGCGACGGGAAGCCTCTGAACATCAGGGAACGGGCCATCGCTCCTCTCGATAGTTTCGCGTCGCCGGCGCCGCTCGTGATCGTCGCGGGAACTTGCATGAATTCAGGGAAGACCTTCGCCGCCGTTGAAATAATAAAACATCTGGCTCGAGCGGGGCTGAAGGTCGCGGGCGCGAAACTAGCCGGAGTAGCTTGCTTGCGCGACACGCTGAATATGCAGGATCACGGCGCGCACCGGACGTTGAGTTTTCTGGATTGCGGACTGCCTTCGACCGTAGGACTAAGCGATATCTCGCCCTACGCTAAAGGAATCATCGCGGAGTTGGCGTCTTCTCATCCGGATTGCATAGTCGTCGAACTGGGCGACGGAATCATGGGCGGTTATGGCGTCTCGAGCATCTTCGAAGACCGAGAGTTAATGGATGCAGCGGCGGCTGTGGTGTTTTGCGCGAGTGATTTTGTCGGGGCGTGGGGCGGTCGCGAACTCCTCGCCAAGAGAGGCGTCAAGATCGACGTTCTTTCGGGGCCGGTGACGGATTCTCAAATGGGCCGCGACTACGTTTACTCGGAGTTCGGATTGCCAGCGGCTAACGCAACGAATCAAAGCGAGCGGCTGTCATCGATCGTCAAGGAGAGGCTGGAGCAGTGGTCAAGGTAGGCATACTCGGGGGCTCGGGCTACGGTGGCAGCGAGCTGCTTCGCATATTGCTGTTTCATCCGGCGGTTGAGTTGAAGC
>JAHFUG010000641.1 GCA_023265195.1 Blastocatellia bacterium | reverse complement strand
ACGCAGTTGGGGGATCGTTCAATTCCAACCTACATCAGAGCGCTCGTGTTTCCCTCCGTAATACCCCCAACGCAGTTGGGGGATCGTTCAATTCCAACCTGGGGGCGGTTAGCAAAGAACTATTCCTAGCCGGTGGAAGTTCTTTGGGGAGGGGATCGCCGGCACTGGGCCGCTTGTAGGCAGCATTGAACCATCCCCCAACTGCGTTGGGGGTATTCAAGAAGGGCTGCGGCGCTCTCTGTAGGCAGTGAATGAACCATCCCCCAATTTCGGCGCTTTCCGCTTCGATTTCAGCGGGCGTGCTCATGCCGCGAAATTTTAGCACTTCCCCCAATCAGCGAACCGCAAGGAAAGGACCCAAAAACATGCGGATGCTGGCTTGGTCAAAAGCCTTTTACCTTGGCGCCATCACTCATCAATTCGCGGTCCGCAATGCCATTCGCACTCACGGGATTACTTGGTGTCGCCTGTGTTGTCCGCCGCGATGCGAGAGGGGCGTCAAACCGCTAGACCAAAACCAATTCGAATAACGCGGCGCACTTGACGGCAGTTCTTAAGCGCATCTTTAGCATCGGCTTTTGTGGCCGACACACCGGGATAGCGGTAAACAACAGCGAAGGGGTTGAGGAAGATCAGAAAGGGTTGCAAAACCATCCAGCCCGGCTCGATAGACAAGACCAGTTGATGCAGAACCAGCAGGTCGTGCGTCCGGCTGAATATGACGCCCGCTTCTTCGAGCCTGGCTTTTAGGTACTTCTCCGCGCACTGCTGGGCATGAAAAACGGCGGCGTCATAGCTCGGATGCTTTCGGGCGCGACAGATCATCTCGGCGACGCGCCAGTCATCCTCTGCTTTGCCGATCCACTCAAGCGTGGTCGGCTTCATACATCACCTTGCCGCGCTCGATGATCTCGCGCATAAAAGAGTCGCCCATCCGCACTCTCTCTCGGACCTGCTCGGGTGTACGCACGAGTAGATCCATCGGCAACACGCCCACGGTGCGCACGACGTAGCCGAGAACGACAGCCGCCTGACGGAACGGGCTTCCCTCGAATGGCATAACCACCAACAGATCAACATCGGAATCCGGCCGCGGTTGGCCTGAGGCGGACGAACCGAAAAGCAATATCTTCTCTGGGTGGAACTCGCGGGCAATCGCGTCACAGAGGAGTTTGATCCGTTTTCGCCTGTGACTTATGGTGAAGGTCCGCGGGAGGGCGATGGGCTGGACGGCTTCGGCGCGGTTTTGACTTGCCCGATGACTCATCAATCAACTCCTCAGTCAAGACTGTTCAATCAACTTATCGGAACGGTATAGCACAATGCTGTGCGTTGTGATTATACGGCAGAGTCGTCTTCTTGTCTGCGTTACTCGGGTTCGTCGGAATTGGGGCTGGCGCTACGCGAGGCGAGTTGATCCCGTTCTTCAGAACAACGGGCAAGTCCGCCGAAGCCCGCCAGTTCGCCCATCAATGTGCTCGCGGCTAAAACTCTCGCGGTGGTAGCTCACCCGCGCCCTAACCGGAGACGACATGTTGCAACCGATACCATCGGACTTCAGCCGATGGAGGTTCAGCTTTGACCTACCCGCCGCCAAGACGAGCGCATCGGAAGGGGCAAGGCTAAAACTGAAACTCCATCGGCTAAAGCCCGATGGTATGCGCGGGATTTGGTTGCTTCAAAGCTTGCCGTAATGAGTGGGATACTAACCGGATTACTCGATCGTCTCCGTCCTACGACCCACGACAACCTCGGGGCAACTCGCCGGACTTCCTTGCACTGAAGCGATTTGAATTTCAGACTTGCTCGATGCCGTAGTGATGGCGCTGCCCAAGCATACAAACGACATCCCCAGGCTGGTCAACGATCACGGCGAACAGGCCCATGACATCGCGTCCCAGTACGCTTATGTCGAGCGCATCGAGTCCGGTAACGGCCGCGTACCGGCCACGGAAGAGAACTTTACCGGAATCTCCACGAGTCAATCGGATCTGAGTTTCGACAATGACCGAATGAGTTAAGCCGCCCAGTCCGCTGACGCCATCTTGAGCGTCCAGCCAGGGAAGGCCGAGCCTCGCGAGGGTGGCCGGGCTGAACACGGTGCAATCGGCGCCGGTGTCAACCAGAAACTCGATCTTCTTCCAAGAGCCATCATCAGCCAGGATTTCTCCGCGGATCACGGCCGCACGATGCCGTCGTCGCACGACAGCCATTCTCATTCAATGCGCATAGATGCGGGCCATTTTCTTTTTTGGGATGTAGCGAATGAGGCTGCCGTCGTCTTCCGGATGCGCGGCCTCCGCCAGGGCAATGACCTCTTCGGGGGTATCCGCCACGAACAGTTCTTCACCGGCAATGCAGATGCACCTGCCGCGATGCCGCGTGTAGACCTCATTAATGTGCGCTTGCAACCAGTCGGAGTTGCGGTCAAAGCGCTCATCCTGTACCCGCGCTTTGGCCAACTCTTCGGGGTCAGTCACTTCTTCCATTACGATTGTGTTTTGCCAGCCCGCCATCTTGATTACCTCGTGCGCCGGATCGGGCGGCGCGGTCATTCTATCGTTCGCCCTCGCTTGTGGCAATAAGATAACTCACTCAATCAACTCAATCCGCAATCCCCAATTAGCACCCTCCCCGATTACGGGTCGATGGTGACGCCCCTTCTTCGATCCTCGCGTTTAGGTCCTTCTCCGCGCACTGCTGGGCATGAAAAACAGCGGCGTCATAGCTCGGATGCTTTCGCGCGCGACAGATCATCTCGGCGACGCGCCTAACTATTGCGATGCGCCCGTCGTCGTCATTCTATCGTTGGGCCTCGCTTGTGGCAATAACATCAACTCAATCAACATCAATCAAACTCAATCAATTTGACACTCACCACGCACCTTCAGAACCGCCAGCCTGCGTTACTGGCGGGACAAGCAAGGTCAAGAAGTGGACTTGATCTGAGCGCCGCGCGGGAAGAGCTTGACTGCCATCGACCGCGAATGGTCCGCGGGTGATTTGAATCCGGCGAATCTGCTGATCTTCGCCCGCATTTGTCCCAAGGCAACCTTGCTGGTGACGGCCCCCGACGCACGGCCTGCCTTCACTCGAAACAACAGCGGCATCGAAGTGCAATTTCTGACCCTTGACCGTCTCACGGCACGCATCGCAGGCAAGTGAGCCGAAAGGACGCCACGATTAGGCAGTTCGACTTCCTGTGGGACGCAGGCTGATT
>JAHFUG010000640.1:2056-3226 GCA_023265195.1 Blastocatellia bacterium | reverse complement strand
TTAGACCCGAAAGAGCTACCGTTGCCCGTAAGAACTACGGCATCAGCCTAGAGCCGAAAAGCGTCCTGTCTCTTTAGTTGTTAGGCGAGAAGGCTGGCATACATCGAACCTATCGGAGCTGTTGAACGACTCGAAAGAAATCCGAGCGTGGCGAGTCTCAAAGAGATCGCGAGGGCGTTTGGCGTGGGAACGTGGGAGTTACTCTATCCAGTTGGTAAGAAGACGCGACGATAAGCACTTCATCTTGTAGCGTCAGGTTTCAGTTACCCCAATATGTATTGACCCCAAGAGTGAACCATGCTTCTATGATTGAAGCCCAATAAGCAGAAAGAGCGCTAGAACGTTGATTTTGCTTTGGCGAGCCGGTCACGTCCTAACGCTCTGGCCCATGATCTCTAATGCACCGTTCATTATGGCATAGGCTAATCCTACTGGTAAACCCTTGCTCGCCACCGTAGGAAGTAGAAAGATGACGAAACCACATTTTCAAATACCTAAAGAATTATTTGATCGTATCAATCAGGTAACCCAATCTTTAGCTAAAGAGGAAGACTCGGCAAGCGCTCTCGTCGAGAGCTTCAAAATGGTCATACCTCCATTGGAAAAACACGCGCGTGAGGTCGGCGGAGTTCTCCGATGCTTTGCCGTGCTAGGAGATGGATTGAAAGTCGAAGTCGATACCTTCACTTCTATTGGGCGGGCAGGTATTGCAATGCAGGACAGAAAGAATTTCCAAGTAGCATTCTGTCACATTCACTCATTACGCCTGTTCTTTCTGATCGAACACGCGGAAAACGCGGAGCCTCAAGAGTCAATAACCTTTATCAACTAGCGAACTAGTGGTGCGTGGCGGAAGTTTCATGGCGACAAAAGGCGCGGAAGTCGCAGGGATCAGAAAACAGAGAGAACATCTCTGTTGGTTTGTTCTTTCGTAGCTTGGGCCTCCGATGTCTCCTTACGTCTTGTGATCTTGGGATCGTTGTGGCTGATGGGTCATTTCCGCCGAGCACAACTAGCGGACGGTGAAGAACTCCGTTGTCACTTTGGCTCAGTTCGGTTCTCAACGCGCGTACCTCTTGAATGAGCCTGCGGATCAGGCTATCCCGATATTCGTGAGGAAGTAGCTCAGAGACTTCTTCAGCATCTTTAAGCAGGCCGCTCAATACGTCA
>JAHFUG010000640.1:0-2046 GCA_023265195.1 Blastocatellia bacterium | reverse complement strand
CGATAGGCCAGCCGTCATCTCCTACGTTGAGATGGTCTTTATCAAGCCAGGCTGGGCGAGAAAGGCTCTGGCCCATTGTAAACGTAGAAGAGTTGGAATCACCCAATCTAACTATTGGTCGCGCGTGAGATGGGTTGCGGGGTGGAATGCGGCCATCATCATATGCCATTTCTAGTTGATCCTTGCCACGGGGAATTGCTTTATCAGTTCGGTAGTGTTTTTTCAGGCTCCCCGTGGCGGGTTAGCCCGTCCACACTCTATGACACCACTACCCCGCACTCTGTTAGGTCGTGAAGGCTGGTTGAGGAAAGGTCGTCTGGCGATCGTCGGTTATGACTCAGCCCTATATCTCAGCCCTTACCGGGATCAGGATTGATTGAATGTACAGACGCCTCTCGATAATCAAGCGACACGGTCAGGACCTAGTGTAGTGATTACGAAAGTCGTTGATGCAACAGGATGGGTCCCTTTCAGATATCTTTAACCTCGATGATCGACTGCAGCGCATCAACCACTGTGCCTGCCGGAGAATCCTCGTTCTTCACGAACTCCCGAATGGCGGCGACCGATTCCCCAAACCACAAGGACGCAGGAGCAATGACGGCGTCGTCAGTACTCTCTGGTTCCGGCGCTCGATTCTCGACGGCCAGCGCCCGGCTCAACCAATGAATCGCCTCGAGCAGAGCTTCTCTTGCCTCTTCGAACATCTCTCCACTCAAAAGCAATCGCGCCATCTTCAATTTGCGGCCCGCCTGTTGACGATGCGCGACGGCCTTTTGCAGTTCTTCGTCCGAGAGAGGAACGGGCGTCTTTTCCTGACCGTCCGATGAAAGGAGGTCTCGCGCGGCTCGAGTCGCCGACGCGATCAAACCGGCCTCGATCATTTGCTTCAGCGCTTCGTCGGTAGCCCTGTCGATCACTTGTAACATGGTTGGAGCAAGCGGGTCGGATTTTCCCGGACCAAACAACTCTTCATGAATAGATGCAAGCTTCTCCCGCCAGAGCGCGGCGTCACGGTCAACCACGGCGACGAGAACCGTGTGAGCGCCCTCGAGCGGATACCGCTCTTCGCATCGAATCAACGAGCCGCCCAGCTTTTCGCTCGCCAGCAGGCTGAAGGCCAGAGAGCGGTCTCGCGGCAGCCGCCTTTGCTGAGGAGCGGCGGGCGCGGCGGCGGATGTTGGCTGCGAAAGGAGTTGTTCCAACCGGGAGAGCATCGCTTGCCGCCCACTTCTGAATTTGATTTCTTTCAGGTCGCCGCGCAATTCGAGCACTCCATCGGCCAGCGCCTGCTTCGTCGCCAGCGTATCCAGCATTCTATGTTCGATCGTATTTTCGGAAACCAGGTGAATGACCGTGACCGGCCGAGCCTGGTGTTTGCGCCAGGCGCGCGCGATGCGCTGTTCCAGCTTCGCCGGGTTCCAGGGAAGATCGCAGTTGATCACGACGCTGGCGTTTTGCAGGTTCAACCCGGTGCTGCCGGAATCGGTGCTCAGAAACACTCGGCAGTTTGGATCGCTCTTGAAAACTTGAATCTCCGCGCGGCGCCGGCGCTGAGGAACCGAGCCGGTGTGCAACGCGTAGCCGAGGCGCAGGCGCTCGCACAATTCTCGAACAAGCGTGATCATTCGCGCCCACTCCGAGAACACCAGGACTTTAACGTCCGCGTTGTCGCGGCATTCTTCCAGGAGTTTTTCCAATTCCTGGAGCTTGGGGCAGACTCGATCCTCCGGGTCGAGGATGAAGTTCGTGTCGCAGATCATCCGCATCATCGCCAGTTCCCGCTGAAGCTTCTCGGATTCGCGCGGCGTAAGCGCCCGCCGCTTCGCGATCGAACCGAGCCGCGCTACCTCGGCTTCGTGCTCGAGGTAAGTATTCTTCTGCTCCTGACTCATGGCGACGAAGAACGTGCGGTCCGTCCGGTCTGGCAACTCATCCTCGACGTCGGCCTTTCGGCGCCGCAGCATGAACGGCTTGATTCGCGCGTGCAAATGGTCGAGATTGCGATAACCGCATGGTCTCCCTCGGTCGTCCAATTCGTAGAAC
>JAHFUG010000639.1 GCA_023265195.1 Blastocatellia bacterium | reverse complement strand
GGCTGCGGCGCCTTCTGTAGGCAGTGAATGAACCATCCCCCAACTGCGTTGGGGGTATTTAAGAAACGGCTGCGGCGCCTTCTGCAGGCAGTGAATGAACCATCCCCCAACTGCGTTGGGGGTCGCCCTCCATAGGAGGGCCGTGTTTATCCATGTGCGGTGGTGACGCCCAGTAGATGGCTCAAATTCCCAACTAACATTGCCCTCCTACGGACGCGTGCAATGTTCCGAATCGCGATTTGTTATTCGTCAATTGCCAGGAGACTGAAGTCTGTCGTCACTCGCGACTTCACCTGCCGCAATGTCCTGACTGAAGTCCCCCGTGCTTCGGCAACCCTACTGATTCTGATTCTGATCCGTATTCACTCTGAAGGGGCGGTCGAGGAACCACGCGACTCTCCGGCAACACCCGATTATCAAGACGGCTATCGGAGGATACAACAACGCTCCGGTTATTGTCGCAGGCGCCAGATAAGAGTCATGATTAAGGTGCGCCAGTTTATCCAGCACAAGACCCAATCCCAAAGAAGCCAGATACCCGCACACAAGAAACACCAGACCCGCCTTCCTGCTTATGTGCTTATCACGAGGAGCCTCTTCGTGAAACACGGACGTTATGTGATCGGGTATGCGATACGTGTAGCGGCCCAGAACGATCGCCAGGTTCTTGACCAGGTAGTGAAGCGCATAACAAGCGATGGCTAGAAGGAGAAGGCGTCCAATCAGGTTCATATCCTGAATGAACCTTGGCTTGGTCAACGCAACGTAGAAAGCCGACAGGAAGAGCGGCACCACCACGGAAACAGCATGACTGCGGGCCGCGGTTTCCTGTCTCTCTCTCGCGATCATCTCATCGACAATGCGGTCGAACTTGCGCTGGCAGGCTACGACTTCGGCGTCACGCGACGCGTAAAACGCCGCCCTCGCATAAACGGGTTCACCGCGGTCATATTGGGCGCGCAGTTTCGGATCGCCCAGGACCCGGTAGGCCTCGCTCAATTTCGCGAACTTCGCGTTTGCATCGGGAGACGATGAAACATCGGGGTGGAGCTTTCGCGCGCGTCTCCTGTAAGCGGACTTGATCTCGGAGGCGCTGGCGCGTTGTGAGACTCCGAGCACTCGATAGAGATCCGTCATGACTTCACTTCCGTCTTAAGGCTCTAGCGCTCTATCTTAGGACCGCGGGAAAACTAGCGCCGTGGTCCATTCCGACCGGCCCACCATTGAAGCCGCGACCATTTTACTACTCGGACGCGCCATGCGTAAGTGGGAGGGCCCTGGCGCCGGTCCGGGGGGTTGGCGAGTGCGGGGCGCGGAGTGGAAGCGCGCGGAGCCGGCTTATGAAAGGAATTCGTCCTTGAGAAAAACAACCACGATCAGCTTCACTGTCGCGCTGGTTCTTCCGTGCAGGTTTTCTTGTCACGCACAAGAGCGCGGTATTAATTTAAGAAACTCTTCTTCATAAGAGCGAGTTGCACTGGTTCTTGGACATAGTAACTACCAAGCCGTACTGACCGCCATGAAGACTGCAACCTCATCATAGTCACGGTATACGCACTGACGGTCGATTCATGATTTGCGAGTTTTGCGGCGGCGAGACAGTCAAAAAGAACGTCAAGAGACAACACTGGCTTTTCGGCAAGCTATCTGTTGTTGAGAATGTAGAGCCAGAAGCTTGCTCAGAATGCGGAGAAAGAGATTACTCCACGAATGCGATGATGCGAAGCGGCCCGCCGCTGCCGCCTCTGATCTTCATTGGCATTGCAATGACTATCGCTGTTTTTTCGGGAAGCTTATCGAGATTAGTAACATTCTCAAAGGCGGGAATGTCTTTCCCCATCAGAGTGCGATGGCTCTCGAACAACTGGGATTGGCCGTAGTCGATGCTCGCCGTGTCCAGCCCAATCGCTTTGATCTTTCGGTTCTCTGTCAACCAACGCGCGGCGTCGGGCGCAAGCCCCGGAAAGCGCAACTCTGCTACTGCTTCATTGCCTCGCTTGTCCGTGCCGAGATACTTCAACCGGTCGCTCCAATATTGAGACCAACCGGTCTGAAGCAACACTATCGAATCGTCTGGGATTCTTCCGTTTCGCGCCTCCCACGACTCAAAGTCCACGACGCTGACTTGATAGTTAGGGTCGGCGGACGCTTTGGCGGAAACATCGACTTTGATGGCCGGACCAATCAGCCGCTCGAGCGGAATCCGATCGACGGTGTTGCGTCCCTCGGCGAAGTGAACCGGCGCGTCGATGTGAGTGCCGCCGTGTTCCGCCGCGCTGAACTGATACGCCGAATAGTAGTAGCCCTTCTCGTTTATCCCAGCCGCCACGGTATCAAGCTTAAACGGCTCGGCGGTCGGCCAGTAGATCGTGTCTGAGGCGAAGTCGTGAGATAGATCAATCCACTCGCCTTGCGGAAAGCCCTCGTGTTTCTTAACCGCGCAACCGGTCATTAAGATCGCGCCGAGCAGTATCGAACAGGTATTCGTTAGTCTCATCATAGTCCTCCAGGCGTAGAGTCGCCGAGTTGAAAGAATGAACTTTGCCACGTTCGGATGAATTGTTGAAGGCTTGTTGCGGCGCGGACGGAAACCCCTGTCCAGGACATTCGCGCGGGCGGCCACCAACTGCCGGTTTTTTTAGCGGAATATGCTGGGACTACGGATTGACGAGTTGAAGAATATGCTGATCCTCGAGGACGGCCTTGACGTGTTCAGAAGCGGCCAGAGCGCGAATGCCGTCCGGTGTCGCCTCGATCACGATGTTGCCCAGCACCCCGACGTCTTCGCTTAGCCGCTTGCCGTGATAGAGCTTCAGGATGCGGTCAATAGACGGTAACGCCGCAGCCGCGCCTTCGCGAACCTTTCGGACCAGCCCCGCGCGCTGCCCCCGAGTACCTCGTGTTGAGGAGGCAGGACTGTTGACTGATCTCAACATCACGACCGCGCGTATATTCTTGGATGAGTCCAGATGATCGAGACGAGCCGCGAATTCACGGCTAATCGTGGTAGGCTGACGGCTGGCGATGACTCGTGACATGACCTGCAACATTCTAGCGCTATTTCGCGAGCGCGTTAAGGGCCGCGGCGGGTCGAATCAAGCCGTATCCCCAACGATTGTCCGGCCGCTGCTTGTCGCCCGAGGGATGCTCTGCAGTGTCCTTCAGCCCTCTGTTCGTGGCCTCCGCTGCATGCGTTTTAAATGGCCCTTGGCGGTTATATACACTA
>JAHFUG010000638.1 GCA_023265195.1 Blastocatellia bacterium | reverse complement strand
CTTATGAAGTCATGGACGAGTTTTCCTTTGAGCCGGTTTAGAGGTTCAGCCACCCAGAGCACAACCGTGTCGATGTGTTCCGGCAGAACTATCGGCCTGTCGACGCGCCTAAGGTTATGTACCTCCCTCCGCACGAATTCGGCCTCGACCGGATGCACGGTATTATCACCGCATTTCAGAACTACCAGCTTCTTATTCTCAACTTCAGCGCGCTTGCATTTTTTCATCAGCGGCAAGGTTGACCACTCAGCTTCAGTCGGGTAATCACGCAGGAACTTCGTGGAAACATCAGTGGGCATGAAGAACGCGTCACACCCGCTCTTAATCCCGTAACTGATCGTAGCAACTTCGCCCAGCCTGACGAATCGATGTCCGAACTCGCGCATGAGGTCGAAGTAAAAGTCAGGAGCCCTGAGATACCGGCCCCATTTCCCGCCGCCGTATTCCGCGGTCCATAATTCTGTCGCTTCTCGGATTTCAGGAGGTATGGTCAACGAGTCCGCGCAGTTGTCTTCGATGTCGGCGTCATCGTCTTCGATTACCCCGCGCGAAGACACTGCCTTTTGCTTCGCAAACATCCGCGCGACCGCCAGCCCTTCCTGCCACAGATCTCCTTGTCGTTTGACCATTATTCGCAGCCGGTCATTGTTGAGATCTGTCTTGGTTTTGAGGATCAGGTCCCGCAAGCGCTCCGAGGCGCGCTGACGTTCACACTCATCACTCCAGGGGCCGAGTATCTCAGCCAACTTCCGTTTGAGGCGGACGAACCGCACAAGATTCTTATCGCGTTCCGATTGATCGGTGCAACGCTGGAGTATTGTGACCACGGTTTTCACCCTGGCGTCCTCGAACCAGGGTTCATCGACACTTTCGATAATAGCAACGACGCGGAACTCTCTAAGGAGCCAGCGCTGCAACGGGAAACCATACCGGACATCGAGCCAGCTTGACGACGTTAAGAAACCGAACCATCCATCCTCAGTAAGGAACTGCGCGGCCACGGGCCAAAAGTAGACGTGAAGATCGCTCTGCTTTGAAAGCCCTATACCCTTCCAGGCCCGCTCTACAACGCGGCCGAGATGTTCCTTCGTCTGGTCGGCGATTACAAGCTTGTCCGCCGCCTTCGGAATCAGTTCGTGCCGGACGTACGGCGGATTTCCGATCACTGCGTCGAGTGAGGGCAGTTCGACTCGCTCCTGCTCCCTATTGCCGTGGCGGTCTCGAGTGGCCTTGGGCAGCTCGCAAAACGGTTGGCCGGGCTCCACGGAGAAGAAGTTCTTGCGAACCACGCGAGGGTAGTTCTCCTCGTTCGAGATGTTTCGCGCCGCGAGATTGAGCGTCGCAAGATGCGCTGGGAACGGATTGATGTCGCAACCGTACAACCCTTCCAGCAATTCCTGGTTTGACAACTCGGGGTCGAGATGATGCTTTCGATACCAGGCCCGAACCAGAAAGCTGCCGCTTCCGCAGGAGGGATCGAGAACGTTGGCCCCGGCCTTGTGAATACAAAACGCATTGATCACGTCGACGATGGTTTCATCGGTGTAATGTTGACCAAATCTGTGCCGCTCCTCCGGACCGATCAACCTCTGAAACACGTGGCCGAGAATGTCGGTGGGAATCTCTTTGAACTTCAGGCGCTCGACTGCCGTGATGAACTTATCCCATCCCTCCAGCGAGTTTGTTCCGGACAGAGCTTGGAGCGCCGCCCACTCTTTCTCTTCGGGAAAGAAGACGGGTTCGTAATCACCAGTAGCATCTACAGCGTCCTGAAATCTGCCGCGAAGATAGCCGAGCGCCTTCCGGGCCGTATCCGCGCCGCGCGGCAGCTTGAGATTCGGCAGGTCATTGCGAGACCTCACCGCCTGATAGAACAGGACCCGATTGCTCAGAACGTAGCTCATGCTCCGCGCGGCGCGGTCTACGGCGTCTCTCCAGGAATTGGAGTCCTCACGGTCAAAATTCCATTGTTGGTCAATCATCCATCGCCGAAGGTCGCGATCAAATGCTCGATTGTGCTCTGATTCCGCGACAAGATGGTCACGCAGCTCCCGCACGGGCCCCCTCGGCCCGCCGAGGTGACTGTCGATGACGGCGATGTAGAACTCAGACGCCGGAAGTCTCACGCTTGTATCCCGGCCCGACCATATTTCCGCAAAATCCCTAAAGAAGCGCGGCAGGAACTCATCGCGAATCTTCGCTATGACCTCCGGCAGCGTCACATGCGTGGGCTTGTCCAGTTGCAGTCCCAGCTTCCATTCGCCGACGCATCGTTCGTGCATTGACGGAGCGTCGTAGCGCGCCTGATCGAATAGCGCCAACTGCTCCACGTTCCATGTAAAGAAGTAACGGCAGCCTTCCGCCACCGCCTTGCTGAAGGCGTCTTGCATGAGTGAAAGATCAAACGGAGTCTGGCCCCTCGGCGTGCCCGGCAGCTTTACTTCTCCGCAAAGAACAAGCCCGCCTCTTCCGGTAGTCTTGCGCTCATACACGCGAAGGTCGCTGCGCTTTCGGCTGCCACGGCCGAAGCTCTCGATGTCAGAGGAGCCGAATGGGAGTGAAAGATCGCGCTCGAAGAGCCGGTCAGCCCACTTCGATACGTCCGCGCAAAAAGCGACTTCATGTTTGCGAGCAGGCTCGTCAGGCATGTCTATCGGTTTCAGTAGATGCTCTACGCAAGGACCGCAAGGTTAACACTGAGACTCCTGGATTTTCAATGCGATCACCACGCAACTTCTGGGTTGACCTGAAGACGCAGAAGGGCTTCATCTCTATCAAAGTCGTGTGAAAGGCGGTGTCAGGCATGCAATTTGAAATCAAAGAATGACTCGCCTCTCATGTCAATAGACGGGAACACAAGCTGGTCAACTTGAGTGCTCACCCAAAGCGGTGGTATGAATACTGGAGCGCGAGAGACCCGCTATGAGTAAAGCATTGCCCGCCGAGCTATCCTCCGAGTTAGTACTGCACATGAAGCCCGTGCTCGATTTGAACGATGACCAATTCTACGAATTCTGCCGGCTCAATTCCGAGTTGCGCATTGAACGCACCGCTGAAGGAGACATAATAGTCATGCCCCCAACCGGAGGAGAAACCGGAAGAAAAAACGCAAGGCTCTTAACGCTGTTCGTGAACTGGGATGTCGTGGAGAACTCAGGCGTGAGCTTCGATTCCTCGACCGGATTCATCCTTCCAAGCGGAGCAACTCGCTCGCCTGACATTGCGTGGGTA
>JAHFUG010000288.1:7246-10122 GCA_023265195.1 Blastocatellia bacterium | reverse complement strand
TTGACGAAGAAGCCTATTAAGTCCTCGAGTTCTCTTCGAGTGCGATTCGCGATCGGCGTTCCTATGAAGACCTCGTCTTGTCCGCCGTACTTGGAAAGAAGTAGCTGGAGCGCCGCCAGCGAGGTCATATTGAGGGTCACGTCTTCCCGCCTGCTCAGCTCCTTCAGCGCGCCGCTCAATTCCTTCTCGACGAAAAACACGACTCGGCCGCCGCTGTGAGTCTGAACCGCCGAGCGGGGCCGGTCCGCGGGCAACCGGACGGCCTCCACCTCATCGGCTCCCGCCAATTCGACCTTCCAATAGTCGAGTTGGTTTTGGAGTAACTCTCCTCGAATCAACTCCCGATGCCATACGGCAAAATCGGCGTACTGAATGTGCAGCTCGGGCAGCGGCGATCCGAGGCCTGCCGCACTGCTCTCGTAGAAAGCGGACAGCTCCTTCACCAACACACCCATGGACCAGCCGTCGCTGGCGATGTGATGAATGCACAGAAGCAAGACATGATCTTCAAGCGAAAGCCGTATCAGGCTCGCTCTCCACACCGCTCCGTGTTCGAGATCGAACGGCCGTCTTGCTTCCTTCGCGGCGAGTTCCTGGACCAAACCTGCCGCCCCTACATCGCATAGGTCGGCGACAGGCAGTTCGAGTTGCCCCGGCGCACAAATCAACTGAACTGGCTGCGCGTCCCTCATAACGAATCTGGTACGCAGCACGCCGTGGCGTCTGACGATCTCTTGCAAGCTTGCTTTCAACGCCGCCGCGTTCAAGGCGCCTTTGAGCCGCACGGCGAATGGGATGTTGTAGGCGGCGCCGTCCGGCTCGAGTTGATGAGTGAGCCACAAGCGTTCTTGCGAAAATGACAGTGGAAATTCAGTCTTGCCTTTGACCGGCCGGATAGCCGCCAACTGGGCTGGCCTGGCCTCTCCGCGACGAGCTTCGACTGTATCCGCCAATCCCGCCACCGTCGGCCGCTCGAACAGAACGCGCAGCTCCACGTCGACTCCGAACACTTCTCGAACGCGAGACATTACCTGAGTGGCCAACAGCGAATGCCCCCCGAGGTTGAAGAAGTTCTCGTGGATTCCGACGCCGTCAACCCCCAGTAGACCCGCCCAGATTCCCGCAAGGATCTCTTCCACCGTCGTGCGCGGTTCTTGTCCGCCGCCGGCTCCCTCGTGCGCGGCCGGCGCCGGCAACGCTTTTCGGTCGAGCTTGCCGTTAGGCGTCAACGGAAGCTCGCGCATCGTCACGAACCTCGACGGGATCATGTATTCGGGCAACCGCGCCCGCAGATGCGCCCGCAACTCCTCGGCTAGAAGGACAACTTCACCGCTTGGGACCACGTAAGCCACCAAACGCTGGTCACCCTGCTCATCTTCCCGCACGCCGACCGCGCACTGACTCACTCCGTCGTGCTCGGACATCACCGATTCGATCTCACCCAGCTCGATACGGAATCCGCGAATCTTCACCTGCTGATCAGCCCGGCCCAAATACTCGATGTTCCCGTCCGCGCCATAACGAGCCAGGTCGCCCGTTGTATACAGCCTGCCGCCCGCAACCCGGCCGTACATGTCCGGGATGAACTTCTCCGCGGTCACATCAGGCCGTTCCAGATATCCTCGAGCGAGTCCCCGCCCTCCAATGCACAATTCCCCGGGCGTTCCAAGCGGCGTGGGGTTATAGCTCCCGTCGAGAATGTATGCGTGCGTGTTCGCAACCGGCCGTCCGATTGTAGGCGGCCCGTCACTCGCGGCCTCAACTTGTGCGAATGTCGAATAGGTTGTGGCTTCAGTTGGACCATAGAGATTGTAAATTTGCTCGATCGGCCAACCGCCGGATAATTGTTGAACGAGTTCTCTCGTTAGAGCTTCCCCCGCCAGATTCACGGTACGCACCGAAGAGGGCAACCCATCACTCCTCAAGAGCGCCTGCATAACGGAAGGAACGGTGTTGATTACGGTGACGGCCTCTTTAGCTACCAAATCGGCCAGGGCAAGCGCGTTCTCGACCAATACGATCCTGCCGCCGAAGCAAAGCGGGAGAAATAGCTCAAAAATGGACAAGTCAAAACAGATCGAAGTTGAAGCCAGCATGCCGTCCAGTAGATCGCCGGAATATGCGTCGCGCGCCCAGTGCAAAAACATGACCGCGTTATCGTGGGTGATTCCGACGCCCTTAGGCCGTCCCGTCGACCCCGACGTGTAGATCACATACGCGAGGTTCCGCGGGTCCGTTATCGTCTCCGGATCCGAATCGCTCTCGGACATGATCTGGTCCGCGGCGGTATCCAAGCAGGTTGTCTGGGTTGGCAAGCCGGACGCGACGCCAGCGTGCCGCGTTTCCGTGAGCAGTATTCGGACGCCGGCGTCAGCCAGTATGAAAGAGACCCTTTGCGATGGAAAAGCCGGATCGACTGGAACGTAGGCCGCCCCCGACTTCAAGACGCCGAGTATGGCGGCCACCATATCCAAAGAACGTCCCATGCATATCGCCACCCTGTCTTCGGGGCCTGCTCCTTGTCTTCGAAGATTGTGTGCTAGCTGATTGGCGCGCCGGTTCAATTCGCCAAACGTAATCTGGTCCGTTTCCAACACCAGGGCGATACGTTCGGGAGTTCGATGCGCTTGCTCCGCGAACATCTCGTGCAGGCATTCGCCGCCAGGGTACTCGACATCGGTTTGGTTCCACTCGACGACAATCTGGCTCCACTCTTGATCCGTGAGCATCGGAAGATCCGCAATCCGCCGCTCGGGATTGGTGGACATACCATCGAGCAACCTGCGCAGATGCTCCAACAGCCTGACGATTCTCTCCCTGTCAAAGAGATCCGCGGAATACTGCAAGAGCCCTCGGAACTCTCCCGATTCCTCAGC
>JAHFUG010000288.1:0-7146 GCA_023265195.1 Blastocatellia bacterium | reverse complement strand
CGTAGCAGCCTGATCCGCAGCAGCGGCCCGGTGCTCAAGTTAAACGGCTGCTCCGACTCTTCTCGCATCAGGCGCCGCGTCTCGGCCTCGCGCCACTCATCGGATCCGTCTCTAAGGTCAATACTCTCGATCCCCAGTTCAAGCTCGGCCGCTATTCTCTGCGACGGCGTTCCTTCAGCATCTGGAAAACTGGTCCGCAACGATTCGTGCCGCCTGACCATCGCATTCAAGCTATTCGTCAAGGCGGCGCGATCAAGGTCGCCACTCAACCGCAAACAAAGAGGCACGTTATACGCGACGCTGTTAGGCTCGAGTTGATCGATCAGCCAAAGGCGCTGTTGAGCGAATGACAACGGCAAGTCGCGATCGCGGCTTACGTGCGTGATAGAAGGCGCCTGTCCGGTCTGCGATGTTTGCCGCAACTTTTTCAGCACCCCGGCAAATTCGGCTACGGTCGGTGACTCAAATAGAGTTCGCAACGGCGCCTCGACGTCAAAGGCCTTTCTAACGCGCGAGATTGCTTGCGTCGCCAGCAGCGAGTGGCCGCCCAAATGGAAAAAATTGTCCCGCACGCCGACTCGATTTATTCCAATCACCTGCTCCCATATTCCACACAGAATCTCTTCGTCCGCGGTGCTCGGCGCGGCGTATTCTTCGCCCGATGCAGCCCATTCCGGCGCGGGCAATGCATTGCGGTCCAGCTTGCCGTTGGGAGTCAACGGCAATTCTTCGAGTTCAACAAACGCGCTCGGCGTCATATACTCGGCCAGCTTGTTGCGGAGCGACGCCCTCAACTCGGCGCCGCTGAAAGGCTTCTCACCCGTCATTACTACGTACGCCGCCAACCGCTTGCCGCCGAGGCCGTCACTCGAAGCAAGCACCGCGCATTGTCTCACTCCATCGACCTGACTCAGCGCTGTTTCAATTTCACCAAGCTCGATGCGGAATCCGCGGATCTTGACCTGGCCGTCATTTCGGCCGAGAAAGTCGATGTTGCCGTCCGGCATCCACCTGACCCGATCGCCGGTGCAATAGAGGCGTCCTCCACTTTCCGTGCCTAGGGGATTCGGCACGAATTTCTCCGCGGTAAGATCGGCTCGGTTCAAATAGCCGCGCGCCAATCCATCTCCTCCGGCGTAAAGCTCTCCAACAACGCGGACTGGTACGGCGTTCATAACCTCATCGAGAACGTAGACCCGGGTGTTGCTGATCGGTTTACCAATCGGAGTACGCTCAAGCCGCTGCCGATCGTCACTGCCCTCCACCGTATAGCAACAACTGAAAGTGGTGTTCTCCGTAGGCCCGTATCCATTGATGACCCGTGTATCGCGCAAGGTCTCGACTGCCTTTCGAACATGGGCCGGCGATAAGACGTCGCCGCCGGCAAGCAATTGTTTGACTGCTTTCAACCGGCCCGGCTCTTCATCAATCACCTGATGAAACAATCCCGCGGTCAACCAGAGCACGGTGATCCCATACCGCTCGATTGCGAAACCCAGTTCCTCGATCGAAGGCGAGTACGGCGGAAAGAGCGCCAGCCGCGCGCCGTTGAGCAAACTGCCCCACATCTCAAAGGTGGAAGCGTCAAACGACGTTGGCGCGAATTGAAGGAAGACGTCTTCGGCGCCGAGCGCGGCGTAGTTCGTCCCCTTCACGAGCCGCACGACGCCCCGGTGCTCGACACCAACTCCCTTGGGCGCTCCCGTCGAGCCCGACGTATACATCACATACGCAAGATTCCGCGGGCCTGCCGTCACCTCGGAATTGGAGGCGTCTTCCTTGCTTATTTGTTTCGCGCTTGAATCCAGATATATAGGTTGCGTGGATGAGTCGCGTGCTAGATCCGCGTATCGCGTCTCCGTCAGCAGAACGTGAGCGCCGGCGTCGGCCAACATGTAAGCGATTCTTTGCGCGGGGTATTCCGGATCTATGGGCGCGTAAGCGGCTCCCGACTTCAAGACGCCGAGTATTCCCGCCACCAAATCCAAAGAGCGCGTCAAGCAGACGGCCACTCTGTCTTCGAGAGCCACTCCTTGCCTTCTAAGATAATGCGCGATCTGATTGGCTCGCCGATTCAGTTGGTCAAAGGTAACGTGATCCGTCTCCAACACAACGGCCACGCGCTCGGGAACGTTGCTCGCCTGTTCTTCGAACAGCGTATGTATGCAGTTGCTTTCTGGATACGGCGCGCGGGTTTGATTCCACGCGACTACCACTTGATCCCGCTCTTCATCGGTTAGCAACGGAATTTCAACTACTCTGCGTTCCGGGTAAGAGGCCATGCCGTCGAGCAACCGAATCAGATGAGCTATCAATCGTCGAATGCTCGAAGCCTCGTACAAGTCCGTTGCATACTCCACCGATCCGGTGACGCATCCGTCTTCTTCAACGAGCGAGAGAGTCATGTCGAACTTGGCGGTGTCCGTAGGCGCCGGTTCGAAGCAAACCTCGAGGCCTGAAATCTCGCGCGCCGCCTTGGGCTTACTCTCGAACCTGAACATCGCTTGAAACAAGGATTGATGGCTCAGGCTACGTTCCGGCTGCAGCGCCTCGACAAGTTTCTCGAACGGCAGATCCTGATGGGCGAATGCTTCCAACGCCGTGTCGCGTACTCGGCCAATCAACTCTGGAACCGTCAAGGCGGGCGAGAATTCGGTTCGCAGCACCAGCGTGTTCACGAAGAAGCCGATCAGGTCTTTTGTTTCTTCCCGGCTACGGCCGGCTATCGGAGTTCCTACCGCTATGTCTCTTTGCGAAGTGTATCGAGCCAACAGAAGTTGGAATCCGGCCACGAGGGTCATGAACAGAGTCGTTCCCTCTCGGGTGCTCAGTTCTTTCAACTCACGGCCAAGCTCCCTGGGCAACGCGAACGACTCGATAGCTCCTTGGTTGGTCGCGACCGCGGGTCTTGCGTGATCGGCCGGGAACGCAAGCATCGGCGTATCGGCAAGCTTGCGCGTCCAATAGACCAACTCGCGATTCAACACGTCGCCTTGCAACCATTCCCGCTGCCATACCGCGAAGTCCGCGTATTGTATTTCCGGATCAGGCAACGACGAGGGCGAGCCCATCGCGTAAGCCTCGTACAACGCGGTCAACTCTCGCATCATTATTCCGAGCGACCAACCGTCACTCACGATGTGATGCATCGACACGAGAAGGACGTGCTCGTCATCGGCGAGCCTCAGCAGCTTCACCTGAATGAGCGGCGCGAGCCCGAGGTCGAATGGCCGCTTTGCGTGTTCTAAAGCGCGGCGCCTGCCTTGAGTCCTTTTCTCTTCTTCGTTCAGTTCCGTCAGATCAATCGAATCGAGCGCCAACTCCGCGCGGCTCACTATCTCCTGCACGGGGCTTCCGTCTCGCACCGGAAAACCGGTCCGCATTGTTTCGTGGCGCCTGACAATCTCATTCAGCGAGCTTCGCAGCGCGAACAGGCTCAAAGCGCCCTTAAACCGGAGCGCGCCCGGAATGTTATATACGCCGCCGCCGGCCTCTAATTGATCCGCGATCCACACCCGCTGTTGCGCGAACGAAAGTGGAAACGCGTTTGAGCCTGCCTTGCGTTCCAAACGCGGAATCGACTCACGCCGGGCCCTGTTCTTGAGACCCATCATGAGGGCCGCGCGCTCTTTAGGTGAGAGCCGCTCCGCAAGATTTCGACTCTTATCTACCGACATAGACCACTCGATGGGAAAGGGGAAAGGGGAATTGGGGAAAGGGGAATTGATGAAAGGGGAATTGATGATTGATGATTGATGATTGATGATTGATGATTGCGGATTGCTAGTAAATGCTGCATTCATCAATCATCAATCATCAATCATCAATTCCCCTTTCATCAATCATCAATTCCCCTTTCATCAATCATCAATTCCCTTTTCATCAATCATCAATTCCCCTTCCTAGTGGCTGATATGATTCAGTTCTCCCAGCACTTCCGCCAGGTCGTTCGGGTCCGCCGCCTTGATCTGCTCTTCACAAATCGCGACCGCCAATTGGCTGATTGTCGAAGCCAGAAATAGAGTTCTCAGAGGCACGTCTACCGAGAACGCCGTCCTGATTTCCATCGCTATCTCGATCAGCAGGAGCGAGTGCCCGCCTAGCTCGAAGAAGTTGTCGTTAATGCCGATTCGTTCGACTTCAATTCGAAGCGCCCTCGACCATATCTCAGCGAGCAACGCTTCAACGGGATCCCTGGGAGCTTCATATTGTCTCCCGCTTTGAATCGACGTTCCGCCGGGCTCCGGCAACGCGCGTCTGTCCAGCTTTCCGTTCGGACCAAGAGGCAGCGATTCGAGCCATACGAACGCTGAGGGTATCATGAATTCCGGCAGCTTCTCGTTCAGGTACGCTCTCAATTCTCCAGCCGTTGGAATCGTTTCGCTCGCGTGCACGAGATATGCGGCAAGACGCTGGTCTCCCGGCGAAAAAGCGCGGGCGGCGACGGCGGCTTCTCTAATACTCACATGCCGGTTGAGCAGCGATTCGATTTCGCCCATCTCTATGCGGAATCCTCTTACCTTCACTTGATTGTCCATGCGTCCCAGATACTCCAGGCGGCCGTCTTCGCCGTATCGAGCCAAATCGCCAGTCTTATACAGTCTGCTACCCGACTCCGAGCCGTAGCCGTTCGGGATAAATCTCTCCGAGGTCATTTCGGGCCGATCTAGATATCCACGCGCAAGCCCCGCTCCTCCGATTAACACTTCTCCAGGAATTCCCACCGGCGCAGGTTGGCTGTATCTATCAATGATATAAACTTGGGTGTTCGATATTGGCCGCCCGATTGATGGGACCCCCTCGCCTTTGTCAACGAGACCGTAAGTCGAATAGGTCGTAGTCTCGCTTGGCCCGTAGAGGTTGTATACCTCTTCGACGGTTCCGCTGTCATAGATCAGGTCGACGAGTTCTCGAGGCAATGCTTCGCCCGCGAGATTTACAGTTCTCACCGAGCCCGGCAGTTCGGCCATCCTCATCACTTGTTGCATCACCGATGGAACCGTATTGATCAGGGTCAGTCCAGGCGCCTCCGCCAACCGGGTTACGCTCAGCGCGTTTTCCGCCAGCACGATGCGGCCGCCATAACACAACGGAAGAAACAACTCGAAGATCGACAAATCAAAACAGACTGACGTGGATGCAAGCGCTCCTTCCAACGCGCTCGGCGGATACGCGCAATGCGCCCAATTCAGAAACGCCGCCGCGCTCTTGTGCGCGATCGCCACTCCCTTAGGTTCGCCGGTAGACCCGGATGTGTAGATGACATACGCGAGATTATTGCCGTCATTAACGAGCGCGGGATTCGATTTGCTCTCCAGCGTTATCGGCTCATCTCCGTCGAGCGCTATCGTTCGCATCGAGTGAGCCGCCACTCCCTCATAAGCCTTTTCGGTGATCAGCACCCGCACCCCGGCGTCCTTCAACATGTACGACACTCTCTGCTCGGGATAGTTCGGATCGATGGGTACGTATGTGGCGCCGCACTTCAAGACGCCGACGACCGCCGCAACCATGCTCGCTGACCGGCCAACGCATATTCCAACTCGCTCTTCAACACCGACTCCCGCCCTTCTCAAGTAATGAGCAATTTGGTTGGCCCGTTGATTTAGCTCGCGGTAGGTCATCTGACCCGTTTCGGTCGCTATGGCGACGTAGTCCGGAGTCCTCTTCGCTTGTTCCTCGAAGAGTTGGTGAATGCAAATGTCACGATAGTCAGCCTCAGTCCGGTTCCACTCAGCCAACTGTTCCAACTCGCCTCGAGTGAGGAGCCCTATGTCGTTCACATGGCGTTCCGGATTCTCGACGATGCTTTCCAGCGCTCGGCTCAAATGGCCCGCCAGCCGGGTGATCCTTCCGCGATCAAACACATCGGCGGCATACTCCACGAAGCCGGTTAACCTGCCCCCGCTCTCTTCAAGCGACAGAGTAAGATCAAACTTCGCTGTCTCGGCCTGGTTCCTCTCCGCGTTGATCCGCAGCCCGGGCAGTTCCATCGCCACTCGCGGCATGTTCTGAAACGCGAACATCACTTGAAATAATGGCTGCCGGCTCAGGCTTCGCTCAGGCTGCAGCTCTTCCACAAGCTTCTCGAACGGCAAGTCCTGATGCGCGTACGCTCCCAACGCTCTCTCTCTCACCTGCGTCAACAATCCCCTTACCGCTGGGTTGCCGCTGAAGTCCGTCCTCATCACCAGCGTGTTTGCGAAGAATCCGATCAACTCACTCGTCTCGTCTCGATTTCGCCCCGCTATCGGCGTTCCCACCGCTATATCGTCCTGTCCCGTGTACCGCGACAACAGCAATTCAAACCCGGCCAGCAACATCATGAACACGGTCACTCCCTCTGTCCGGCTGATCGCTTTCACTCTCTCCGTCAACTCTCGCGTCAGGCTTATCTCTTCGATCCCTCCTCGGTGGCTAGCCACCGCCGGCCTCGTCCGATCGGTCGGCAACTCCACCACGCCTACTCCTCTCAACTCCTCTCTCCAGAATTCCATCTGTTCGTCCAGCACATCTCCTTTCAACCACCTTCGCTGCCATACGCCATAGTCCGCATACTGTATTCTCAACTCCGGCAGCCCCGACTTCTCTCCTCTTCCAATCGCTTCATACAGTCCCTTCAACTCATTTACCATCACCCCGATCGACCACCCGTCACTCACTATGTGATGCATCGTCACCAACAAGACATGCTCGTCGAACCTCAGCCGCACTAACTTCGCTCTGATCAGCGGCCACCTTCCCAAATCGAATCCTGATCCAGCTTCCCGTCTCCCAACTTCCGCCGCCAGATCTTCCCGCTTGCCTTCCTCCACGCCTCGCAGATCGATGAGCCCAAGCTCAAACTCACATCTTTCTTCAAACCGCTGCACCGGCCCAGCGTGGCTCACCCGAAATTCCGTCCGCAGCACTTCGTGCCGCCTCACGATCTCCTTGAAGCTTTCCCGTAGAGCTTCTACATTCACGGCTCCATTCAGCCGAAGCGCCCCCGATATGTTGTAAGCCGCGTTCCCTGGCTCCAGTTGATCGATGAACCACAGCCGCTGCTGCGCGTAAGACAGCGGTATCTCTACTCCTCGATCCACGGGGGTGATCGCCGGGACACCTTCTCGTCTCCCCGCCTGTTGCTCAACCTCTACCGCCCCC
>JAHFUG010000637.1 GCA_023265195.1 Blastocatellia bacterium | reverse complement strand
GGGGTATATATCTACGGAAGGAAAGAAGAGGGGAAAAAGGTTCAGCTTCGCTGGATCATCTTTTAAACAACCGGACATGTCACCTGCTATAAAAAGCGGACACTTTAACTTGCTACGAACAGATTCGGGTAGTGGTGGGATCATAGAGTGTTGTTCTTCGGACAAACTCCGTCCGCGGCCAAATCGAGAAGAAAGAGTTTCTCGCAAAGAAGCAAAGATCGGCGCAAAGCCGCAAAGCAGACCAGAAGATTGAGATTCTTCGGATGTGCTTCGCTGGCCGGCCTCTTGTTACGGCTCCGCCCCGTGCGGCCTTTAGGCGCTTCATGGAATCCGGCTATTCTTTTTCTTGTAAGGCTGCTTTGCGGCTTTGCGCCGATCTTTGCTTCTTTGCGAGAAATTCTTCCTTCCCTGGTTGAAACCAAGATTCGATCTAAGGCTGATTGGATTTTGTTTGATTCTCCCTCATCTCAGTGGAGATGAAGAAGTGCGCCGGCAGACGAGGATGTCGCGTTCATCCCCATCAGTGGCAGGCGCGGTGTAGCGGAAATCCGGCGAATCATTCTAATGACTCGAAAAGCCCAAATATCACGCCCTTTTTGAGTTGATTGAAGGCACGCCTCTTGCCTACGGATGGTTCACTATGACCGAAGAGCATGGATTCATGATCGACGAATCGGATCGATTCCCTAAGGAAGGCCAGGCGCCCGCGTTGGCTCCTACGGTGAGGAAAAAGGTCCTCGTAATAGACGACGACCGGACAACCAGGTATCTCTTGAGTCAGATTCTAGCTCAATCCGGGTTTGACACAGTCGAAGCCGAAGATGGTGAAGCTGGGTTGAGAATGGCCTCCGAAGAGCGGCCTGACCTGGTGCTCGTCGATGGGCTGCTGCCGAAGATGCACGGTTTTCTTGTCTGCAAGGCGATCAAAGAACTCGAGAACCCTCCGAAGGTCATAGTGCTGACCGCGGTCTACAAAAAGATTACCTATCGCTGGCAAGTGAGGACCGAGTACGGCGCGGATGAATTACTGATCAAACCGATCAACAAAGCCGAGATGGTTTCTTGCATCGCGAGAGTTCTTTCAGCAGACGCCGAATCGGCCGTTCCCGCAATAGCGCTGCCCTCCGGCGAGCCGGTCAGCGCCCCGCTCGAGACTTTGCACGCGAAGGCGTGAACCCGTCGCGATCAGTGGGTAGGCGCAACGCTGCTCATTTGCTTCGTGGTCTTCGTGAACTTCGTGGTTTCTCGCTCCCGCGCCGAGCATCAAACGGGCCTCTTGAATCCGCGTTCGATTTCTCTCAGACCCATGCGCATTATGATCGGCCGGCCGTGAGGACAAGTCATTCGATTTCCGGTCTTCATCAATTCATCGATCAGCCACTGCATCTTTTCGTGAGTCAGGGGCATATTGATCTTGATTGCGGCCTTGCATGCAAGCGAGGCTGCGATTTCGTCGCGCAGATGATCGAGAGAGAAACTACGGCGCTCGGTTTCGACGACCTCCAAAACCTCGCGCACGATTGCGGCGGCCTCGCCCGCCAACAGGCCAGCCGGCGCGGTCTTGATCGCGATGGTTCGCCCCGACAACTGCATAGTCTCGACGCCCATCCGCTCCAATTCCTCGCCGACGACTCCGAAGGCTTCGGCTTCCGCCGGACTCAGGTCGAGTGTTTCAGGAATCAACAAAGGCTGAATGCCGGAAGCTCTCGCCAATCGGCCGTCGCGAAACTGCTCGAACAGAATCCTCTCGTGCGCTACGTGCTGATCGATCAACAGCAACCCTTCTTGGTCCGTCGCCACTATGTAGCTGTCTCGAATCTGGCCTAGCGGCGTTATGCCGTGTCCGGGCCAGGGCAGCGGCGAACCGGCCTCGGCTTCCTCGGCGAGTGTTGAATGAGAAGTCTCCCGGCCATTCGTTTCGCTTCCGCAACTCCGGGCGAAAGACGCCACAGCCTGGCCGCCGCTCGCGCGCTGCTCAGCGTCGCGGTCCCGCGGTGTGTCCCAAGGAGGCGGCGCTTCAATCGCCTTAGTCGCGTCCGGCGCCGCTGTCTGCCGCTCGGCGACGGTTGAAAAGCCGAGATCTAGCGGCGTCTGTTTTGGCGCATGGTCGACCGAGGGCGGGGAAAGCGTGAAGTCGGCCGATATATCCCGAGCGGGGAGCGGCGAGCGGCGGTACGCTTCGGCGGGCGACGGCGTCGTCTCCCGCATGCTCGACCTTCCCATCGGCACGTTCGTAATCGGATGAGATGAGGTGAGCGCGTGGCTTACCGCGTCCCGTATCGCGGCCATGATGGCTCCCTCGCGGAGGAATCGCACTTCGGTCTTCGCCGGGTGGACGTTGACATCGACTTCGGCCGGCGGCGCTTCAATGAAGAGAACTGCCGCGGGATAGGCTCCGGACGGCATCATCGAACGATAGGCCTCGCTGAGCGCCCGAGCAACGAGTTGATCTCTTACGAATCTGCGATTCACGAAGAGGTACTGCGCATCGCGAGACGACCTCTGCTCCTGCGGGTTGGAGACGAAGCCCGACACTCTGACGCCTCCCGCTTCATAACCGACTTCGATCAGCTTGCCAACCAGCGCCGGCCCGAGCACTTGATAAGCGCGATCTCGCCCGGAGGCTGCTTCGGCGGCGCCGATGCTCTCGCGCCCGTCCTTGACGAGAAGGAACGCGACCTCCGGATTCGCGAGCGCGTAGTGTTGAACCAGATTCACGATGTGATAGCTTTCCGTCGAGTCGCCTTTCAGAAACTTGCGGCGGGCGGGCATGTTGATGAAAAGATCCTTGACCTCGATTTCCGTACCGCCCGGCCAGGCAATATCGCGCACCGCGATCAGCTTCCCGCCATTGAATTCTACTTCCGTGCCTTCGGCGGCCGGCGCCGTCTTCGTTCGAAGAGTCAATTTCGAAACGGCGGCGATGGACGGCAGCGCCTCTCCGCGAAAGCCTAGCGTAGTGATGGCCTCGAGGTCTTCCGCGGATCCAAGCTTTGAAGTCGCGTGCCGCTCGAAAGCGGTGATCGCGTCGTCCCGAGTCATCCCCTCGCCGTCGTCGACCACCTTGATCAGCTTCTTTCCTCCAGTCTCGACCGCGATGTTGATTCGCCGGGCGCCGGCGTCGAGAGCGTTTTCAAGAAGCTCTTTGACAACGGATGCGGGACGCTCGACTACTTCACCGGCGGCGATCTTGTTGGCGAGCGAATCGGGAAGGACTTTGATCTTCGACATTCGGG
>JAHFUG010000040.1 GCA_023265195.1 Blastocatellia bacterium | reverse complement strand
TACCGGACGCCGACCTTGCTATCGCCGACATGCGAGACAGCCCGGAACCTCCCGATTTCGCCCAGCGCTTCCGCATCCTCGATCGCCATCCGATGGCGGCGGTTATTCTGGTTCGCAAGCTTTCGGTTTGAGAGGTCCTCAGCCAACCGGAAGTTCCCGAATGAGCCACGCGCGACGTAGCCGCGCAGTCCGACCGACAGGAGAAGGCTCCCTCGCGAACAGTGCGAGAGATCGTCCGTCAGCAAAATCTCCCGGTCCTCATCTCTCGCCCCACAACGCTTACGCCGGGGTTCGACCGAGTCTCACCCTGGGCTTTCCGAGCAGCCTCGACGCCGACGCCGCAAACCGCGCCGGGCTTTTCCATGAATGAACCTACCGAGTAGGCTGAAGAAAGATAATTGAGCCATAACGCATTGAACTGGTTTAGCGTAACGTTGAGAACGCGCCTGGTCGCCGTGTCGATGTCGGCGTCTCGACTCGATGTAGCGACCAGAGAGGTGACTGCTTTGAGACCATACCTATCCTCCACCATCTTCAGGACGGAATGGCCCTCCGAGTAGAACAGCCGAAGATTAGCCGAGCTATAGGCTTCGGCATTGCTGTACGCTGATAGCTCCGTCAATGGAATTACGCGCCCGGCGCGGTAAGCCTCGCCAAGCTCATGCATCCGGTATTCTTCCTTCGCCGTGAAGCTGGCAAGCCCTTCGGTGAACCACACAACCAAGTTCTTCGTGTTCTTGAAATCAACTATGTCGAAATGAGTGTAATGGGCCACCTCATGCACGATCGCCTGGCGCGGGAATTCATCCGAGCCGCGGAAGATCGCAGGCGATACGTACATCGTTGATATGAACGCGTCGTCATAGACATCGGATTTGACACAGGCGACGCTTCTATTGCCTATGCCGGTCATCTTGTCGTACTCGTCGTCCGATGAAGCCAGGTAAATCGGGAGCTTTCTGCCGTTCTTGTTACGCGCTTCGGGAAAGTGATCGAATACTTCGCGCATTCTCTCTTTAGACTCTTCCGCGTAGTCGAGTATATCCCCGGCGCGGCTCTTGTCCGGCGCGTTATAGTAGACCAGAAAATTGTCTGTGGCCATTCGCCTGAAGCCGCCTGCGTCGGCTTGTTCGTCGTCCTCTTTGTTGCTTCGGTTTTTTCCGCTGCCTTCTTTTCTCGAGAATGTCAGGTCACCGAGCTTGTGCGCCAGTTGTTCGAGGTACCGAATGGTCTCGGGCGGGATCTGAACGGCGGTAACGCCCGTGCTCTTTCTTCCATAGTATCCCGTCACCACCAGCGCGATGACGGACAAGACGCCGGCCACAACGCCGATTGCGACGATCTTTGCTCTTGAAGTCATGCAAAGTTCTCAGCGGACTTCGTACTTCGCATAGTTGTTCGGTTCCACGTCGCGAGGCATCTCGCCCACCATCGTTTTGCTTGCGGTGGTCTCACACCAGTAGTAGTTGTCTCCGTTGTGAATGAAGAACCGGCTGCCGGGAAAGTTCGGCGCGCCCTTGACCGCGACCGCCGCATGGCCTTCGACGTGGCTCACGAGCAGCACCGTATTGAATCCCATTCGAGAGAAGATGCTTGCCGCAAGTATCGACTTGCAATCGCAATCGCCTTCCTGGTCATAGATGGTTTCGATCGGATATCGAAAGTAATCGCCCTTCGAGGAAATCTCGGGAGCTTTCGACTGTTCGTCCAGGCAGTACGGTATGCTTTCGTTTTGAACGAAGTTCAAAACGTTGGTGGCTTCCTCGAATATGGTCAGGTTCTCTTCTTTCGATTTCTTCAAGAGATAATTGACCGCCTGCGTGACCTCGAATGAAGACTTGCCGAAATCATTATGCTCGATGATTTGCTGGCCTGCCTTTCCGGCGGCGTCGAGACTTGGGAAAGCCGCGCCTTTCTGCGTGGGGGAGGGATTGCTCGCCCGTGAGTCCCTGACTGCATTCTCGCGGACAGTGATGTCGAGATTGTAGTCTCCGCCGACCGTCAACCCCCTGAACTTCCAGCGGAAGCTCCGCGTCACCAGCGTCATATTATCGGGAGGCGTCTCCGAGTAAGGCGAGGGCGGCTCGGTTGGAACATCCGGGATGCGTCTTCGGGGATAGACGGGCCATGGCGCTGAGCTCGCCTTCAGCATCAAGATCACGAAAGCTGCGAAACCAACGACGGCGATCGGGAACAGAAACAGAGCGGTGTAGAAAAACAATAGAGAGGCGGCGAGGCAAAAGAGCGCGCCCATGGCGTCGAAGGCTTTTATCCCCGTTCTTCTGTTCAGCCGCGACGGAACGACGCCGAACAACAATGGAAAATCCCTCAGCCGCTTCAGGCCGAGCGCTCTGTCGTAGCGATAGAAGGACAGGCCGCCCCAAACGGCGAGCCAGATCAAAAACGCGGTCAGCAGAAACGACAGGTCCCGCCCTAGAAAAGGAAATAGAATGAGATAACCGTGTATGAACGGGCCGGCGAAGAAGAAGATCATGGCGAATATGAGGCACGATAGAAAGCACAAGTCCCATTTCTCAATAGGCTCGCCGATGTCCTGCGCCGACGGGCGATACTGGTCTTTCAAGAGCAGGAGCACCGCCGCGCCGCCTTTCGAAACCATCGAGACAGCGCCTGGTTGCTTGCGCAGCCGCCCGGTCTCTCGGACGAAGCCGACCGGCTCATCCGATTCGTCCGCATAAATCTTCGAGTGCCAGCCGCCCGGATTGACGACCCTTCCTCCGGGAACGACCCGTCCATCGGGCATCGCCTTGCCCTTGTCCTTGCCGGCTTCGTTCTTGACGTCGGCTTCGCCAATCGTCTCGTTGTCCTTGATGAACCCGATCTCTCCCCCAAAGAGCGAGCCCAGGGTCAGAGGAGAAAAGGATTTCACCTTGCCTTTCGTCGTCAGGGCGCCGACCCTGAACTTGACGAACGGCCCGACGCCCGGCACGACGTTATAGCCCACGTACAGCTTTGCCCTTTTGAAAAGCAGCACCCACAGAACGATCGCAATGACAAAGCCAGTTGCGGCGGCAATCGAGCCGATTGAAAGACTGATGAAAGCCGGGCACAAGATCCGCGAATCCATGTTTACCTCGACGGTTACCTTGAAAATGTTACAGCTCCGATTCGTCGGCCTGTCGCCGCTCTGCGATGTCCGTAGCAGCCGCGTCCGAGGCCTCTGCCGCTTGAACGAGGTGCAAGCCTGTCCTGTCCGCGCAAGCGTCGTAGACCGCTTTGCAGTTCCTGAACAACGGGATGTCCTCGAGCTCGAAATTCATCATGGTGAATAGCCTGAGATGGGTTGGATCGCTGGAGGGTTCGTATCTCCAGGTTGGGCTGTCCAACCGCGGGAAGATTTTTCCATCGCGCAACATATCGGCGTTGCCGCCCTCAGCGGACCAAAAGCGAAAGATTCCGGGCGTGGCGTTGTCTGAATACATCGGACTGTAGCACAGTTCCGCCAGCCGCCGATGGACAAGCTCATTGTGCGGCCGGTTGTTGGCCGCCAGCAACGAGTGCAGTTGCGCCCGTTCGCTCACTTCCTTTGCGAATCTATCCGTGGCGTGGCCGAAAAAGGATTTCTTGAAGCTAAGCCTCGGCCTGTTGATCCTCTCCCACTCGGGAAGCCTTCTTTCCTTCGCGACGGCGACGATCGCGCGCCATTCCGCAAAGAGATTCTTGCCGTTCGTCACGAGGTCCCGAGTCTCGTTTCGCCAATCGAGCGGCGCCGATGTCGGATATCCGATCCGCGGCGCGCGTTCGAGGACTTGCCGGCTGTCTCTGCCTTGCTCGCCCGCCAATCGGTCGAACGCCGATATGTGAAACAACGAGGTTGCTTCGCTTCGTTCTCCAGGCTTCATCATCTCGCTCCGCAGGCTCGAGAGATAGGAGCGCAGGGCCTGCAGCTTGCCCATCTCGCTGTCCGGGTCCGGTTGGTCCCTCTCTCCTATTCTCTCGAGCGTTTCCGCGTAAGTTTGATTCATGTGGGTTTTCAGAATCTCGGCGGCCCGGTCCCTCGCTTTCTTCTGCATCGCCATCGCGTAGTACTTTATGAAAAAAGAAAGCTGCCGCTCCGCAAGGCGATGCTTGAGCCGGCCTCCCAGCGCGAAGAGAAGAAGGACAAGGATTCCGAGAAGCATTGGAAGCCGGAGCGGGCCGATATTGAGCAGGAACGCGGGAATTAGCGAAACCGCCTTGTCGACCGCAAGAGCCGATATGAGCCCGAGAAAGCAATAGCGAGAATAAATGGCTTCGGGCAGCGGCGTCTTTTCGATCTGAGCCACCATGTCTCTGTAAGCCTGGTGGACGTCCGGCGACTGGTCTCGCACCTCGATGTCGCGAAATGAGAAATAGAAATATTTCTCGCCCAAAAGCTCGTCCGCCTTCCGCGCTCTGAAATCTATATGTTCCTTGGCGACCCTTTCGTGAAGACTCCGGATCCATTGCTCGGCCTGCACTGGATGGCTTTGCGGCGATTGCCATAGCTCGGCCTCAGTGTACGATTCAATGGCTGCTGAAAGCTCCGTCACAGTGCGGGAGTGATTCTCCGAGACGATGGCGCGGAACCGGCTCAGTTTTTGCGCGAGAACAAACTCGGCGTGTTCGCGGACGTCGTAAGGAAGATGCGCCAGGTACTCCTGCCTGCCGGGATAACGCTTTTTCTTTTCCTCGTCGAACGGCCAGAATTCCGTCACATCGAACCGAAGCCGCTGCAGCGCGTCTTCCTGTTCATCGGTAACGCGAAGCAGGCTGTCCTTGAGCCTCACGGCTTCGATTGGCTGGCTCCTAAAGAAGTCTTTGACCCTCGAGTCCGCGCGGGCATGGTCAGGCGCAATCTCGTACATCCCCTTCAGAAGATCCGCGCCGTACGCCATCGCGCTCTTTCGCAGAATTTGGTTCCGATTGACGAAAAGCGCCGCTTCGCCGGTCGAGAGATAAAAATAATGATCGTCGACAATAGTCCTCGAAGGCTGCGCGGCTTCACCCACGACGGCCGGCGAGGCATTGAGCGCGGCGAGTGTTTCGACGATCATCTCGCCGTTTCGATCATCCGTCAGGCTGACGAAGCCGCCCGGATTATTAGCCGGATGAGCGTTGTTGGACGAAATGAAGATGACCCTGTCAAAAGGAGCCGTGATCCGGCCGCGCTGCTGCCGGTCCAGTTCCGAGAGCCAGGAGTAGATGTTCTTTTGATCTTGATCGGGCCACCGAGCTTCGTCGTGTAAAATGAAGAGCCCGAAAACACTCAAAGTAGACAGGAATAATTCGGCGTGCAGTCGCCGCACCTCGCGGACCTGCCTCGCGGTCTCGATTGCGGCGGATAGAGTAAGCAGATCGTTGACCCGCCCGACGATGAAGACGTTGACGCCTGTGCCGGACCCTCCGGCCGCCTCTCGCGCTTGCCGTAGCAACACATCTCGGACGCGTTCCTGAAGCAGGGTCGCGCCGGATTGCGTTGCGAGAAACTTCGCGGCGAAATCGGCGAACATCGTGGGGCGCGAGCGCGCGGTGGTCTTCAGGAAGAGGCACGGATTGTCGCGGTCGAGCGGCGAATCCAGCCATTCCTGGCCGCCTTCACACGTATCGATAGAAATGAATCGACTCCAGACCTCGCTTTTCTCATCAATCTCCCGCAACTCGCGCCGGACCCGCTTGCGAATATTGAGATCGAGGTCCTCTTGCGCCGCGGCGAATGCGTGCGCGAAGACCTCTTGCAGCCGATCCGCGGAGGGAGCGCAAAAGAACCGGCCGCCGGATTCGGAGGCGAACCGCTCCAGCACTTTCATTCCCGGCGAGGCGGGCCCATCGGCGCTGTAGCCTATCGTATACAAGCGCGCGTGATTCATCTTCGCCAGCTCGACGCATTGATCTTCGTTTGTGTTCGAAGAACCGCAATCCTGGCCATCGGATAACAGAACTATCACCTTCAAGCCGGTCTCTTGCTCCCGGAGCCAGTCGACTCCTTTTCTGACGGCGTCGTAGAGGCGGGTTTGAGCATCTCGCGCCGTCATGTTCGCGATTTGCTCTTCGATGTATTCGGGGTAGCGGCTGAATGCGGCTATGCGCTCGATCTCGTCGCAGAACGTCATCACGGCTACTTGATCCTGTTCGCGCGTCCGGTGAATCAGGTCGGACAGCGCGGCCTGCGCCTGGCGTATCGGCTCTCCTTTCATCGAGCTGGACACGTCCGCCATGAAAAGTATCGCGGCGCTTTCTTCGTCGTTCTTTCCTTCGAAATTCAGCAAGAAGTTCAGCGTTCGGGTCGTATCCATGTGCTTTTTGTTCTTACCGGTCGTTTCCGGCGCGCCGTTTCAAAATGCTCCGGTAGCGAATGCCGTTACAACTCGCTTTCTTCGCCGGTCTCCTGCCCGTCCTTTGGGAATATCTCTTTCATATAACCGGTGAGCTCCTTCTGCATCCTCCAGAGCACGTTTAGATCCCCCTGGCAGGATGTGTCGCCGCGGCCCACTCTGTCGTTAAACTGAGTTATCTTGGCTTGGAAGCCGTTCATCACCTTGGCGAGGAGATTCTTGCGCTCCGCCTCATCGGGGACAGCTTCCTTGAAGGCTTTCAGGAACTTCGCCTCGAACTTGCGAAGATTTTCTCCTATGAAGGGATACTTCGAAAGCGACGCTATCGCGGTCTCATATCGGTCACCCTGGTCCGCCAAGGGAAGCAGAAGAGACTTCGAGCCTTCACGGGTCTTCAGACGAATCCTGCCCTCATCGTCCAGCCAGTCATTGCCGAAGGAGGGGCAGGCGACCAGACGCTTCAGCTTCCTGACCTCGTCGACGGTCTCGAAAAAGATCGGGCTGTCTTGCACCAACCCGTCGTAGCCGCCTGTTTCTTCGGTGAACAGCTTATTGATTATTCCGTCCTTCTGTTTCGCCAGGCCATACTTGGGGCTGTGGAGTAACAAATAGAACGCAAGCCCCTTCATCAATGCCTGCTCGAGAGTCTGTTTTTCGGTCGTCCTTAGAACGCCGTTGATGTTCCATTCCTTACTCAAGTGCGCGAGGTCCCTGTTGCGGTCGCGGGCAGTGTAGGCGGCCTGCAATTCCTTTGCGAAGTTCTTCAGCTCCTCTTTGACGAAATTAGGTTTTATCTTGAGAGCGACGATCCTGTGCCGGTTATTCTGGTCGTCCGGTACGTATTGAATCTTCTGGGGATTGTCAGGATCGTAGCCCATCTTTCTGACGATGGAAGAAGGATCGGGAGTAGGCCCGTCCGCCGAGCAATAAACGATCAGCTCTCCCTCCTTGATAATGCTTGCTTCCTCCATGGTCATCGTGGCGAGCGCGCTGACAAAGGCATTTCTTATTCTCTCCTGGCTCAGCTCAGTGCGGCTCTTTTCAGGATAACTCAAAAACACTTCCGCCAGGGCGCGATCGAGGAAGTTGCGAACCTCCTGATCGCCGAAGAATTTCTCGTCCACGAAGCGCTGAATCCTCTCCTTCAGAAGCTTCTTCTGCGGCTCGGCCGACGATTGATCGTCGGCGCACAGATCTTCGATCCTGAATCCAAGAGCTTTACAGTTATTGTCAACGTCGAGCATCTCTCTCATAACCGCGCTGAACTGCTCCAGATTCTTGCGCTCGCACAGCCGCCTGTAGAGTCTGTCGAGATTCGAGTTATCCACCCATTGGTTCTCCACGTCGAGATACCCCGAGAGGTTTGGCAGGTATTGCGTCATCAAATCGGTTTCGGTGGCTCTGAATTCTTTGGGCAGGTCGACGATGTAGGCTCGTTGAAGCTCCCCTTCGAGCGGCGTCATCTCCGCCTTGATGCGCTTCACTTGATCCTCGAATTCGTCCACCAGGGGCTTATCGGTTATCTCGAAGCCCTCGATGGTCCGCTGGACGCTGGCGCTCGCAGCCTCGTCTCCCGCCGACGTGTCGAACAGGAATTTCAGCTCGTGGCCCAGAATTTCACGCTCGAAATACTCTTCGATGTATTCGTGCCGTTTTCTATTGAAAGCCTTGAGCGCTTTTTCCAGTTCGCCCACCCTTCCCAGCAATCCGGGCGCGCTCTCCTGCACCCGCTGCTTTAGCTGCTCGAGTCCCTGGGACCCGTCGGGATCATTCAGCATTTGCCTGAGGCGCTCTTCCTTTTCCTGGTATTCGCGATACGCCTCGAAGTAACGACTGGTGAGCGTCGCGTCGATTTCGGCAAATACTCCTCGCTTGAAGCCTCCGTCGGGCAGGGGCTCGCCCGCCAGGTAATTCACACCGTATTGGCCCAGTGAATCGCGGAGAACCCGTTGCGATCGCTGTGCGACTCTTTCATAGCCCGTCTTCTTTCCTTCCGTGTCCGACCTCTTATTGCCCATGTGTTCGAGCGATAGGGCATTGATGCTGTCCTTTACCTTCAGCGCCAGGTCCTTTGCCTCTTCGATCGCTGCGTTCAGCGTGGCGTCGTTCACCTTCTTGGGGTCGATTTCAAGCTCGTCGCCCGGCTTCTGGCGAGGCTTGCAGAAACGTCCTATGCCGAGCTGGCGGGTAAGGCCCTGGCCGTCATCGTCCCGGAGCTGTTCGTTCGCTTTCGACTTGAACTCATTCAGTATGCTATAGACCGTCTCGTCGCAATGTTGCCGGGCGTCCGATCTGATCTTATCCATTGGTATGTTGAGCGGACGCAACAACCCGAAGCTCAGCGCCTCATATGCGAACCGAGTCCGAAAGTATTTCATGAAGAAATGGCGAGGATACTCCAGTGCCCGGTATCCGAACGTGTGGTATACGGGGGCGGTCCTGAAGACTGGCTGCTGCTGCGGGAGACCTTGATTGGTCAGAGTGCTGGCGACTCTGGCATTGCCGGAAGACGTGATCGTGTAGAACAGAGCGTTGGCGACGTTCTGTATAAACAGATTCTGGGGAATCCGTCTGCCGCTATCGAGCTGGCTGTCGACGATGAACGCCGAGGCGAAAGGCGTCCAGTTTCCGTCATAAGCCTTCACGTCGGCGCTTACCGGATTGAAGCAATTTGATTTGATGGCCGTGCCTTTCTCGAGAACCGGTTTGCCGCTGTAGTGGAAATCCCAAAACGCGTATTCGATCTCTTCGAAAAAGGCCCACGCGTTCATCTTGTACCGCTGCTCCAGCTCTTTGCTCGTGCCGGCTTGCTTCACCAGTTGAATGTAGTCGAAGGGCGCGTAGACGACTGCGCATATTTGCGGCTCGCCTTTGGCTATCGCCTTGTAGACGCGATTGCAGATGAACAGCGTGTCGTAGAGCATCGAGCTGCCGGTGCCGCCGCATGAGCTCGAGATGACGTAGATTTGTAACTGATCGTGAGTGCCGCGCTCGATCCTGGCTGTGTTGAGCGCGTTGATCTTGCTCGTCAGGGCGCTTACTACATGCGGTTCCTTGACCATCAGGCAAAACCGGCCCAACTGCCTGTTTGCATCCGCGCCCTTTCTGAGCACCTGCTGGCTGAAGTATATAGAAGCGCGGTCGTCGAGCCACGTGTCCAGGTTCCTGTGCATGTCTTCCATGCTTCCGGGAGTTGAGCGAAGCCGCTCGTACGCGGCGGCAACGTCTCTCGGGACAAATCCCCCGAGCCACAGATACTCATTCTCCTGGTTGAAAAACGCGTTCCCATATTTTGCGACGTCGAGACTAAAAGCATTCTTCATGCGATCGACTTCATTCATGTCCGTATCGAAGTACTGAAACGCGAATGAACGGCCGACCTCATCCTCGCCGTGGTATTCGAGCAGTCTTTTCTTGAGATTGAGCAGCGTGAACATCCCTGTTCCGCCGAGCCCGATGAAAAGAATCAGATTTGCCATTTTGCCTTCTCCCTTGACGATGAGGCTCTCCAGCCAATTGACGCCTCATTGCCATTCAACAGTGCAGTCTCCCGCCTTTATGATGGTCCCCGTATTGATCGGCTCGTCGGATTTGGAAAGCTCCATCGGTATGCCCACCCACTCTCGCTTGTATTCGTTAGTTGATTGATCCAGCCGTTCTACCTGCATTTTCCCAGCGCCTTTGACCGCGCGGACGTAGGCGCCGCGGCGCGGTTTGCGTCTGAAGAACTTGGGCTTTCGGCCGACGAACTCGATCTCGATCAATTTCTCTCTTCCGAACTTGTCCGAGTTAAAGGCGCAGCTTTTGGTGTTGCCGACGAGAAAAGATGATCTGTCGAACACCTCGTGATTCTCGGCCGCCGCTCCCTTGCGTATGACGACGGTCCCAGTCAATATTTCGGGCCTGATCCACTTTCGATGAACCCCGACCCCCATGCCTGTAAGACCGGCCAGGAAGAGAACCAGCCACCACCACGGTATGCCCCGGCAGTCGATGATCGTCGCGCCAAAAGTGTTTGGATAAAATCTCCCTGCCTCCATCAACACGCTGATCTCGCCGGCCGGTTGATATGTGGTTGTCACATTGACGTCGGCGCGCACCTGATACTCGTCACATTTTTCGAGACGCGCCACCAATCCCGTCCGCGCTTGAAGATCGACTTTAATCTCTTTATGTTCCCCCGGAGCCAGCGTGAAAGGTTGAATGCTGACCGGCGCAATCGCAAGCTCGCCTCGCTCGTCGGCGCCGGTGACGGAGACGCCGGTCACTTCTATATCGACGTATTCGGCTCGCGATGTGATTATCAGCGGCAAGCCTTCCTTGACCTTTTTCCTCGGTGCGTCGCCCTGTGCACCGCCGATGCTAACGCTCAGTCCCTTCTTCATCTCGTTTTCGATTTGAATCCTGAGCTTGTCTCGCTCTATCTCGGCCTTCTTGAGTCCGAACCACTTTCGGAGGCTCGCGCCGTCGTCCACCACCAGTTGCTCGACGTCGCCGAACACACATTGGAACAGTCCCAGGTCTCTCCCGACGTCTTTGTCCAGCGGCAATTTCAACGCGAAGACTTTCACGACTCGCGGCTGTCCGTCCACGAGCCTCGCCTTCTTCTCCCGCAGTTCTTTCCACGCGGCCGCGGAACAATCTTTCGACCGCCATTTGCTGCCGGAAGGCGGGTCGTGTTTAAAATCGGTGAAGAAGAAGACGAACTGAAGCCGATTGGAGTTCGGCCGATTGAGCTCATCGAGCGTGCGGTCCACCCCGAGCCCCAAGTCCGTGAAGCCGCCCCGCGGTTTTCCAAGGCCGAGTATCGCCTCTTTGACCGACTGCCGATTGGCTGAGGTTATCTCGCGCGGCATCAGCAAATCTCCGGCGGCCGCTTCGAAGTAGAGCGTAGAAATGTAGTCGCCTTCAGGAATCGCGTCGACGAAATCGGCAACAGAGGCCTTGATGGTGTCCCAGAACTTTCCCATTGAGCCTGACTTGTCGACGACAATGACGAAGTCTGCTTGTTGTGACGATTTGCCGAGTTTCTGTTTAAGAATAGGCAGATCGATTTGCTGGCCACTGCCGGCGCGGCGGCAAGTAGAAGCAGACCCAGCACGGACATTCTTCCGAACGCCGACAGCCGGAACGATCTTTCAGAAATATTGAGCAAGTTTTGCCTCAGTCACTGCGCGCCGTTTTTTGGCTGACCCGAAAATCGACTCTGATGGAACAGCAAGAACCTAAGCGGCTATCAGTAATCAAACAGCGTTGCCTCACGTTAAATGCGGTGCTGAAGAGAAACGTAATGTGCCGAGTCCATATTAAAGTAAAGAATCGCTTGCTTTGAGCCGGCGAGCAGGCGGGATGCTATCAATGGTGGTCGTTGTTCAGCAACGAAAAATCAACACTGTAAGTAATCCGCGTGATTGACAAATGTAAGTGATGTTATTAAAGTCAGCGAAGTGTAGTTAATCCGATATGGTCCGAGAGGAGATAGAGTGAGGGTTTTGAGTAGAAGTGTATTCTGCGAATAGTCTGGACGCATCTCTTGCTTGTAGTTTTGACTAAATATTGTAGCGTGACGCGGCAGTCGTGAAGTGTGTACGCACTTCTCGTTATTAGGTGTTGTTCTTCGGCGTTTTTCGTTGGCTAAAGCGCCTTTGAGTTCGAAAGGACCGCCCCATGACCGTTATTGACCTCAACGTGGTATTTCACGATCAGGCGTACCTGCACCCTCAAGATCGCAAAATGGTCGAGAGGGATTTCTATGACCGAGACGAGCAAAAGGAACGAGCGGAAACAGCGTTGAGATCCTGGTCACGGCTACCCGTTATCATCATGGGCGAGCGACGGGCCGGCAAGACGTCACTTCTTCACCTCCTCATTGATCATCTTGCTAATGATCGGTCCGGCCGCTTTGTCCCGGTCAAGATCCCGTGGCACGGTATTTCATCTCGCGACGAGCTTATGAAGGTGATACTTCGCGAGGCTTGCGAGAAGCTCGATCAAGCGCTACCGGACATAGACTTGGGCGCCTCTGAACGGCGAAGCCTGGCGAGTTTTGGGAAGTTCCTAAACCATTTGCGCAGGCTGTCAACGCCGGACAAGACCCTGGTCCTCTGTATCGATGAGTTTGATTCTCTCCTGCTGCACGGCGCGTTGAAACGGGAGGAGCGGGAGAAGATCCTCGGGATGGTTCAGGAATTGGTAGAGTCCAGCGAGGCGCCCGTGAAGATGCTCTTTACTATGTCGCGCATACCCGATACGCAAGATACTCGCACCTCGCCGGTCATCGCCAAAGCCGAGCAAGTACACCTGAACCCTTTCAAGAAACAAGACTTCGACGAAATGGTGCATGGTCTCTTGAGGCGGCAAGAGCAACTCCTGTCCGCAGACATCCAGCGAATTGATTTGGACCGTTTGTATGATCTTTCGGGCGGCTGGCCGTTCTTTGCGAAGCTGTTGCTGATGCACCTTGTTAAAATAATCCCAAACGACGAATGGCTGGATCAGGCGCTGGAGAAGGCGATCGCGGAGCCTGGTGGAATCCAACAGACGCTCGACGACATTTATGCGAAGCATTTCAACGACAACGAAAAGGCAATGATCTTGCTTTTGGCGAGCAACGCCGGCCGCATCAGCGCGGAGGAAATGTCAGTGCTGGGTGACTCCTTGAGAGAAGGCGCCGCAAATCTGGCGAAGCGCCATTTCATTTCGAGAGATGACGGAGGGAATTACACTTTCCGGATAGGCTATTTGGCGACGTGGTTCCCCCGATGGAGGCGATTCGAGAGTGAGGTCAATCATCGTCTGTCGCGGGCGCTTTTGCGACTCGCGCGAATCAAAGATCCATGGGCTGGAGGGGAGTGGATTACGGTTAGCAAGGAAGACGAGCAGCAGTAAACATCCGAGTTCCGGCGCGTCCTCGAATCAATTAAGAAAAAGGTGAGATTCTATTACCGGAAAGTAAACGACGGGAAGGGCGAATCCCGGCACCAAGCTCGCCTTCTCAACGCCGATAATGACGACCTTCTTTCCTTGTGCGTGTCGGCAAATGAGATACCTGCGTGGAAAGCGGTGTTCTTTAAGATGATGGGCTCGGAAAGACAGCGTTTTGATACCTTGATTCAGTCTGCAAGCCAGCTTCAAGAGTGTAGTGATACGACATTCACTTTCTATAGAATGCTGATTGGCCTGTTGAAATGTGTAGAGTCTTGCGATGACAACACTGTGAATGGCCGCACGCAAGTGATCACAGTGATTCGTGAGATCTTAAAGAGCAATACCAGGCTAAACTTCCTGGCAGATTATGATTGTAAAGATAAGTTCTGCCTCTACGGCATTAGAGCAAATGAGGCCGCGTTGCGCTTTAGGTATAAAACAGATGTGAAACCCAGCGACATCTATTATGAGATTTGGGGTAATTCACTCTTCAAGTCCAATAAGTCCAATAAATGGCAATTCAGACACAATTACCCGACTGGACGCAGAGGCTCCAGATCTAAGAATCAGGATGCCTTCACGTTACCTCAGAGCGCCATTGATGTATTCCAAGGGGCTTTACATAACTATGACTTATTGACCGAGATAGTGCTGCAACGCGCCAACGCTTCGGAAGCTGCCGAAAAGAGTTTCATTGTGAACAGCTTTGCGAACTTCTCTAAAGCGATGATTGCATTTCTCGATGAATCGATTGACTTCATCATGGTTCCGAAGCCTCCCGAGCTTCTCGTGCTCAAGAAAAAGATTCCGGAGCTATGTGCTTTCATTGTGTCGAATCAGTACGATGACTTCGAAAACCAAAAGATGTACCTTGAACGGATACTAAAGTCTGATCAAAAAGCAGATGACAAAGCCGAACAACTGGGCTGCGTCATACGGGATGTGCAAGAGAGCATTGTTCAAGAGACGCATGAAACGGACTCACGAACGAAGCATGTTCGCTTGAAGCTAATAATAGGCACGGTCAGTGAGTACTATATCGGCCAATATGATTTAAATCGGGCTGTTGAATTCTGGAGCATGCTGAACGAGAAGGATTGGATATTGCGACGGATTCTCTCCTTTTACCGTGCCCCCTTACGCTATTTGAGTGCTATATCAGTTTTCATATTAGCAACTAGCCTTGCAGTCTTTAGCAATCGATTCATCACCAGCCCCTGTCAGCGTTCAGTATTGGCCTTGTCTAGCATAGGACTCGTTTCGTTAGTAGCCCTTGCGCCAGCGGTATTTGCCGTGGCCTTTACCATCAGAAAACTCGCCAAAATCGGAAGCGGATTGGATTACGGGTTAGATTACCTTGACCTACTATTGCCAAGATTCCTAGGGGCCATCATTGTGGGGCTCTCTGTTCTACTGTTGCAAGATATCTCTTGGCGCATTGGCTTACAAATGCAATGGCTCAACGTGATTATCGTGTGCTCGTTAGTATATTCCCTTTCATTCATTTATATCTTCATAGACGTTCATAAAACACTACGTTCCCTGGCTGCAGAATCAACGCAAAAGCCGAAACTTATTTCTCGCTCGATAGGAACAAGCTTCCAGATATTTGTCATCGGTCTTGTTGGCAGCTTTTTCGCGGTATTGCTTACAACTCTTCTCCTCTCGGGAACGGCTTTACCACAAGATTCCGGTTCTAGCTCAATATTGGGTATTGCCCCTCAAGTATATTCGTTTCATAGCACGCTGCTAAAGGAATACCCCGGGGCGGGGGTGGTGCTACAGGTAAACAGCATCTGCTTATTGTGCTTTTTCCCAAAGGTGGTATTCGTCTGGACAGGATTGGCGCTGCTTGCTTTAGCAACTGCGCAAAAAAATCAATAGAATCGGGAACACCCCTTGTAGGCAGTTTTCCATGGAACACATCCCTTTCAATAACCTGCGCCGCGTGGAAGAAATAATTGACCGGGTCGAGATGGAGGACCTGGTCTTGATCTTCAGTCAAGCAACCGGTGATCGTTATCTGTTGGTGTATAACACGAAGCGTGCGCCCGAGGGAGATGAACCTCTGTGGAAGGCAATGCGTTTGGCGGGCCTTCGCTCGTCAGACTATGAGGACTTCAATGGCATAGTGGTCGGCCTGCCGGCTGTTGATATGATTCTTCCGGATATTCCAACCCGCGGAATCAGGTTCTACTCTATCGAGCACACCTTCCGTAAAAAGGGCGATTACAGAAAACTGGAGAGGACTTGTTATAGGCTCGCCACGACCCTTTTTGAACATCTCAAAAAGCTGTCACACTCAGAGCGTAACGCCCTCTCGGGCCGCTGCGTCGCCAAGATCATCCAGTTGGCGCTGCCCGCGATATTAAGCCGGCATCCGATCGAGAATTTGGTGGCTGTGCTGCCGTCTCCGGATATAGCCGAGTTCCTCAAGATGGAGGAACAGAGCTATCAGCTCATATATAACGATCCGGAAGACTTGGAGCGGATGCACAATGACCTGCAATTATTGGACGACCAAATAGTCAGGCTAAAACCGCAATGGCTAGCTGGTTTCGAGGAGTTATCTCTATACATTTCCACAGCGAACACAGATCTGGGGGAGCCCACGAACTTGCATGGCTTTCTGCATGACTGCTTTATCGACCTGCGGCCGATCCTGCGTCAGATGGGAGAAAAAGAAAAGCTCAAGGAGACTTGTCGGGGACTTGCTCGCCGTTGCTGGGGCGAGTGGGAGAAATCCAACGCAGCGAGCTTTCGCTCGGCGGCCTATTCGCTGACGGCTGAGTCATGGCTCGCTGATGAGGACGTCGAGGACCTGATCGCTCTGTTTCCAAGCGATAGCTTCAAAGGGTTTGTCGAGACCGGCGACGCGCAACGCGTGTATAGAGCGCCAAGACCCTCTGGCCCGTCTTTATCCACTGCCGGGTATTCCGTTCAGGATCTGTCGTCCGGGCAAGTGCCGACCGGAAGGTATGATAAAGCCCCAATCCTCTCCTTTTCTGTTCTGGCTCCCGTGTTCAAACAAGGTCATGACGTCCTGGATTTAGGTCTCGTGCTATGGAAAGCAGGTCAATCCGCCGAGCTTGGGAGAACCTTATGGATGCTCTCGCGTGATTTGCTGGAACGCCCGAAATCCGAGTGGCTTCAAACGTCCGCTTGGATAAAAGTCAATGCAAGTCCCGGCGTCATTACCGACCTCGCCATCCGCGCGGCGTTGATTTATGGCCTGAGCGATCCCTGGCAATGGCGGGAAGGGCGCCATCATATCTTCTTGCAAAAATGTTACGCGCACGTCCTCGACTCCCTTCTCAATCAAGAGAAGAGAGCCGCGACGAAGGCCCTGGCCTACTATTGGAAGGCATTGCGAATCTGGTTCGGCTGGTTCTTAACCGACAGCAAGGACCGCAGTCTATATGAAATGGTGGTGGCATGCGCGAACTTTCATCATAGCTGCGAGAACCGGGCGGACCTCGAGGAAGAATGGGAGATCGCCAGCCGGTTGATTGAGATTGGCGAGACCATAACCGCGGGGCAGCTACAGCATAGAACCTATCGGCAAGACCATAGAGACGAGTCCCGCGAGCATTCCTCGACGCCCGCGTATTTGCGTGAAGTGGTTGAAAGCCGCATGTCGATCAATCGCCTCCTGCTTTCAAAGCCCTTCGAACGGGAGCTTCACAAATACTATGCCGCCCACGCAAAGTGGCGTGAGATTCAGGAGACGATCAGCGGCGGCACAATCTCGGGCCGCCCGTATCTCGAGTCATTGGATCGGCTGCTGGGCGATTACCGGCGCCTACGGCGAATCGCTTACGCGCCTGCGCATGAGATGGCGGTGCTTCATAGCGCATACGCGGAAGATATTCAACGCATAGAAAACCTCAAGCGCGGAGTCGAGACCGGACCCACAATAAGAATCACGCTAAGGAACCCCTGGGTTACCGAAGGGGTGCGAGAGCGGCTTGTGTTCGAAGTTGAAAACATCGGAGGCGCGGCCGCGAATCAGTTCAAACTGGAGATGGATCGTGCGGCCGAGTTCGAGTTCCTTTCGGCCCCGGCAGCGTTGGCGCTCGATGAATTCGCGCCCGGTAGAAGGCGCCGCCTGGAATATGACATTCGCGTAAAGGGCGCCTCCCTGGCGCTATGTTTGAGTTATGGCTATAAGGACCACCGAGGGCGGCAACAAACAAACCAGGAAAGACTATTCAGAGAGGTGCGGCTATCTCCGGAAAAGGGGATAAAGCCTAAAGGCAATCGCTACGAGGTGGGCCGGTACGTGTCAAACAGCCGCCGCTTCTTCGGCCGGCGCGCCGAGTTGGAACAGATACTGAGCCGCCTCGTTGGCGGTTCCACTCAGCCTATCGTCGTGCGCGGGCCGCGGCGCATCGGAAAGACATCGCTGATGCACCAGCTCGAGCTCGCCCTCGAGCAACCGCAGGAACTGCGGCGGCTTGGACTGGAAGCAGAGGTAGAAACGCAGCTAAGGCCGATTCACCCGCTTTTCGTCAGCCTTCAGGCCATAAGCGAAACTGGAGGGAACTCCATAGCCCTTTTTCTGCAGATGTTATTCGAAGAGGTCTGCGCGGCATTGAGCCTGAAGAGCAGCGCATTTCAGTTGTCGAAGGCATTGGCGCAGTCATTTCCTGCGCGCTTGTTTCAAAAACAAGTAAGCTGGGTATTCGAACAACGCCCCCACGAGCGGTTGCTGGTTCTCATAGATGAATGGGACGAAGTGTATCGCGAAGAACATAGCGAGCTAGGGCGGAATCTGCGGTATCTTCTCCAGGAAGAACAGAGAATCAGTTGGGTATTCTCCAGCACATGGCTGTTGACCAAAGAAGGCGGCGAATTCGGGTCTCCTTTTTTTAACATGCTGTTTACACTCGAAGTGAAAGAGATGGACTGGGAGTCAGCGGTTCGACTTGTGACCGAGCCAAGCAAGGAAGTGGGTGTCGAATGGCGAGGAGAAGCCGTGGTTGCCGTTCTGGAGCAATCGGGGCGGCGGCCTTACCTGATTCAGTTGATTTGCTCGAAGATCACCGATTACCTGATACAGAATTCCAGCAACGAAGTAGATACGGACGCCGTCGCCGTCGTTACCAATAACATCATGACGCAAGCGCAGACCACGGTTCCATATTTTGGCCCGGTCTGGCAGGATTACGACCTGGAGAGATATGACCAAGGAGGGGAGAAGCACAGTGTCCGCTGGATGGGTCGGCTGATCCTTTGGGCGCTGGACGCCAGCAACTCCAAATCGCTAACCGGGCAGGAGGTTCGCAACTACATAGAGAGCGATTTCAAGCGGCATTCTCTTAGGGTTCCGGACAAGCAATTCTTCTCTGAGGAATTTGAAGACCAGTTGACCAAACTACGCGATATCTTCGACGTGCTAACGGAGGAAAACCGGCGGTTCACATTCGCCGTTCCGTTGATGCAGCTTTGGCTTCATCAACGGATTTCGCAGCAAGCCGATTTCATAAGGCAGGCTCACACCGGGCTGGTTCACGATTACGAGACGCGCCTGATTAATGCATGATGGACCCGAAGCTCTTCTTCTACCTGATCCTGGGTGCGTTTGGCGCCGGTTTTGTTCTTCCCATTGTTTTCAGGCGGTGGCGCCTGGCCACGTATGCGTCCCTTGTATTGGCGTTGGCAGGCAGTTCGATAGCCGGTGCGATCTGGTTCTTGCAGCCAGCGCCTGATCAGGTAGGGAGCCTCGTAATTGCGCCGAGCTGCTGGCTGGAAGCGAAGCTTCCACGGCTCCAACTGGAAATCCGCATTGACGCCCTTTCCGCGTTTTTCACTTCGCTGGTCGGAGCTTTCTCGACGCTGGTAGCCTTATACTCGTTCTCCGCCCTCAAAGCCCCCCACTATAAGGAGCAACGCCACAGAATCGCTTCGGCGTTCAACGCCTTCGTGTGGTCCACCATCATGGTGGTGATCGTAAACGATGTGTTCTTCCTGATAGCCGCACTCGAAATAATGACGTTGGCGTTCGGCTACCTTGCGTTGCACAAGCATAGCCTCTATCTCAAAGGGGAAGCGCCGACGCGGGAAAAGAAATATGAGGCGGCGATAGCCCCGCAAGTCTACCTGATCGTCAGTCACACGAGCACCGCATTTCTCCTTGCGTCACTGTTGTTGCTTGCAATCAAGGCCAACAGCCTGAGCTTCGATAGTCTGCGCGCCGCCTCTCGCTCACTCGATCCGGCGATAGCTACGACGGTGTTCTTATTGGCGCTGATCGGCCTTGGCATACGCGCCGGCCTTACACCGGCTCATTTCTGGGTGTCGCTCGTTCACCCCTGCTCCCCGACCACCACTCATGCGCTTTCCCTCGGCATCGCGATAAAGGTGGCGATCTACCTTATGCTTCGCGTCTTCTTTCAGTTTCTTAGCCCTCAACCTTGGTGGGGCTATGCAGTTCTAATGATTGGGTCGGTGACCGCGTTGGTAAACGTCTGGTATGCCATCGCGAGTCACGATCTCAAGGTAGCGCTCGCGTATCACAGCATCGAGAACATCGGAATCATCATCATAGGCGTCGGAGTGGCGTTGATCTATGCGGACGGTGCGTCATCTACGGGAGGCGAGGCCGCCGGATGGATAACCGCGCTGGCGCTCGTAGCCAGTTTGTACCATCTGCTCAATCATGCGGTGTTCAAGGGACTGCTCTATCTGTGCACCGGCGCAATCGAAAATTTGACTAATCAGACAGTCGATATGGAGCGGCTTGGCGGCCTCATCAAGCTGTTCCCGTGGACCTCGTGGACTTTTCTTGTCGGGGCAATATCCATATCAGGGTTTCCTCCGTTCAACGGCTTCGTCGGCGAATGGCTGACGATTCAAGCGCTGCTGAATGGATTGACGCCGCTGAAAGCCAACCTGTCTTTTGGGATGGTGATAGTCATAGTGAGCATGCTGATGCTCGTAGCTTCTTTTGCGTTGACGGCCTTTTGCTTCGTAAAGATCGCGGGGACCGGATTCTTAGGCGCCCCGCGCTCCTTGGAAAGAACCCGAGCCGATTGGAGTAAGAACGACGTACCCTGGCTCATGCGGAGTGTAATGCTTTTGATGGCGTCGTTCTGCTTGTTATTGGGCTTGGTTCCCGCTTGGACGGTCGGTCAGCTTTCGCGTGTCGTCGCCGTGATCATGGGTGGAGTTGTCATGCTGCCTGGTCCGTCGGCTCTCGAACTCGAGCTTGTTCATCAGCCGGGAGCACCCATTTTGATGCCCGTCGTTGTTCCTCTGGCTATCGCCTTGGCTCTCGGAATAGTCGCATATGCGCTGACGAAGATATTGCGCCCGGCGAAAGGGACCGCGGTTCCCGAGACTCCCTGGAACGGCGGAACTCCATACGAGCCGGTGAATATGCAGTATACCGGCGCCGCCCTCTCGTACTTGACTCGAAGCGTCGGACCCGCGTCGAGTAAGCCGCCCAACAAACAGAAGCCGGACCATCCCGCGGTCGCGCCGGGTATCCCTGACGGCGCCGAGCCGAGGATCGGGTATCTGCCTTCCGAGATGGAGATATCAAGAAGCGAGACCTATCCTCAGGTGATGGTGGAGTTCTTTCGCGAGACATATAACAAATGGATTGATTGGACACTCCGTAATTCGGAAACATTCGGCGACTTTATGCAGAATCGGGACATTCGCCGATACCTGTTCTACATCTTCATCGCCAACATAATTGCGCTTGTATTGTTCCTGGCGGTAAGAGGCTCGTGATGACAAAGCTATTGGGATTTCAGGGCTTGCTTTTGATCCTGCTGGCGCCCTGCATGATCGGAGTCTTACGCAAGCTCGAGGCTTGGCTGGAACTGCGCCAGGGTCCCGGCATATTCCAGCCTTACAGAGACATCGTCAAGTTGATGAGAAAGCCCGCCATGCGGGCGCGGACTACCTCGCGGCTGTTCGCCATCACGCCTTATGTGCTGTTTTCCGTCTATGGCCTACTGTGCCTCTTAGCGCCGGTCTTTCATCGCGCCACTCTGGCGTCTGTCGACTTGATCGTAGTGATTTATTTGTTGGGAATGGCGCGCTTCGCGTTCAGCCTCGCCGGGTTGGATGCGGGGTCGTCTTTCGGAGGTTTGGGCAGCAGCCGCCAGATGTTCGTACACTTGCTCACCGAGATCGGACTCGTACTGGTTATCATCGCCCTCATGGTCAAATGGAATACCGTTAGCCTGACGGCCATCTTTGATAAACACTGGGAGCTAGGTTACGTCAATTTCCTCGCCGAACCGGAGCTTATCCTTCTTGCACTGTCGTTGGCCTTGCTTATCCTGCTGGAGAGCGCGCGCATACCGATCGATAATCCGGCCACCCACCTTGAATTGACGATGAGCCACAAGGCAATCGCTTTGGAATATGCCGGGCGCGACCTCGCTCTTATCGAATGGGCCGAGATGATAAAGCTGGGTTTCCTGCTCACGCTGCTTGGAAATCTCTTTCTACCGTTTCCACGGTGGGCGGATCCGATGCATAGTATTGGACCTTCCGGCCTCGCCCTGGCGTTCGGCGGGTATTGCGCCAAGCTAATTCTGCTATTGCTGTTGCTGGCGTTTTGGGAGCTCAGCCAGCCCAAGCTGCGGCTTCGATCGATCATAGGTCCCAGCCTGGTCGCCATAGTGCTCAGTCTTACAGCCATTATCTACACCATTACGCTCAGAAAGTAGCCTATGACGCAAGTATTGCTTGATTTATTAGAAGTGCTGTTGCTGTTAACGGCATTCAGCATCACCACTGCGCCTTCCGTTAAGCGGATGATCCTGACCTACAGGATACAGTCAACGCTGCTCGCGCTCGTAGTCGGCTTGACTGCGCTCACGAAAAGCGAGCAATTAAAAGGTAACAGCGACGCGACGACCGTGTTGATACTGATATTGTTGATCATTCTGCTGCCGATAATACTGGCGTGGGTAATCAAGCCGTTGCTGGTGAGGGCCACGCTTTCCAAAGAGCGATTGACCATCGTCTTGTTCGCCCCAACTCTGCAACGGATTATCAGGCCCTTCGTAACTCGCTCAGTCAAGACCTCCGTCGATAGATCAATGCTCCGGTATAACGAGATGGAGCGTAGCGCGGAGCGAGAATGGCTTCAGCAGAAGCCGCCGGGCAAAAGACAATACGCCTTTGTGTTGTTCCTGATTCTGGTTTTCATCGCGTTCCTGATCGCCAGCGCGTTCAAACCCGATGTGCGAATCGGGCTGCTTGTGTCGCTGACGCTTCACCTGATCGGTCTTTACAACATGTTTGCCAAGCGGGACATCATCTCGCAGGTCATCGGATTGCTCATAATGGATCATGGGCTTTATCTCGCCGTCGTGAGAATCGTAGAAATACCCGTTCCCGCCGCCCTGTTCGTAGTTAGCCTCTATTTTTATACGGTCATCACGATGTTCATTCTGGTAATTCTGTTGCCGCGCCTCAGACAAGTCACCGAGAGCATAGATCTGTTCGAGATATCCGAGAAATCCAACCTGAGAGGGTAACGAGTGGACGGTCTGATAGACATTCTTAGGCGACACCTGGTTGGCTTGGCGTTGATTACTCTCTTTATTCCGTTATTCTGCGGCTTGGTTGGCGCAGCCGGACTGTTGAAGGCCTGGCGCACGCGTTGGTTCAACACCGGCCTGGGAATTTCGACCGTCGTCGCATCCGGCGCTTGCCTCGTCCTGTCAATGTGCCTAGTGGTGGCGAATCCCTCCAAGACTCTGACCCCTTCGATTGGAGGAATAGGACTCCTTATCGATCCGTTGAGCCTTTATTTCATTCTGTTGGTCAATGTCATTGCATTCGCCGCATCGTGGAACTCGATCGGGTTCCTGGAAGATATCTCTTTCGATAGTCGGCAGCAAAGTCCGGCGTTTTTTCATTCGCTCGTAAATCTGTTCCACTTCACCATGCTTCTGGTTCCGTTGGTCAATAATCTAGTCGTCCTGTGGATTGCGATCGAAGCAACCACTCTCGTCTCGACGCTGCTGGTCAGCTTTCAAGGAAAGACCGATTCAAGAAAGGCCAAGCGCGATTCCTGGGAAGCCGCATGGAAATATCTCATCATCACTTCGACTGGGATTATCTTCGCGCTGCTGGGAACTATGTTTCTGGCGTATGCCGCCAAGGGTTTGATAGACCATTCGGTGGGCGCCGATGCTAACAGGATCATGAACTGGACGTTCCTGCTGGAGAGATCCGGCGATCTGACCAAGGACTTCGTCAAGCTCTCGTTTCTTTTCATTCTGGTTGGCTATGGCGCCAAGGCGGGCCTTGCGCCGATGCATACCTGGCTCCCTGACGGTCACGGCGAGGCGCCCGCGCCCATCAGCGCGCTTCTTTCCGGCGTACTGCTTAAATGCGCGCTCTACGCGATTCTACGCTTCTACACGATCACTAACGCCGCGCTAGACAGCACTAGCTTCACGTCGTCCATACTGCTTGGCATGGGGCTACTGTCGCTGCTGATAGCTACTCCCTTCATCTTGAAAGAAAACCGGTTCAAACGCGTGCTGGCCTACCACAGTCTCGAGCACATGGGCATTATTACTTTTGGCGTCGGGGTAGGCGGACCAGTCGCGCTCTTTGGCGCTCTGCTGCATACCCTGAACCACGCGGTGACAAAATCGTTGATGTTTCTGTCTTTCGGCAATGTAATGCGCCGTTACGAACAAGCAACCCGAGACAGACGATTGGAATTCGACCAGAATAAGATCCGCGGAGTTCTGCAAAGCATGCCTGTAACAGGCGCCATTCTGATACTGGGAGGGCTGGCGCTGGTGGGCACGCCGCCGTTCAACGTTTTCATGAGCGAGTTCATCATCTTGTGGGGAGCGTTTGACGATCAGCAGGCGGCCGGTGCGTCTTCAGGGCCGCCTTCCGCCGTTCCGCGTTGGGTTATCGTTACGGCTACCGCCCTCTTCATTCTCTCGACCACGCTTATTTTCTATGGGCTGGTCCGTCATCTATCCAAACTGGTACTTCATGAAAAGCCTGTCGAAAGACTAAAAGAGAAGGTGCTTACCGATCTGGGGCCTCTTGTCTTTTTGCTGGCGCTCGTATTGATCTTCGGGGTCTACATATTTCCGCCGCTGTCGAGCTTGATTTCCGATAGCGTGAAGATCGTGCTCAATAACCTGGAGCAATAGGGAGCGGAGGATTATGTCAATGATACGCGCTGGTCTCACTGAGATTTGCCGGAAGCCGATCATCGAACTGCCGCGCCGCGATACGAATGAGCTGCATTTCATTACCGAGGACGGCGACGACGTCGTCAAATTGGCGAAGTGGGCCAAAGAGGAAGGCTTTTATCTCTGCACGATGGTAGCCAATGACGAGCGCTTTTTAGAGGACCATGTGTTTAAGCTCTATTATGTCTTTTCGGCGTCGGACGGGAAACTCGTCATCATCGAGCATCCTTTGACGGATCCGAAGTATCCCTTCAATTATGCTTCGATATCAAAGTACTTTTCATCCGTAATACCCCTGGAAAAGGAGGCGTTGGATCTTTTCGGGCTTTCACCCATTGACAACACGATGAATCAAGGCTTTGTCCTTCACGATCCGTATCCACCCGACCTCTTCCCTTTGCGGCCGCGAAGGTCCATGCCGGACATAATCAAGAGAATCGAAGAGAACAAGACGCAGGTGTCAAAATCCGAATCAATTCCTCTGCCGGAAGGCGTTCTCTCGCTGCCCGTCGGTCCGATTCACGCCGGTATAATTGAAGCCGGGCAATTCCGCTTCCTAATAGCCGGCGAAATCGTAGAAGATCTCGAGCTGCGGTTAGGGTACAAGCACAGGGGGATCGAGAAACTGTTTCAGACGCAGTACTCGTTGGAGGAGGGCTGGAAGCTTGCGGAGAGGATATCCGGCGATTCGTCTTTTGCTCATTCGATGGCGTATTGTCAGGCTGTAGAGTCGCTGGCCGGCATGGAGCCCGGTGCTTCCGCCCTTCACTGGCGCGGGCTTTTCCTCGAGATGGAGCGATTGCATAACCACATCGGAGACGTTGCCGCCATGGTTCACGATATGGCGTTTGATCTGGCCGCGTCTCGAATCGCAGTTCTCCGAGAGAAGTCGATGCAGCTCAACGCCGACTTAGGCGGGCACCGCCTTTTGCGAAACATCAACCGTCCCGGCGGTGTAGAACTAACCCGGTCCCCCAATTTGAGTGAAGCATCAGATAGAGTGCGGGAGTTAACCGATCAGTTCTTGAGCCTGGGTAAGCTCGTGTTGGAGATGCCGGCGTGCCGGAATCGAATGATAATGACAGGCGTTCTTTCGCTCGAGCAGGCCACCGAGCTTGGGGCCACGGGGCTTGTGGCTCGGGCCTCTGGCCTAGGGAAACACGATTTTCGGCTGCGCCACGCCAAGGGAGTCTATGCTGCCCGGCCGGAGATGTTAGCGGAGATAAACGCTACCATTGAAAGCGGAGAGGATGGTGCATTAAGGGACTCGAACGGATCCGCGTCACCAACCACTTCGCGTAGAGCTCAGGTGCTGAAGGAGGAGTTGAGGGGTGATGTCTTTGCACGATTGGCGTTCCGAATCGCCGAAGTCGAAACATCGGCGCGGATCATCGAAATACTATTGAGGAGTTTGACAGACTTCGAATCCAAACAGCTTCATGAAGTGACGCCTCTCGTGGAATCATTGCGAAGAATAGCGAGTTTTGAATTCGGACTTGGGTACGTCGAAGGCTGGCGAGGGGACATAATGTACTGGGTCATGAAAGGACCCGGTAATACCATCTTCCGGTGCAAAGTGCGAGACCCGTCGCTCTTTAACTGGCCCGCGCTTGTCTCAGCGGTTATTCTGAAGGATCAGCAATCTCTTGAGGAGGGAAGGTCGTCACTCCTGGAAAATCTCCTGGCCGACTTCCCGCTGATCAACAAGAGCTTTAATCTTTCTTGCTCAGGCAATGACCTGTAGCGATCAACCCTCTGCTGAGCCAAGCTAAAAAGAGCCGATATGAAAAACTCTCGAAACGCCAATGTGACGGTTCTCCGCCTTTTCGCCGAGCAACTCGCCAAGTTGATTCTGCCCGAGTCTCTATACAAGCGAGTGTCGGAAGCCATGATGTCGAATGCAATTACGTTTGAACGGCTTCGGTTGCCGGAGCTGTCGGCAAAGAAGCGCTCGGTCTTTATTCGGCATCTGGACTGCGGCTCGTGCAACGGGTGTGAGATCGAGCTCAATGCTTTGAGCAATCCCGTGTATGACATCGAACGATTCGGCATCAAGTTCGAGTCCTCGCCGCGGCACGCCGACATCCTAGTAATGACCGGCCCTTTCACTCGCAATCTCGAAGAAGCGGCTCGCCTGACTTTTGAGGCGATGCCGGAACCTCGCAGGGTAATCGCCCTGGGTGACTGCGCGGCCGACGGTGGAGTCTTCAAGGATTCTTATGCAATAAGGGCGCGCCCGGGAGAGATTGATGAAGCGATACGGGAAAAAGGTGTCTATATACCCGGGTGTCCTCCCACGCCTGAAGAGATACTGAAAGGCATTCTCGATGTTCTAGCCAAGAATTGACCACGAGCACACTGCTGCGCGTTCGAAGCGACTGGCAAGGCCGCCCTCTCCAGCACGCCTCCAATCGGAACCACAACGACTCGTGGGCGGGATGGGGTTCGAGTATTGGATATTATTTCTTCATCTGAAAAGTCACTGAAACCACCGTGCCCCCCTCATCCGAGGCCGCGGCCGTAACGATGACTGATTTCTTCTTGTCCGAATCTTCCGCCGAAACCGTTCCAGCCTGATC
>JAHFUG010000287.1 GCA_023265195.1 Blastocatellia bacterium | reverse complement strand
ATTCCTGATTGGCACACGCGTTCCGAAGAAGACAGGCATTCCGCTTAGCTTTTCAGGATCGGTTTCGATCAGATTATTTGTATTCATCTCGCACCTCGTACGGGAAGGTCTGCCGTTTCCGCGGGGCATCGATTCCGAGGGGCAATGATAGCAGATTGCCACCCAACTTGAGGGTCGGATCAGTGGCGCCGACCTGCCGTCTAATGGGTCTGGCTTTTCCGATTGGGCGCGTCTTTTGGCCCGTCGACCGCCCCCTCTTTCAAACGTCTCAAGAACCCCAGAGCTTGCTCATGGCTACAATCGAAAAACTTTCGAAACTTCTAAGAATTTCGGCTAGTGGATGTCGCCCGCAAGATAATTAAGCAGCCTTTGCACCGGCACACGAGTTCTCGCAGACACCGAAGCGCCGCTAATAACATCTGGCGAACGAGAAATGAAGGTTTGTGCTGTTTCAGTTTTCATGCTGGCATTCTAACCCAATGTATCAACGCAATCTAGCTTTTGGCTTTCCCGTTTCGGTTTGAAAGTGAAATCCCAATCAAGTCGATTTACACAAGCACCGACCGGCGAGCCTTGGATTGTGATGCATCAACCAAGGCCGCGCTCGGGCCTGACGCAGGAACGGCGCGTTCTCGCCCCCAGGACCTGATGGCGTCGATAGCTTCCGGGTTTGTCTTGGATAACGGAACCGTGTTGCTAAAGACCTTCCGCCAAAACTCCTGATCGACAGCGTCGTCGCCTTTCAGAATCGCCTCTTTAGTGACCTCCGCAACGGCTGCCTCCAAGTCACTACCGGCGAACCCATCAGACAGGTCTACCAGCGCATTGAGAAGTTGTTGTTCCAACTCTCTTCGCAAGTAGCGACTGGCGTAAAGCGAGATGATTTCTAGTCTCTCGCTCGGACTTGGTAGGTCCACGAAGAACAATTCATCAAAACGCCCCCTTCGGAATAGTTCCGGAGGAAGCTTGCCGATGTCATTTGCCGTGCTCACAACGAAGACCCTGGCGCGGCCCTCTTGAAGCCAGTACAGAAAATGCCCAACGACTCGCGCTGATGTTCCGCCATCTCCGCCCGATCCCGTGCCGGCAAGTCCTTTCTCTATCTCGTCGATCCACAGAACGCAGGGAGCCACACGGTCAGCCATGGACAATGCCTCTTTGAGTCGCGCTTCTGACTGGCCAAGGTATTGCCCATGAATGTTGGCAAGATCAAGGCGGTAGAGAGGAAGATTCCAGTTTGTGGCAACCGCTTTGGCCGACAAAGATTTGCCGCAGCCTGGAACTCCGACTAGAAGCACACCTCGCGGCGGGCGCAACCCTCGCTCGCGCAAGTCCATGGTCAACAGCGGCCTCTGTTTATCCAGCCATGCCTTAAGGCCTGCAAGTCCACCAACGGTTACATCCCTGCCAGAAACGAAGACACGCTCTAACCCTGAGATATCCGAGAAAATGCGGTCTTTGACCTTGCTCAATTCCTGCAAATCGGCCTTTGATATTGATCCCTTTGCCAGAAACGTAGCGATCGCATTCTCTGCCTCGATTCTGGTCACTCCCGCAAGAATGGTGGCGGCTTCGGTCAACTCGGGGTCACCCCAGTCGATCGCGATGCCACTGCGATAGGGCGCCAGGCATTCGGCTATGATTGAGCGCATTTCATCCTCGTTCGGTGGGTCAAGCGCGAGCGTCATTCCGTGACGCTGCAGGCGCGCCCAAACCAAAGACGTGGTCACTACAGTAAGGGCCCCGCCGCGCTCGGTCGCCGAAGAGGCGACATCCAATAATTGCCTGCTTGTTGGTGTGTCGCCATCTATATCCTGTACCTCTGTAAAAACAAATGTAAGATTCTGCCGCTGCAGCATCTGCTGGCTCGCGTAATCCAAAGCACCCGCAACCGATCTATCCTCGCTTACCACTCTATTGGTCACGATGTCACGAGTGCCTTGGGAAAGCGTATGGCAGTAAACTGGAATGGCTAATTCTTCGGCTAGCTCGCGCAGAAGGTCCAGAGCGCGGTCTCGCTCATCGGTGCGTAGCGAGATGAATGGTATCCGCGCCTTGAGATAAAGGAGCAGCGTCTGACGGCAGTTCGCAAAGTCTGGCATAAGCGATTACAAAATGACCCGGCGCCCGCGCTGCGGCGGTGCGGTGTCGGAGGAATCTCTTGTCGTTGGTTCGACCACTGTTGCGCGCGCGGTAAGTCGATTATCGCGAAACGCCTTAAGGAGCCGGCCGTTATCGGTTCTTATCTTCGCTGCGTTCTCTTCGAGCACAGCCTGCGATTCCTTTGCCCAACGGTTTATCTCGTTTCCGAGGTGATTCTTGACGTTGTCTGGAACGCAGGGTATCAACGCGAACTCGTGCAGTCGATCGAGTGAACGCCGTGCATTCAGCAATGCCGCGGCGACTGCGAAGCCTTCGCCGCGAGACCTGTCGAGCGCCAACTGAAGCTGCTTTGAAAGCATCGATAATCTGCCTTCCAACGCAGACGACACGTGACGCGTCCAGCGCTCGGCGACAATGCTGGACCACTCTATCGATCCCTGCCGCATAAGGTCGAGAACGGAGTCGTCGCCTTCTCTGAAGCGATCCAGCAGCGGCAGCCATGTCGCGTACGTGCGCGGTATTTCGTTTTGATCGGATCTCACTTCTTCACCGGTCGGCGGCGCACGAGCAAAGTATGCAGCGGCAGCAAATCCCATGAGGGTAAACTCGTGGCAAAGGGCGAGTCTGGGTGGGTCGCTGTGGCGGGTTGACCCGACTCCTTGCCTTGCGCCTCTGATCGAATAACAGATCGTGACGAAGATGGTGTATTCATAAGTATCTCTCCAAATTTACGAAGCGAGCGACGCCCGCTGTTGGTCTGGCCCGCTCAGAACAAACTGTGCCGCAGTCAACGATTCTAAGAACACAGTGACATCGTTTGACTTCGCGTCCTCGCGAGCTATCTCACGCCGGAGATCGGCAAGTTCCGCGAGGCAGGCTCGCAGGAAATGAAGAGCCTGATCACGCTCTTTCTCCAATAATTCCCTTGCTTCCACGCGGCGTTTGTCGAGGTTCTTGTACTGCCAGTAGAAGTATGCGGCTGCGATACCGGCGATCACGAGACCTATCAGAATCGCGCCACTAGCGAGCACCACAAAACCAAGAAGACAGCCTCCTATCAGCGCAATCCAAACACCGGCTGACAGCTTGACGGCGTTGACCGCCTGCTCGATTCGCTCCGCGTAATGCGAGTTGAGCGACGAGGAGAGGCCTGCCTCATTCGAGCCGTCAACACTCTTGCCTTTCCAGGATCCGCACGCCAACTCGACCTCAGCCGGAACCTCGGCCCGATCCCTTGCCACCAGATCTTGATGGGCGCTCAAAATCCATTCGCGAGAGAGTGACACGGCGTATCGCTGAGTAGCCCTGGTCGCGCCGAACTGCTGTGGGTTCATCGAGGAGTTTGTCAGCATGGCCGCGAAATTCGTCTGATCTTCCAGAGAGTCGGCTTCCGCGTGGAATCGTCTTGTTGCGCCGTCCCGGTCGCCCTGTTCCTCCACGATCAGTTGCAGCAAGCGCTCCTCGCGGCGCATAGGCAGCTCTTCCTCATCAAAGTTCCTCACTAACGAATCGAGGAGGCTGTCTACCGCCGACTCCAGACTCGCCGAAACGGCGGTCTCACCGGTGAACATTTGTTCAAAGAAGGAGTGAACTGACTGATTCCTCCTTGCGCGGCACAACGCAGTTTGAAGCCGAGGCCAAGCGGAGGTATGGTTGGGCAGCGTCGGGTACTCTTGGTCGCGCATTCTGGGGGCCAGAACGTCAAGAGCGCCGGCCCACCGCTTCCTCTGCTCGTCCGAAAAGCCCGCCTGCTCCTCCAGTTCAGTCAGCCACTGGTTGATCACATCTGAGCAAGCGGTCAGCGCCGCGCCGCCAAACACGCCATTCGCGAGGGCGTCGAGCATGACAACAACCTCGCGATCCATTGCGTGCGGATTTTGAATCTGGAAGTATCTGCGAAGCCATTTTGCGTTAGCTTCCAGGCGTTGTCCTCTGCGACAGACCAAGGCAAAGAATAGAGAGGTCTTCGAATCATCGCGCCGAATCGACTCTCCAAGCGCTTTCTCAGCCAGCGGTTGATTGTCTGCTATCCAGGCGGTTAAGGCCACGAGCGCCGGCGCAAGCCAGTAACCCGGCGCCAGCAGCATGAGATTTTCGGTAGCCGTCCGCATCGTTTCCTGGCGGACTATCGCGGCATCAGTCGCCTGCAGAATGCCGGTCGTTATGCGGCGCACCTCCGAGTAATGCCCGAATCGCTTTTCGATCTCCTGGCGTACTTCGATGATCCGCGTCGCAGCCAGCTGGAGCTGTTTGTGTTTTATGTCGGCGGCGACAAACGCCGTGAATTCGTTGTAAAGCTCATCGATCCGCTGGGTGGCGATCGCTTGTTGGTGTGCGACCACTTCCACTTTGCTGTCAACGACCGAAACGTTATCGTTGACGACCCGCAGATTGTCAGAAATGTTATTGATGCTTCGCACGAGAGGACTCAGATCAATGGATGACGTGCTCATAGCCTAATCTCCTTCGTTTCCGACTACCGAAACCGAGCCGTCGACGGCAACGGCGCGTACCGTGTTGGTGTACACCTCGATCAACGCGTAGGCGGGATGGATTGCCAGCGAACGCGCCCGCTCAAAGACGGTCGGCATCGAGCGGTACGTCTGGAAGTGTTCGAGAATCTCTCCCCTGAAATCGCAAACATGAACTTCAAATGGCGCGCCAAGATGGCATTTGCTGACTATTCCCAACGGGACTTGATCGATGATGAGATCGGGAAACTCGTTTGATATCTCCTGAAGCAGTGAGTCGAATGCTATCCGATCACTTTGATGGGCTCCAACATCTATCCGGGCAATTGCTTCTACATAACTACGTGATCGCCTTTGCCTGAGCCGTTGTTCCAAGCGAGGACCAGTTAGACCCGCTGGTTGCGCACGATTAGATTTCACCAAATGGGAATCCGCATTATCTATGCGGGGAGCACCAATGATCGGCCTGGGCATTGGAGACACGCACCTCCTGCAAGTAAGTGTTGACCGCATCAGAGGATCGAGCATTTGGTCCAAGACCGTCACTCGGCTAATTCGATTAACTCTTCCGAAACCGCACTTTCTCTTCGGTATGATAATGCATTCCAAGTAATACCGAATCGAAGGCCGCAAGACTCTCCGGCGATATGCAGTCGGGAATAGAGTTGGTCTCACAGCCTCACCCGCTCCAAATTCCCGAACAACCTTCCAGAAAGTAGGTGCTTAATCGTCACCTATACAAGAGTGATGGCTGACGCAGAGTTATTACAGGAATCCAAAAATAATTTGTTTTTTTCTGGGTAGCTCTCCAAGGCGCTGTATGCTCTCATGTTGTTCTCATGATAAATGAGTCAACCGGTGCGTGCTGCTCTCTGAGTCTCTTTAGCTCCGCGACGGCTCGATGTAGTTTCTTTCACGAGAATGAAATAATTCGACCCGAATAGTCACTTAAGGACGTAAAATCGAACGATAGCGAAAATCAGAGCAATGAGAGGAAACATGAAACTAGAGAGCGTGAAAACCGAGATTTGCATAGGTAGGCCCTCGCGGTCTTCGTTGGCGCACCACCGGTGCGTACGGGTCCGTACACCGCGGTTCGAATGCTTATCCCCTTCTGATAAGCGGTCAGTTCAGGAGCGATCTGAAGTATGATATGTGGAATGCCCGTTCGCTATCCTTCGTCGGTGGCAACCCTGATTCTCCCCTTACAGGCTGAGGTGGTCTCATCAAGGGCGCTCAGAGAGCTAGCAGTGTTGTAGTTCCTTTGCGCTTGTAGTCCGCGAGCCATTCTGTAAGAGCGGCCTAAACGGCGTCTGGAGATACCTGTGATGACGGAAAAAATCCGAATCCTGTTTCTTGCCGCGAGTCCGAAAAACATAACGGCTTTGCGCCTCGAAGAAGAAATCCGCGAAATCGAGGAAAAGATATGGAAGGGCACGCAACGCGAGGCTTTTGCGCTCATACCTGTGCTTGCGGTTAGGCCAACTGATCTGCAAGACGCTCTGCTGAAGCACCGCCCGCACATCGTTCATTTCAGCGGCCACGGCAATCGTGCCGGCGGCGTCTATCTTGAGAGCCACTATGGCAGCAGCAAGGTGGTCAGTAGGAAAGCCTTGACCGAACTGTTCACCATTCTCAAGCGAGAGATTCGCATCGTCGCCCTGAATGTCTGCCACTCGCGGGATCATGCCGAATCCATAACTCAGTTAATTGACTTCGCTATCGGCATGAATGGCGCCATTGAAGATTCGTCCGCCATCGTCTTCTCGGCTTACTTTTATCAATCACTGGCCCACGGCTGCTCGGTGAAAGAAGCCTTCGATCTAGCCCGGAACCAATTATCGATGGCCGGCATGCGGGGCGCAAAAACCCCAGAGTTGTTTGTGCGCGACGGCATTGACGCCACGAAATCCTATCTGATCGAGGAATGCCGCGAGACAGCGGAAAGGTCAGACGAACGAAAGCCGGGAAGCGCCTCCGGCCAGCGCAATGTCTCCGTGGGGTCGATCGGTGACGGTGTCATTATCACTGGCGATTCGAATAGTGTGAGTATGAGCAAACGGAATAAGTAAGCCCAACGAGGAAAGCCATGCTCAAAACTGAAGAACTTAAGGCCGCCTTACAGCGACTGGTAGACGAGTCGGCTGGGGACCAGGATCGCGAGGCCATCCGGCGCGCATTGCTAGAAGGCCGGATCGTTATGGAGGCCGGCGAGCGAAACGTGGCCGTCGATAGCGATTCGCAAACGCAGATCATCGTCACGGGCGATCACAACCAGTTGCACGTTGAGTTGAGCGATTCGTTATATAGCTTGCTGCGCGGACGCATCTTTCCTTCCCCCCCGGGAATCGCGCCGCCTTTCCCGGCGCTGATCTTCGTGGGCCGCGAAGACACCCTCGGCGACATCAAGGAACTGCTCGGGGTCAACGGCGCAACCGCTTCGCGAGAGAACTCCATTATCGTGCGCGGATGGCCGGGCGTCGGGAAGACTTCGCTTGTGGGCATGCTGGGACGCGATTCCGACATCGTCAAGGAATTCGCCGACGGCGTGTTATGGACGGCTCTCGACAGGCGCCCCGATCTACTAACCATATTGGCCAATTGGGGCCAAGCCTTAGGTACGGACGAATTGCTGCACGCGGCGACGCTCAATGATGCGACCGCACAACTAGCTGCCTTGCTGCTGCGCAGGCGGATGCTGCTGATCGTCGATGATGTATGGAACGAGGCGCATGCGGCTCCTTTTCAAAAGGCTTGCGGCGATCAATGCACCTTGTTGATGACCACTCGTCAGACCAAAGTGGCCGATGCGCTCTCGGCGCGTATTCGGTCGGTCTACAATCTGCCGGTGCTCACGGAAGAGAACGCGCTGATTTTGCTGGGCATTTTGGCGCCGACGGTCGTCGCTAAACATCCGGATGAGTGCCGCCTGCTGGTTCGTGACATCGAATGCCTGCCTCTGGCGCTTCACGTTGCCGGGCGCTTACTGAAGAGAGAAGCGAGGATGGGATGGGGAGTCAAGGATCTGATCGAAGAGATTCGTAGCGGAGGCAGATTGATTCACGAGAAAGCTCCCGCTGACCGCGCGGAGAATGGCATCATTCCTACAGTGGCCGCTTTGCTAAAAAGAAGCAGCGATATGCTGGATGAGTACACCCGTGATTGTTTCGCCTATCTCGGAGTATTTGCGCCCAAGCCCGCCACGTTTGATCTAAACGCAATGAGTTCGGTCTGGCAGACAGAAGACCCCAAGCCGGTTGTGTACGAACTGGTCGACCATGGTTTGCTCGAACCGGTTGGAGACGGACGATTTCAAATGCACGCACTACTGGTTCAGCAAGCGCGCTCCCTGTTGAGTTGATCGACGCTTATGCCGAGTCTCAGAGAAGCGCAAATCCGACACGCCACCTATTACGGGATGGTGCTGCTTGGAACCCGTCAGCTTTATGAGGAGGGCGGCGATTCGCTCGAACTTGCGGTGGCAATCTTCGATATTGAATGGAAGAACATTCGGTTCGCACAGGCCCTGATTGCCGATCAAGCCGACTCGAATGAGGATGCAGCCGACCTTTGCAGCGCCTATCCGGTTGTTGGCTTCCCCTTACTCGATCTGCGGCAGCATCCGCGGGAACAGATGGAGTGGCGCGAGGCCGGATTGAAAGTCGCCAAGCGCTTGAATAAGCGCTACGAAGAAGCCGGCCACCTAATGGGCATAGGCAATGCCAAGAATGATATTGGTAACGTCGCTGACGCAAGAGAGCTTCACAATCGAGCCTTAACTATTTTCCAAGAGATCGGCGCAAAACGAGAAGAAGGCCAGGCTCTAAACAATCTGGGCAACACCTATATGCTCATGGATGAGCCGCGTAGCGCCATCGGTTATTACGAGCGGGACTTGGCCATTACTCGCGAGATCGCCAACCGGCGCGGGGAAAGCAAGGCCCTTGGTAATCTTGGTGGTGCTTATAGAGCGCTGGGTGAGTTGCAACTTGCCATAAGCCTGCTTGAAGAGGCGCTGCAGATAGCCGAAGAATTGGGCGACTACCTGGAGATGGGAATCTGCCACAACAATCTAGGACTGGCCTACTTCGATCTCGGTGAAGTCCGCTTGGCGTTAAGAGTTTTTGAGCGAGCCTTGGCCATTGATCGCTACTTCGGCAATAAGGCCGGTGAGAGTAAAGCTCTGTTGAATGTCGGCAATGCCTACCTCAGCTTGGGAGAAATAAGGCGAGCGCTCGAAACCTATGAGCAATGTTTGACTATAGCTCAGGAAATGGCGGATCCCACCATCGAGCTAGATGCGCTCAGCAACATCGGCAATGCTTATATCAAGCTGGGTGATATGCGCCGCGCGAGCGATACCTTTGTGAATACGCGCAAACGCGCCAAGGCGATTGGCAACCGGTATGCCGAAGCTATGGCGATGGGCAGCCTGGCAAACGTTTACATCGAGGTGGGCCTGACCCATCAGCATCTGGAGTTGTATGGACAAGCCCTGCCGATATGGCGAGAACTCGGCGCGCGCCTGGAGGAAGCGATGGGGTTGGCCAATATGGGCGCGGGCTATTGCAAACTGGACGAACCGGGGCGCGGGCTCGAGCTCTTCAAGCAGGCACTGGAGGCATTGCGCGAAATCGGAGACCAGCGTACTGAAGCCACCGTCCTTTATAACATCGGCTTGATCTTCTATAGGCGCGGCGAACGCGACCGGGCCAGGGAGAGCGTGAAAGCCGCGCTGGCGATCCTTGATGACCTGGAGGACCCGCTCGCCGCGGAAATACGTTCCCAATTCGGAAGCGATGTTTGGTTCTTGGCAGGACTGCTTGCTGAAAAGAAGCAGGGATCTGATGGATGACTGCAGGCGCCTCTGCTCGCAAGTTTGTAGTTATTGCTCATGACAGACTTGACCCGACCGCCGCGCCACAAGATTTCTTAATACGTTAGGGGGCCTTTAGGAGGCAGCTTTCGATAAACGCAAAGCCAGGACCTGAGTGAGGTTGCGCAACTGTTCAGAAGTTTCATAGAGATGCTCAGACCGGCTAAGCTCCCGGATCTCTTCCCTCAATACGTTTTGAATGTAGGTACGTGCGCCTTCCGCCAGCCCATGCCCTCGCAACATTCCGCGAATGAGTAAGCAGCAGGATGGGTCGCTCCTAACGGAGCTACGACCCCTAACGGAAGCGGCAGCGGTGGTCATCGCTCGTATCTACAGACAGGTCTCTCCTACGGAGATGCGGCTACAAGCGAAACCTAAGCCGATCGCCGTTCCAATTTGGACGCAAGCAACACAGATCGGGACACTACCCAACTGAACAGGAGCCGCAAAAATGCGCAATCGGACCGAACCCGCTTTGACTGGCCCCGGCCGGATAATATGGGATTGAATCGTGTTTACAAAAGCCGCTGACGATTTGAAGAAGGTGGAACGTTGGATCGGATAAGAACCTGTCGCTGATGGCCGGAAACTCTTCGATTTAAAATTAAGAGAGACCGGGATGATCAACGTAGCCCCCAGTACCCAGATCATCCGGTCTCTCTCTTTCTCCGAAGCTCGGCTTGGTCTACT
>JAHFUG010000636.1 GCA_023265195.1 Blastocatellia bacterium | reverse complement strand
TAACAGCAGTGGTCTGGATGCTGGCGTCCGCCCAACAGCCCTTGTTAGCCGCGCGTGAGTTGGTCCGGCAGCAACGCTACGACGCAGCCGTTTCCAGGCTCGAAGAATTCCTCGAAGCATCACCCAATAATGCGGAGGCTCTTTCGTTGATGGGAGCGGCGCAACTGTACCGGCGGCGCGATTTCTTGAAAGCCAAGTTGCTCTTCGAAGAGTCTTTTCGCGGAGGAGGCGGCGCCACCTTCTGGGTGCATCATTCACACGAGAAATTGGGAGACGAACTGCTCGCCGACTATTGCCGAGGCTGGCTGTACCTCGACAAGACCGGGATAACCTTCACGGCGGAGGTCGAGGACCATTCGTTTCGATTGCAATACTCAGCGGTGAAGGAGATCAAGCAAAACCGCTTCTTCCATTCGCTCTTTCACGTCAAAGATGGAGCGCGTACCTTCAACTTTCGTCCCCGCACGGGAGAGGAAGCGGAAGTCCTACTGATACTGACGATGTATTTGAAGTTCTCGAAACCTTAGCCGGACCTGTGGAATAGTGCTCCAAACAGATTCGGCCAATAGTCGATCGCGAATGGCTGCCGTCAGAAGTAGGTGGGAGATGTAGCGGCCGGGCGCTGGGCTGATTGATCGCATGACTCAGTGGCAAACACCGGCTGAGCCAATTGGAGTCCCTGACCCGTTCAAAACAAGAGCCGTGATGACGTCTTGAATGTCCTCGCGATCCAAAAGCGTCTCACTGGCGAAACATTGACCCAATATCAAGTCAAACAGTCTAGATCAAAGCTGTTTCAGGAGATTTTGCCATGAAGAACGCCTCACACAGATTATTAGCCTTACTGTTGTGCCTCCTTACGACGATTCCATCGCCGCTCTTTACTCAAATCGCCACCGCGCAGGAGACTAAGGAAGAGAAGAAGCTGCGCGAGCGGCAGGAGAAACTCAAAAAGAAAGAAGAGGGCCGAAAAGACAAGGAGGCGCAGGTGCGCTCCAAAGAGTCCAGGAAGTACAACACTCTTAGAGAATTCGCCGAAGACCAATACGCGAGCGAACCGGATTTCCGGGACGCGGTTGACACCGCCTACCGCGACTTGCAGTCGCAGCATGCGATGCAGGCATACCAGATCAACACTCAGCGCAAGACTGAACTGGTCATGGCCGAAACCGAAGACGCGACGCCGAAGATCAGGCGCGTTCTATACGACAACCCATGGATCCAGGATTATGTGAACCACGTCGGCCAGCGCCTGGTCCCCGACGACTCCGACAAGCCCTACGCATTCAAGATCACGTATCATCCGATTCCATCCGCTTATACGCTATCGACCGGCACCGTGCTGGTTTCGACCGGAATGATTTCCTTGCTGGATAGCGAAGCGCAACTTGCCTATTTGCTAGCCCACGAATTGGGGCACGTTTACAAAGAGCATTGGAAGGTGAAGGTGATGATGCCGCTGGCTGAGGAGGAGTACAACAAGCGGCAAGAGAGGAAGAGGATAATGTGGTCCGCGATCTTCGGGGCGGCGGGCGCTGTTATTGGCGGAGCAATCGGCGGCAAACAAGGGATAGGAAATGGAGCCGTCATAGGACTGCTGGCCGGTTATGCGGTGGGCAGCCTCTATAATCAGAAAATCGGGATTGATTGGGATGAAGCCCAGGAAAACGAGGCTGACGACTTTGCCCTGAAGGCTACAATCGACAAAGGATACGATGTCAAGGAGGTCCCAAAACTCTTCACCGCGATGGATCAGGCGGCTCGGGGCGACCAGCGCGTCGAGCTGGGATTTCTCGGACGCCGCAGCCGCCTCCGCGAGCGAAAGGAGTACTGCGAAAAGTTGCTGTCTGGACCACTGCAAGGCCGCTATCAGGACCTGTTGCGGGGAGGGAAGATGATCGGCACGACCGCTGATTATAGCGTGATCATGGCCGAACTGAAGCGCGACAACGGCATCGAAGCTTATCGCTTCGACATGTTCGAAATGTCGAGGCGAAACCTCCAACAGGCGGTCTCCATTCGCTCCGACGACGCCGTCTCTTCTTTTTACTATGGCCGCATATTGAAATTGGTCGGACGCACAAAGGAGGAGCATGACCAGGCGCAACACTTCCTCGCCAAAGCCATCAGCCTTGACACGCGTCAGGCGATACCGGAAGTTCAGCTTCAGCGGGCGCTGGTGTTGATGGAGCAAACCGATCCCATCAGTCAGGCGCAAGCGCTGCAGTCGCTGAAAGATTACGTAATCGCGTTCCAAAAGAAGAAAGTCGATGACGCTCGCCATGACTCGACGCTGCCTCCGAACATCGATGTGCTTTACGATCACATGAGGCTGCTTGGCGACAAGGCGTGGAAGGCGCCTCTCCCGGACTATGGTCCTATCAAGGTCGTTTCAGCCGATCCTCCGCCACCTCCGGCTGAACGGCCCCGCACTACTCGCCGGCAGTGAATAACGGTCTCGGACGGCGCCGGTGGGCCGCCACCGGCGCCGTCCATTGTAGATCAATGAAACCACGTACTCTACTAACCTCCTCGGTGATTCTATTCCTGGGCCTGTCCTTGTCTTCGGGCGCGGCCCAACAACCGTCCGGGGCTTCAATCAAGGTCTTCGAGATTGAATTGCCGGAGCTTCGAGTAAATCGCACGGCGGCCGCCGACCTCGTTATTCCCTCCGCGCAAGTTGCAACCATCATACTTCACGTTCTAAATCCACAGGCGGAGAGGATCGACTATGGCCAAATACACACTTATATAAACGGTGAGGCCAGCGACACGCTTGGGGACAAAGTTCCAACGGAAACAGGCAAGCGCATTACGCTCGACTTAAAGAGGAGGCCAGGGTTCGAATTGAAGCCCGGCCGAAATACAGTCGAGATCCAGGCTGAAAACACGCTGGGCCGAGTGTTTTATTCCTCTTTCGTTCTCCACACCGAAACTGAAAACAGAAATCCCGATTTTCGATATGACGCGCAATTGGCCGGCGACAAGCTCCACCGGACCCCTCCTGAACTCGCGATGATCGAGCCCGAACACGCGATAATCATGCCCCCTTCGCGAGCGAGTCACTCGGTGCGGTTCGTGGGACTAGCGACCGCGGCCACGTCGATTCAAAGCGTTCTCGTCGACGGCGTTCCCGTTCCGCTCAAGCGCGGCTCCGACGGCCAGCGCAAGATCGGTCTGGCTTACGAAGACAATCAGGTGACCTTCGATGCGGTTCACGCCGTCAAAACAGGGACCGCG
>JAHFUG010000286.1:8573-10151 GCA_023265195.1 Blastocatellia bacterium | reverse complement strand
CCAGCGCCTCCAGCCGCCGCCTCAAAATCGCATCGGCCATCCTGGCTTTTTCATACGCGTCCGGCCACGAGTAGATCAACGCTCCGACCGCCTTGTAACCCGCCGAGTAACTCACCGACACTTTGTAGAACTCCGTCGCTTTCCGTCCTTTTATTCCCGACACGCCGACTCGATCGAGACCAACCTGTTCGAGACGAACCGTCGTAAAGTCAGCGATGCAATCGGGTGTAATGTATGTTGACGGCTCACCCATCTCGTAAAGCAACTGCTCCTTGATTCCCGCGACCGTGATGCGGCCGCCGGTTCCTTCGTGCTTGGTTACTACAAAAGTTGCATCTTCGCTTGCCTCGACTATTGGATAACCGATGTCCCATAGATTGGGGATGCTCTTCCAATCAACCTGACAATTGCCGCCGGTGCATTGCGCGCCGCACTCGATGATATGACCCGCTATAGTTCCCGACGCGAGCCGATCCCAATCATCGCGAGCCCACTTGAACGAGTGCAGCATCGGCCCCAGCGCAAGCCCCGTGTCGGTGCAGCGGCCGGTAATGACGACGTTGGCTCCGCGATCCAACGCCTCGGCGATCGGCGCGGCTCCGAAGTAGACGTTCGCGCTTTGCACCTTGTCCCTGATCCTGCCAAGCGGCTCGCCGTCTTCCATGTTCTCGAGCCCGATGCCTGTCTCGAGAAATTCATCCAGCCGGTTCATTATGTCGTCTCCCGCCACAACGCCGATCCGCACCTTTCCAGCCAAGCCTAGCTTTCGGGCGGCGTCGGCAGCCGCGGCGCTGCACGACTGGGGATTGACGCCTCCGGCATTGGCTACCACCTTGATGTTGCGATCGATGCAAGCGGGCAGAACGCGGCTCAGCACGTCAATGAAGTCGCGCGCATATCCCGCTCTTGGATCGCGGGACTTCTGCTTCTGCATTATCGACATCGTTATCTCGGCCAGGTAGTCGAGAGTCAGATAGTCGATGGGGCCTCGCTCGACAAGCTGCACGGGCGCTTCCAGCGAGTCGCCCCAGAAGCCTTGTCCGTTTGCAATGCGGATGATTCTCATAAGGTTGAGTAGACAGGCGCGGAAGACTCTCCTCTAATTCTCCTTCTCACCCCTCCCAGACCCGCTGGGCCTTCGTGGTTGGCCTCATCACTGCGGTACTCACTATTAATACTCTCGAGGGTAGCGATCACTCTACCATCATACGAATACGATTAGAACCGGTCTCAAACGTAACGAAACGGACAGCATAATTGACAGCAAAGGGATACCGGCCACTCTCTTGGGTACTGTCCTAATCCGTGTTGCTTGCGTCCAAATGGAACGGCGATCAGCTTAGGTCTCGCTTGTAGCCGCATCTCCGTAGGAGAGACCCGTCTGTAGATACGAGCGATGACTGCCGCTTCCGTTAGCGGTCGTAGCTCCGTTAGGAGCGGCCCATCCTCTGCCGCAAGGGTTGCTCCTAACGCCGCCAAGAGAGATTCACCGGCTCTGACTACAGATAGGTCGTCTCTACGAGACTAACTACTCTCGCTCAGGAGCTTTTCATTGAATCATAGCCAAATCGCACCGAC
>JAHFUG010000286.1:0-8473 GCA_023265195.1 Blastocatellia bacterium | reverse complement strand
TGTCTGAAAACCTCGCTAGGCTATCAACTCTCCGCGAGCGCCGCAACGATTGCAGGAGATGCGTGCGACCGATTAAATCCATCGTCAATCCTCAGTCCGAGTCGTTTCAGACGAACTACGCCGCTAATTCCGCCGCTGTCGAACGGCTGAAGCTCGAGCTAGCCCGCTCCACCAGAGGCGGCGGCGAGCAGTACGTAAAACGCCATCTTGCGCGAGGGAGACTTCTGCCGCGCGAACGCATAGAGATGCTCCTCGACGAAGGCTCTTTCTTTCTCGAGATCGCGCCGCTGGCCGGCATAGGCATGCCGAATGAATTCGTAGGCGCCGGCGTAGTCGGAGGGGTCGGTCTGGTCTCGGGCCGAGAATGCATAATCGTCGCCAACGAAGCTACGGTGAAGGGCGGAGCCGTCAGCGAAATAGGTCAACTCAAGAATCGGCGGCTTTCGGACGTCGGCATGCAGAACCATCTGCCGAGCGTCTCTCTTGTTGAATCCGCCGGAGCCGATCTTCCGGTTCAAGCAAAGATATTCGTCCCCGGAGGCCGGGGGTTTCGCGAGATTACGCGGCGGTCGAAGCTCCGCATTCCAAGCATCTCGGTGGTGTTTGGCAACTCGACCGCCGGCGGAGCCTATCTCCCGGGAATGTCCGACTACGTGATCATGGTCAGGAATCAGGCGCAGGTGTTTCTGGGCGGGCCGCCTCTGGTCAAGATGGCCACCGGCGAAGTAGTCGATGAAGAATCGCTGGGGGGAGCCGAGATGCATTCGCGAGTATCCGGTCTTTCGGATTATCTGGCGGAGGACGAACTGGATGGGCTGCGCATCGCACGAGAGATCGTGAGCCATTTTTCCGAGCCTCCTTTCAAGCCTCGGCCGTCCATTGTTGAAGCTCCGCTTTATTCCTCTGACGAGTTGCTTGGAATCGCCTCCGCCGATATCAGAGTTCCGTTCGAAGTGCGCGAAGTCATCGCGCGAATAGTCGACGGCTCGCGGTTTGACGAGTTCAAGTCGAGATACGGCGCGACCCTCGTCACCGGCTTCGCGTACATTCATGGTTTTCCGGTTGGAATAATCGCCAACAACGGAGTGTTGATGTCGGAATCCGCGGGAAAGGGCGCGCAGTTTATTCACCTCTGCAACCAACAAGACATCCCGCTTGTGTTCCTGCAAAACATCACGGGATTCATGGTAGGCCGCGCCTATGAAGAACAGGGGATCATCCGAAACGGCGCGAAGCTGATCAACGCGGTCTCGAACTCGACGGTGCCGGCGATCACGATAATGATCGGCGGATCGTACGGCGCGGGGAATTACGCTATGTGCGGCAGAGCCTACGAGCCGCGCTTTCTATTTACGTGGCCCAATCACCGGATTGCTGTAATGGGTCCGCAACAACTGTCCGGCGTTATGGACATCATCAAGCGAGAGGCGGCGGTCAAGGCCGGCGTAGCGCCTGATGAAGAAAAGTTGACGGCGTCGAAGAAGGCGTTGGAGTCGCAGATCGAGCAGGAGTCCGACGTCTATTTCGCGACGGCTCGGCTGTGGGATGATGGAATCATAGACCCTCGCGATACGCGGACGGTGCTGGCGATTTCGCTCTCGGCGGCTTACAACCGGCCGGTCGAAGGCACGATGGAGTGGGGAGTGTTCCGGCACTAACCAGCCAAGGGCTCCGTCCTTGCTATCCCGAGTGCGGAGTGCGGAATTTCGAGTGCGGAATGCCTGATCACGCAGTGGTCCTCGGGGAAAACGCGAACAGAATTCTAGTAACGATCGGCATAAACGGATGTACGCATTCCTAGCCGGTCGAGGCCCTTTGCGAATTGATCGCCGGTACTCGTGTGACTCATAGGCAGCAGATGAACCATCCCCCACCTGCGTTGGGGGTATTCTGGAAAGCAACGACGGCTCAGCGTATGTAGGCCGGAATTGAACCATCCCCCACCTGCGTTGGGGGTATTACGGGAGAGCGTGAGCGCTCTGGTGTAGGTTGGAAGTGAACCATCCCCCAACTCCGTTTGGGGTATTCTCCGGCTGCTTCTCTTTTTCTTACGAGCAACACAGGATTAAGACACTTTAAGACACTACCGGAGATGCAGTTGCTTTGGAGGTCATGCTAGACTTGGCCCGCGCTGATCCTTGCTGTAGGTTGAATGGCGTTGAGCGCGAACGATATGGAGGTCACAAATGTCGAGTCGAGAGTCAGTGACGCTTCAAGAGGCGTTGGACGCCGTTGAGGCGCTGCCTGATCATCAGCACGAAGATCTCATCAACAGTATTCGAGGGCGGCGTATTGAGCGAACTCGAGAGCTACTTGCTGACAATATCAAAGAAGCGCGAGCCGAATACGCAAAGGGAGACGTCAATCGCGGGTCGGCGGAGGAACTAATCAAAGGGTTCATGGAATGAGAACGCTCATTTGGGGTAAGACATTCGTCAGGGCCATTGAACGCATCATCAAAAAGCATCCGGCGCTGAAGAATGACATCGCTGAAACCCTGAGCTTACTTCAGGAGAATCCGTTTGCCTCCCGCCAAGCTGAAAGGGAAGCTGGCGGGTTCTTGGGCGTGTAGCGCCGGATATGACCTGCGCATAGTCTTCGATTTCGCCAAGAACGCCAATCAGACGGAAGCCGGCATTCTCCTTCTCGAGATTGGAACGCACGAGGAAGTCTATTGAAAAAGGACGAAGTATCACGGCCTCCCGAGTCCGTCGTATTCCATCGCCTGTATTAATGTCATCGATCCAAAAACTTCTTGTCGCCAACCGTGGCGAAATCGCGATTAGGGTGATGCGAACTTGCCGGGCTATGGGCATTTCAACCGTAGCCGTTTATTCCGACGCCGATCTTCGTGCTCCCCATGTAAGGTTCGCCGGCGAAGCGGTGCGCATCGGGCCAAGCGCCGCAATCGAGTCTTATCTAAATATCGCCAACGTCATTGAAGCCGCGCGGCGAAGCGGCGCGGACGCAATTCATCCCGGCTATGGCTTTCTCTCCGAGAACGCGGACTTCGCCGCGGCGTGCCGGCGGGCGGGCCTCGTCTTCATTGGACCTTCGGAAGACACGATTCGCATGATGGGCTTGAAGACCACCGCTCGACAACTCGTCTCGCGAGCCGGAACACCAACCGCGCCAGGCTACGACGGAGATGATCAGAGCGCGTCGACTCTTCGACTCAAAGCCCTCGAGATTGGACTGCCCGTGCTGATCAAGGCCTCCGCGGGCGGCGGCGGCAAAGGCATGCGAGTGGTTCGCAATGCGGATGCGCTCGAACCAGCGATTGAAGGTTCACGGCGTGAAGCGGAGAAGGCTTTTGGCGACGGCGCCTTGCTGCTGGAGAAATACATCGAGAAGGCTCGTCACATCGAAGTGCAGATTCTCGGCGATTCTTACGGCGGCCTGATTCATCTCTTCGAACGGGAATGCTCCATTCAACGGCGCCATCAGAAGATCATCGAAGAGAGTCCGTCGCCGGCCCTCACTCCGGAGTTGCGAGAGCGCATCTTCGAGGCCGCCGTGGCGGCGGGCCGCGCCATCGGGTACGTCAACGGGGGAACAGTCGAGTTCATACTCGCGCCCACCGGTGAGTTCTATTTCATCGAAGTCAACACGCGCCTGCAAGTCGAGCACCCGGTCACCGAAATGATCACCGGACTGGATCTCGTTCAGCTTCAGATCGAAATCGCGGAGGGCAAACCGCTGCCCTTTGCCCAACGAGACGTTTCCCGGACCGGACACGCGATCGAAGCCAGGCTCTACGCGGAAGATCCCGCGAATGATTTCCTTCCCGCCACCGGAACGATTCACGGCTGGACGCCTCCTCCTTCAATCGCTGGGCTGCGAATTGACCGCGGCGTCGAGCAAGGAACGGAGGTCGGCGTGCACTACGACCCGATGCTCGCCAAGGTAATCGCTTATGGCCCGGATAGGATTGGCGCGCTGCGGAAGCTTGCATACGGAATTCGGCAAACGACTGTACATGGAGTGCAAACGAATCAACGCTTCTTACTAAGGCTGCTCGAACATCCGGACTTTCAAGCTGGAGATTTTCACACCGAGTTCGTGGCTGAACAGCTCCATGAACTGTTAGATCGGGACGGGCAGGCCGATGCCAAGATAGCCGCCGTAGTTGCAACTCTCTACTTGCACAAGACCCGCGAAGCGCAAGCGCGCATTCTCCCTCACGTTGAATTGGATTATAGGAACAATCCGTATCGCGACCCTTCGGTCAAGGTTATGGTAGGAACCGAGACGATCGAAGTTGGGTGGAGGCGATTGGATGGCGGCCGGTACGCCATGTCCATCGAAGATTGGCAGGTCATTGCCCAGCCTGTAGAATTCGAGCCTGGCTCAATTCGTCTGACGCTCGATGGAGCGCAGCGATTGTTTTCTGTAACGGAAGCGGGCGGCCAGTTGATTGTACAGATGCAGTCAGGCCCGGTGGCGGTCAGGCGGTTGCCGAGATACCCTGAATCTAATGCAGCAGCCGGCCAGGCGGACACGAGCGCGCCGATGCCCGGGCTGGTCTCGAAGATACTGGTGACCTTGGGACAGGAGGTTCACGCCGGCGATCCGTTAGTCATCCTGGAGGCGATGAAGATGGAGCAGACCCTCGTAGCCGCTACGGACGGCGTGGTCGAAGCGATCATGGTCAAACAGGGCGACGTCGTGGCTCCCGGTGACGTATTGGTGCATGTTAATCCACAGATGACGCAGAAAAACGCAGATGAAAAAACATGAAAGGAAAGGGGGAAGGGAGAAAGGGGAAGGGAAAAGGGGGAAGGAGATTGATGATTGATGAACGACGATCGCTGACTGCTGACCGCTGACCGCTGACCGCTGACCGCTGACCGCTGACCGCTGACCGCTGACCGCTGACCGCTGACCGCTCGTGTTCATAAGGAGAACTTACGACATGGAAACAGCCGTGCAGGTTAAAGCCAACTACCCTTACTTCACCGAGGAACATCACATGTTCCGCGACACGGTGAGGCAATTCGTCCAAAAAGAGATCGCGCCGTTCACTGAGGAGTGGGATGAAGCCGGCATCTTTCCGAAAGAACTCTTCAAGAAAGCGGCCGACCTTGGCCTGTTCGGCATTCGTCTCAACCCAAAGTACGGCGGCAGCGGTCTTGATTGGTGGGCTACCGCGGCGTACCTCGAAGGATTCTCGTGGTGCAACAACGGCGGAGCCGCGATGGCCATGTTCGTTCAGTCGGACATAACGCTGCCCGTGCTCGATGAGCTTGGAACCGCCGCTCAGAAAGAAGAGTTCCTTAGACCCGCCATCGCCGGCGATCGCATAGCGGCGCTCGGAATTAGTGAGCCAGGGGGGGGCTCCGATGTAGGGGCGCTCAAGACTCGCGCGCGAATAGACGGCGATGATCTGGTCATCAGCGGCCAGAAACTGTGGATCACTAACGGCACTCGCGCCGATTTCATGATTCTGGCCGTGCGCACCGGCGAAGACAGGTACAAAGGCGTCTCGATGGTTCTCTTCCCTACCGATGTCAAAGGCTTCGCGGTTGGTAAGAAACTCAAGAAGGTCGGAATGCTTGCGTCCGACACGGCGGAACTGTTCTTCGACAATTGCCGGATACCGAAGCGCTATGTGCTGGGCGAGATGGGCAAAGGCTTCTACTACACGATGCACAATTTTCAAGGCGAGCGCCTGGCGTCGGCTATTTCCAACGTAGCATTAATGGAGCGAGCCGTTGAGATGGCGGTTGCGTATGGAAAGGAGCGCGAGGCGTTCGGGAAACCAATAGGCGAGTTTCAAGTGTGGAAGCACCGATTCGCTGAACACGTCACCAGCATTGAAGCGGGCAAATGGCTTAGCTATCGCGCGCTGGACTTGATCAATCGAGGCGAGCGCGCGGTCCGCGAGATCACGATGGCCAAGCTGTTCACGAGCGATCTGTCTCAACGGGTGACCTATGACTGTATGCAAATCTTCGGCGGCTTTGGTTATACGACCGAATACCCGATCAGCCGCATGTGGCGCGACTCTCGCTTGCACACGATTGGGGCGGGCGCATCCGAGATAATGAAAGAGATCATTGCGAAGGAAGACAAACTCTGAGCGCGTTTTCTCACCACTGCCTGGCCGCTTCGCGGGAAAGAAGTGCGCCAAGTTCGATGCTTCGATGCCCAAAGAAAAGAAAATCGTCATCATCGCCGGACCGAACGGCGCCGGAAAGACGACGTTCGCCCGGGAGTTCTTGCCACGGGAGGCGAACTGTCCCGACTTCATTAACGTGGACCTGATCGCGGCCGGCCTGTCACCGTTCGACCCGGCTCGGGCGTCAATTCGCGCGGGCAGACTCCTCCTGGAAGAAATCAAGCGCCACGTTCGACGTGGCGACAGCTTCGCTTTCGAGACGACGTTGAGCGGGCGTAACTACGCTCGAATGATTGCGGGCTGGCGTGTTTCTTCTACCAGGTGAAGCTCATCTTCTTGACCCTGCCTTCGGCGGATCTTGCCGTGGCGCGGGTCGCTGCGCGAGTGGCGCAGGGAGGCCACGATGTGGCTGAGGCAGTAATTCGAAGGCGCTTTGAGAGTGGATTCCGCAACTTCAATAATCTGTATCGGCGGCTCGTTGATAGCTGGATTCTTTACGATAGTTCAGACATTCTTCTACAGCACATCGCCGCAGGGGAAAATTCATGAATCGAAAGCCGATAGATTCTAACGATCCAGACATTCTAGCTTCCGCGAAGGCTTTGCGCCGCGCCGGGCGGCGTGCGCTACAACTCGGGTTAGCAACCGGCACTCCGGTCTACGTGCTCAGGAACGGAAAGATAATTGATCTAACGAAACAAAAGCGTCCGAAACAAAAGGCCAAGTAGCGTCGATATCGGCTTTGCTCCGCGCCCTCGACGGCCCCATTCCACATGTTTGAATGCTATGACGACGAAGAATAGCAGTTCTACTCTCTCTTGAGGACATCAGAACCATTGGTTGAGATTATCGACGGAGGACGAATAGTGGAAAAGAAAGGTATCGGCCGCAGAGAAATGATCCGCTCCGGCAGCGCGGCGTTTGCGGGACTATTTCTCGGCCAGGGACGCCCGAAGCGGGCCCGCCCTTACGTTGTCGATGCGCCTCCAGAGTCGAAGAAACACCCACGGCATTTTGCGGTGGTCAATGTCTCTCGCGAGCGAATAATCAGAACCGTCGTCGGGCTTCGTCCATACCGGCCGTCAGGTTTTCTCGTCAAGGCGGAAGCGCTCTCCGGCAAGCTGCTCGTGCATAACTATGGACACGGCGGAGGCGGCATGACGCTGTCGTGGGGCACGGCGCAACTCGCGGCCGATCTCGTAACCGAGTCGGGAAAGAAAGGCGCGGCGGCGGTGATTGGCTGCGGAGTCATCGGGCTCTCGACGGCGAGGGTGCTTCAGCGGCGCGGTTTCGACGTGACGATCTACGCGAAAGACCTGCCGCCGGAGACAACGTCCAACATATCGGGAGCAAGCTGGTTTCCAACCAGTGTCGTCGATCATGCTCGCCGGACCCCAGCCTTCGACAGCCAGTTCGAACGCGCGGCCCACATTGCTCACCACGCATATCAACTATTGGTCGGCGACGAATACGGCGTGCACTGGCGAGAGCAGTACTACTTGAGCGACGATACGCAGGAAGATGACCCAAGAGACTACCGAATGCTGCGAGACCTTTTCCCCGCGCAACGCCGGTTGGGTCCGCGAGAACACCCGTTCCCATCGCGTTACGCGGTCGTCGACAACATGATGTTCATCGAGCCGTCGATATACTTGAAGGCATTGTTGCGGGATTTCCAGGCAGCCGGTGGGCGCATTCGCCAGGTAGCGTTTGTCGAACCCCGTCAACTCGCGGCGCTGGCCGAGCCGGTTATCGCGAACTGCACGGGACTCGGTGCGCGCGAGTTGTTCAGCGATAGCGAGCTTACTCCGATCAAAGGCCAGCTCACGGCGTTATTGCCGCAACCCGAGGTCGATTACGCCATGGTAACCGAAGGGCTGTACATGTTTCCGCGGCGCGATGGGATCATGCTGGGCGGGACATTCGAGCACGGCGTCGAAACATTGACGCCCGATCTCGAAGCCGAAGAAAGGATTCTCGCGGGACATCAGAGGATATTCGGCGGGATGCGGTAGCGATTACAGCGAGACTCACCGGTCAACCGACACGATGTACTCGGTGACAACTGATCGACGTCCCTCCTCTCTATACTCGAACGTGGTGGGCCGCCACTCCTTGGAAGTGTGATGAGGCGCGCATATTGGAATTGCTTGTGATGACATGTGACGCCTATTGCCTTCGCCTCCGGAAAGGAGGGCTTTCCCGTTGAAGATCGTCTGGCGCGTAGGCGGTCACGAACTCCGCGAAGATCGGGTCAGCGTGCTCGCGGACGACATGAATTTGGGGACTTGTTCAAATCCCACCTACATACGCTGAGCCGCGATGGCTCTCCAGAATACCCCCAACGCAGTT